>JABEUY010000103.1 GCA_013044175.1 Bacilli bacterium
TAAACAAAAACGCCAAGTGCGACCAAGGTGGGTACTAAGGTAGCGATTGCTGAAAACTTGTCCCAATGAAACTTGCGCCGACGGACTTTTGATGATTCCATAGTACTCCTCCCATCGGTATTTGCTTATTCGGGACTCCCGCCACTTTGGTGACAGGAATCCCGAATAATCGTAGTACCGAAAATCTTACGAAAGCGGATTGGTTTGTGAAGCCGTTTCTAAAGCTGACACAAATTGCGGTACATTATGATTAGTCACAAAGATTTCCATAGCATTGTTAAACGAGTTGGTAAAACCAGGATTAACAGCGCCTTGACCGATGACGAGGGCTAATTGATCTTTCTTGTACGATTTCATCGCCGCCTTGCTATACGCATCATACTTCGCAGCATTGGAGTCAAGACGTGGTGAGAAGGTTCCTTTTAGTGGATTAAAGGTATCTTGACCAACTTTAGAACCGAGAACTTTCAAGAAATCGGTTGTCGGGGTAGAGTCTTTAAGTTTAGATGGTAAACCAAATACATCGGTGACGACACCAAATACACCCGTCGTACCCGGTGTTGCAGCCCAACCAAAGCCACTACCTGGTTTGATGTGCAAGTCTGTCGTGAAGTAACCTTGCGCCCAGTCGCCCATGACGTTCATCGCGGCTTTGCCTTGTGCGACGAGTTGGTCTGCTTGTTGCCAATGCAACGCAGCATAATCCGAGTTAGTAAACGTCATCATTTTGGCAAAAGTAGAAGCTGCTGCTTTTACGCCAGGAATGCTCCAACTTGCTTTACCCGTTAACAGCTGATTGTATTTCGCAGGGCCAACTGTTCCAAGCAAAACATCACTAAAGAGTAATGTCGCTTCCCAGTTACCATGGTTTGCAAGGGCAAGTGGTGTAATGCCATGCTTTTTCAATACCGCCGCATCCGCAAAGAATTGCGCAAATGTTTTCGGTGCTGTTAAATGGTACTTTCTAAAGATCGAAGGATTGTACCAAAGGACATTGCCACGTTGCATATCTACCGGTACGGCATAAATATTGCCTTTATACGTCAAAAGGTTAAGAAGGGATTTCGGAAATGCTTTATACCAGCCTTGTGATTTGTACAAATTGTTTAAAGGCGTCATGTCGCCAGCTTGAATCCAAGAAAGCAACGATCCACCGCCACCGTGTACTTGGAACGTGCCAGGAGGATTACCTGCTTCCATGCGACTCGCAAGAACAGCATGTGCATTCGAACCAGCACCACCTGCGACAGCCTCATTCGTTACGGTCATTCCCGGATATTCTTTGGTATAAACATTAATCAAAGATTTCAACGCTTTGCTACTTGCTACGCCTGTCCACCAGCTAAAAATCTGCAGATTTCCTTTAGCACTCGTTGCAGCCATTGCTGGCATACTAGTGGAAACGGTCATCGTCAAGGCTACCAAAGCTGTTGATCCTAAAGCTACTAAGCGATTGTATTTCATCTACATGAAACCCCCTTCTCATTGTCCGATCCCGAGTGCTACCGCTTACAAGAAGCGCTTACATTACATCGTTCCTTCGCCCCGGTTATCTTAATTCAGATAATAAACTATCTTAGTTGTTTTAGCAATAATTTTTTCGGAAAAATTTCATTTCAACGTCTATTTAGCCTCACTTAATCAATTCAATAAATAAAGAGGCGGAATTACCGACTAAATTCGGTTAATTCCGCCTCTCGAAAGAAGTTGCAATTACAGTTGTAACTCAGCTATACGATCTTTTAGGTAGGTAGCTGATCGATGAAGCGCTTCAAACTCTTGCTCATCGAGTTGTAAATCAATGATATCGCGTACGCCTTCACGAGTTAGTATCGTTGGAAAACCAAGATATACATCATGAATCCCATGATATTCTTCAATATAACTCGATACATTTAAGATCGCCGACTCATCATTCAAGATCGAGGCACAGATGCGATCTAACGAAAGGGCGATCGCATACGATGTTGAGCCTTTTGCTTGAATGATTTGATACGCTGCATTTCTCGTTGCTGAGAATACTTCTTCTTTTTCTTCCGATGTCAGTACAATAGGCGTACCGACGATATTTGTCTTACTCCAAGCGGGCAGTTCACTATCGCCGTGTTCACCGATGACGTAACCATGAACACTGCGCGGCGTCACGCCAGCCTTCTCCCCGATCAGATAGCGAAATCTGGCACTATCAAGCACCGTACCTGATCCGATGACACGCCGATGTGATAATCCGGACAATTTCCAAGCAGCGTACGTCAGTACATCCACAGGATTGGTCGCGACAAGAAGGATCGGATCGGGATTATAACGAAGTACGCCACTGATGATATCGCGCATAATGACGATATTGCGCTTTACTAAATCCTGCCTTGATTCACCAGGACGTTGTGCAGCGCCTGCTGTGATGATGACGATATCTGCCGCTGCACAATCTTCATACGTACCCGCAAAAACTTTCACACCTCCGATAAAAGGTGCACCATGACTCATATCGAGCGCATCACCATGCGCCTTTTCTCGATTGGCATCAATCAAGACGATTTCATTCGCCCGGTCCCGCAATAACAGTGTATAGGCCGTAGTTGCACCCACCGCGCCAGAACCGATCACCACGATTCGTGTCGGTTTGGTTCGCATCATCGTCGCCATGTGTTTGCCACCCCTTTTTTACCCAAAGTATACAAAGAGTATAGCAAATCTTCAGTGATGTTCGCCAAATTACTTTACGCGAAGTTGTTTCGGATAAAGCGCAGATAGGCGATGTGCCAGATAGAGGGCGATGATGAGCATAACCGTAATCATCGCAATGATTCCCGGCCAATTCATCAAAGTCCACAATTCTCCCCCTGATGTGCCACCGATACTTGATCCGACATAATAAAAGAATAGATAGAGCGCAGAAGCTTGCGCATGTTCTGATGTTGCACGTCGACCTACCCAACTACTCGCAAGCGAATGCGCGCCAAAAAAGCCAAACGTAAATACGCCTGCACCAAGAATCACGGTATAGATCGTCGGAATAAGGGTAATCAGGCCACCTAGTAACATGATCGTAATCGCGATCCACATCACCCTGCGACGTCCACAGCGATCAGCAAGTCTCCCCATAAACGTTGAACTAAATGTGCCTGTGATATAGATAACAAAAATCCATCCCGCAATCGCCTGACTAAGATGATACGGCGTTCCCGTCAAGAGATACCCGATATAATTAAAAAAAGTAACAAAGCCACCCATCAACATAAACCCGATCAAAAAAAGATATAAAAGGCCGATATCATGAAGATGATGCCACATCGTACCGACAAGCGACGTAAGTTGCAATGGGCGGGAAGTAAAATTCTTTGAAGCGGGCAATACATACACAAAAATAAGACTACATACCACACTGATCACACCGATGACCAAGAGTGCAGTACGCCACGAGGACGCACTGGTTACCATCCCAATGATGATACGACCTGCCATACCACCGATCGAATTCCCACTGATGTATAGCCCCATCGCCACACCGAGGCTTTTCGTATCCACTTCTTCAGCAAGGTACGCCATCGCAATCGCAGGCAATCCAGCGAGTACAATCCCTTGCATGATCCGCGCTACGAGCAATAACGGAAAATTTGGCGCTCCGGCTGCCAAGAGGGATAAAAGCGAAGTCCCTACCATACTCACTGCCATCACCGATTTACGGCCAAACGCTTCCGATAAAGAACCTGCGACGAGCATAAAAATCGCCAACGCGGTCGTCGTTACCGATAACGATAAACTAGACACCGTTGGCGAAAGATGAAATTCTTTTGAGAAAACGGGAAGTAAAGGTTGCGTACAATATAGATTCGCAAACGTTACAAAACCACCGACAAAAAGTGCAAGATTGATTTGCCGAAATGCTTTGGTACCCCTTTGAACATAATCCATCTTCAGGACCTCTTTCGTCGATGAAAAGCGCTACTTTGGCACGCAAAGCCATTATAGCATCGAAAGCTGTTCGGGGACGCAAAGGCGTAATTTTCGAAATTAAAAGTAATGAAATGGGTTTCATGGGCAATCGACTTGCCAGTATACCGCAGATCACACTCAGGACTGAAATATAATGCAAAAGAAAAGCGCAGATTTTCAGTCGCCTGAGAATCCGCGCTTTTTGTATCTTAATTTGGTGCCGAGGACCGGACTCGAACCGGTACGGGCGCACTGCCCGGCAGATTTTAAGTCTGCTGCGTCTGCCTATTCCGCCACCACGGCATAACATGGAGCGGAAGACGGGATTCGAACCCGCGACCCTCGCCTTGGCAAGGCGATGCTCTACCCCTGAGCCACTTCCGCTTACATCTGCTTCTAAGATGGTGGCTCGGGACGGAATCGAACCGCCGACACGAGGATTTTCAGTCCTCTGCTCTACCGACTGAGCTACCGAGCCAAACCTTTCTTTGCAAGACAAGAAGTAATATACAACGAAGTAGCGTAGTTTGTCAATGCAAAAACGTCTCTGTTAGATTTTACTAGCGAATTCTTTAGCATCCCCAGGTTCCAGCCACCAAATTCGCTTTTCAAGTTCTGGATGATCAGCGACGAGTTGGCGCAACACAAGCGGAGGTTCATGGACTTCCTCGCGCGTCATCTTAAAAGCGCCCCAATGAATCGGTAACATGTAATTCGCGTCGATATCAAGAAACGCTTTAAGGGCATCTTCTGGCGACATGTGCATAATGTGATACCATTCCCTCGGCTCATACGAACCGATTGGCACAAGTGCCACGTCAGGATGCGTCTCTTGCATACCTTTTCGAAAATCGGCACGATAACCCGTATCGCCGGCAAACCAGAAGCTATGCTGTGCGTTTTTTACAAAAATACCTGCTGACGCACGATATCGTTCAAACCAACGTTTTCCGCGGTGATTAACCGGCGTCAAACTAAACGTAAAAGCACCAAGTGTCAACCGCTCTTCCATGCCCATCTCATGAATATCCGTAAAACCCAAATCAGCTAATAAGGACAAGTGCCCATGTGGACAAATTACACGAGCTTGGCTTCGTTTAGCAATTTTACGAAGGGTGGGACGATCTAAATGATCCCAATGTGCGTGGGATAGAAGGACATAATCAATATCGACAAGATCTTCTGCTTCATACACGGCAGGACGTTTGCGCCGAACGACCAAGGCGCGATTGGATACGATGGGATCGGTGATAAATCGCGTGCCATCAATTTCGATCAACACAGTCGAATGACCCAAAAATTTATAACGAATCATCGCGCTCATCCCTTACTCGCAATAACAGACAACCTGCTTGCTCTCTATGCTAGAGTCTTACTTCTTACAAGTCAAATCTGATTTTATAAAAAGCAAAACCGAGCATAGAGAAATTGCTTTCTCTATCCCCGGCTTACGATGGCGGAGCTGACGGGATTCGAACCCGCGGTCTCCTGCGTGACAGGCAGGCATGTTGGGCCACTACACCACAGCTCCATGACGTTGTGCACCGACGTTTTATCGTATGCAACCCTTAACGTGACTTTGATAGAATATCAAAGCGCCATTCGTTTGTCAAGCCATCATGCCGAAACTTCTTTATTAAACTGACTTTCATAAAGATCATAGTAAAACCCTTGCTTTGCCATCAATTGTTCATGCGATCCTCGTTCCACAATTCTCCCACCATCGATCACAAGAATTTGATCCGCGTGACGAATGGTGCTTAAACGATGTGCGATCACAAAACTTGTCCGCCCTTGCATCAATCGTTGCATCGCCTCTTGAAGATGAACTTCCGTTCGCGTATCAACGCTGCTTGTCGCTTCATCAAGAATCAGAATACTCGGATTCGCCAGAATCGCTCTTGCAATCGTGATCAACTGACGTTGTCCATGACTCAGATTCCCACCTTCTAAAGACAACGTTGTCGCATAACCCAGTGGTAATTTGCGAATAAATAAATCCGCATTGGCCAGCCTTGCCGCTTCTTCGACTTCATCGTCGGTCGCATCAAGACGACCAAAGCGAATATTCTCGCGAATGGTATCGGCAAACAGATAAGCATCTTGCAAGACAATACCGAGTTGCTGCCTCAACGCTTCTTTCGGCATTTGTTCAATCGGCATACCATCGAGCATAATCTTACCTTGATCGATCGCATAAAAGCGTGTTAGCAGATTGATGATCGTCGTCTTTCCCGCACCTGTAGGGCCAACCAACGCGATCGTTTCACCGACTTTCGCCGAGAAAGAGATCTCATGTAAGATCGGTTGTCCTTCCTGATACCCGAAAGTTACGTCTTGAAAAACAACATCGCCTGCTAATTTCGGTAAATCTGTCACCGCTTCTAACCAAGGTTCTTGCTCATCTTGTTCATCAAGCACGGCAAAGACACGTTCCGCACCCGCTACCGCAGCTTGCACCATGTTGTA
>JABEUY010000104.1 GCA_013044175.1 Bacilli bacterium
CGATTGTCGCGCATGTTCAAGATAAAGAATTGAATCAAGGCACCAACCCACAAGGCTAATGGCATAAAGTAAGGCGTAAAGCCCGTACCATAATTATTCACAGGATGGGTTGCGAACTCTTTCACAGTCACCGCATTGGTCATCGCATTCGCGAGAGATTGCTGATGGGTCGGAAGGTTGCTCAGTAACGTGTTATATCCTGAATGTAAGCCTTGATGAAGCGTTATTGAACCTTGTTGCAGGGTCGAAAGTCCCGACGTGAGACTATTCGCCCCTGAAGTTAAAGCAACAAGGCCATTGTGTAAGGTGACGGTTGCCGTTGTCGCTTTCGCTTCATTTTGCGCGAGCATTTGACTTCCCGAAACAAGACGCTGTATTCCATTTTGTGCTGCAGTAGTACCATGCTGTAACGCGATCGAACCGTTCGTTAATTTCACCATGCCTTGTTGCAAGGCACTAAGACCAGCATTGACCTGATGACCACCTGCGACCAAAGGTTGAAATTGTTTTGCGCCTGATTGTAATCCTGTCTGTAAAGACGAGACGCCCGTTTGCAGTTGTGCCATACCATTTTGCAATTTTTGTGCGCCTTGATCGAGTGCCGAACTACCCGATTGCAGTGATCCTAATGACGACGCTAACTGTGCTGAACCGTTGACTAACTTTTGGAATTGGCTTGCGCCTTGACCAAGCTTTGTCGAAAGCATATCGGCACCTTTTGCAAGTGTTGCATACCCACTGGTTAATTGTTTAGCACCAGCCTGAACAGCTGGATTCGCAGCTTCAATCTGTGATAAGCCGGATGAAAGCTGCGTCGAGCCTTGCACAAGTTGTGTAAATTGCGTATTGCCCTGTTGCAAACCTTGTGCCAACTGGTTAGCACCTTGCGCGAGTTGCGTCATTCCTTGTCCTATTTTTTGTGCACCTTGATTGGCGGTCGTCGCACCTTGTGCGAAAGCTGTTGTCGCTTGACTTAGTGAACTTGCGCCATTTTGTAAAGCCGATAATCCCTGTGTAGCTTGCGTTTGCATGGCAGTAACGCCTGTTTGCAACTGCGTTGCGCCTTGTTGTAATGCCGTCAGACTTGCCGTTAATCCCATAGTACTCGGCGTCGATCCTGTCTGATTAATACCTTGCGCCACTTGGGTTACTCCGTGCGCAACAGACGAGAGACCAGCAGAGATACCTTGTTGATTGGAATAATTTAACGTCTGCTCGATTTTCGTTACCGTCGCAAGCGCCGTTTGAAAATCGACATTCGTCGTTAGATTTGGATTTGTTTTAAGTGCACCTTGTAATTCGCCGATCGCCACTTGCAATCCTTGATCATCCTGATTGACGCCAGGTACGATTTGTTGTGAAAGTGCGCCTGACATCGTAGTAAGCGCGGTACCCGCAGTTGCCGAGCCATGCGTTGCCTGTTGTAATCCCGATACCAATTGGCTAAGGCCATTGGATAACGCTGGAACACCTTTTTGCGGATCGACCAAAGAAGTTTGAAAGGTCGTAATGCCTGTCGCTAATTGCGAGGCACCAGCATGGATCTGTGTCGCCGCTGTGGCAAGTTGTCCATACCCCTGAACCAACGACTGCGTCCCACCATTCGCGGCGTTGAGTCCTGTCGCTAATTGTGAAGCTCCTGACGAAGCTGATTGCAGTTGACTGGAAGCCTTTGTTAGCCCCACTTGAATTTGCGAAGCTCCTGAAGATGCCTGATGGATCGCCTGCGTGATTTGTCCCACGCCATTGGCTAATCGAGTAGTACCTTGACCAGCGGAAGTTAATCCTTTTGCCAATTGAGAAGCACCGACACTCGCTTGTTGCAATTGTTGTTGCGCCGATTGAATACCACCTGCTACGGCAACAGCGCCTTGATGTAAGACAACAGCACCTTGACTTGCTTTGGCAATCCCTTGCACTAACGCACCCGAACCGAGTGTCAGTTGATGCGTACCCGTTGCGATTTTGGAAGCACCGTTCGCCGCAGTTAGCAATTGCTGTTGTGCCACACTCAATCCGCCAGCGATTTTTGACATCCCTTGATCTAATTTCGTGGTTGCTTCTGTCGCTTTCGTGAGATTTTGCGAAATTTGCGATGCGCCTTGCGCCATTTTACCCGAGCCAGTCTGCAAGGTTGTTAAGCCCGTATGCAATTGATCAGCGCCTGTGGTTAATTGAGCCAAGCCATGATGCAACGTGCTTACGCCTGTCGTCGCTTGCGACAGTCCTTGGTGCAAAGAGGAAGCACCCTGTTGTGCAGTACCAAGACCTTGTGCAAGTTGTTCACTCCCTGTAACCGCCTTATGCAAGGGCGATTTCATCGTGACGGTCTGTTGAAAAATCCCTTTTACAAACCCTGCACCGACTTGTTGATTCACATCGCCATTTAATACCGCCATGACTTTATTACCGACCTGCTCAGCCAAAAAATTATTGCTTGGATTGGTGTAGTACTGCAAGATTGCTTGACCATCCGACTGTTTCTTGCCTTTCAATACCGTTTCATCCGCGATTTTTTGCGAAAAATTAGTAGGTATAACTAAAGCAAGTTCATAATTTTCTTTGGCGAGTCCTGTGAGGGCATTTTTACGATTCGTCATCACCCAACCCACGGTATGATCCGTCTTTAATTGGTTGATAAGATCTTGACCCGCTGTAATCGTTTGACCATCTGCTATTGCTGCATGATCCAGATTAACAACCGCCACTTTCATCGCGGTTAGATGACCATATGGATCCCAGAACGCATACAGATACAAAAAACTATAAAGAAGTGGAATGAGTGCCACACCGATTAACGCTACACGCTTAAAGCGATTTTGTATCAGTCTTTTCAGTTCGAGATACGTAATGAGCAATGGATTCAAGTTCTTTCACCTCCTCAAAATCGGGAATATGGACCACAGCATCACCATAAGCGAGCGTTTCTTGTCTTCTCGTCGTCATAATAATCGTCTTTCCCAAGTCTTTTAATGCGACGAGTTGCTGAAGAAACCGTTCCGTTTCTTCCGTGGTCAATCTTCTTTCAGGTTCATCGACAAAAACATGCGCAGGATCATTGAGCATCGCCATCGCGACGCCGACCATGGCAATTTGATATTCTGATAAATGATCGACCGCAATGTTCTCGTAGGCACCTAGTCCAAAATGATCTAACCAATGTTTAACGACTTCCCGTGGTCGATGGCAATGCAGTGATCTTGCCTGCACCATCATATTTTCATGAACGGATAAATGACTTAAAAGTGGATTTGCTGTTGGACTCGCTGCCAATCCGACATTTCTTCTCGCTTGAAAAGGATGCTTCTTTACATCGATCTCACCGAGTTGAATCGATCCTTGTGCAAATTTATAAAGTCCTGCGGCAGCGAGAAGCAGTTGCGTTTTCGCGCTACTTCTTGACCCGTAAAAAATCCCCATTGTGCCTGTCTCAAACGTCGCCGTAAATCCCTTAATCAATTTTTTGCGACCTTCATGAATCGACACATCACGATAATGAATCGTCATTTTTCTCCCCTCCTTCGATACCTTGTAAAATCACGCGTTGCAATTCTTCAGCCATGAATTTTGCTTGATCGAGTTCTGGCAACAATAAAGCTTGCATCGTCGCTGCCGCCGTCATGCCAAACATCGCGACCGCCAGCATCTCACTGTCTAACTCGCGCAACTCACCCGAAGCGATCCCTTCATCGATAATCACGCGCAGATACTGCAAATATTCGTCGAATTGCTGGCGTAATAAAGGATAGCGATCTACAATTCCCCAGACTTCACGAAATAACAACTTTGCAAGATTAGGATTTTGAAAAGCCAATTGAATCTGCAGGGACAAGATCAGTGCTAGCTTGTCGCGCGCTTTAATGATCGGAGCAATCGCAGCCTTTCCTGTCGAAAAGAAACGATCGAGCGCATGGCGGACGATTTTGACAAACAATTCTTCTTTGCTCGTGTAACGATAAAATAAAGTGCCTTTGGACACATTCGCAACGGCCGCAATCTCTTCCATCGTCGTTCGTTCAAATCCCTTTTGGGCGAAAAGATCGATGGCTGCTTGAAATATCGCTGACTCTTTTTGATCATGCATCGTATCACCACCTTTAAACTGACCAGTCAGTTGAATTCTAAATTCATATTAATCTTAGCTTCATGAAATAGCAAGAGGCATCAGTACCTTGCCAACGCTTTCATTATGAATTTTTTGGGCTTTTATTGCAGGTCATACGTCCTACAAGGCTTTTGCGTCCTGTACATAAGTTGTGCTATCCGCAGGAGAGGAGGGGTTAACGTGTACGGAACATTCGGAGGCTACACGCGTTGGGCTGTGGTTTTTCTGATTATCTTCGTCTTATTCTTCTTGCTCGTACCCGGCTACGGTATGGGTGCTGGCGGTGCCTATTAATCGATTCATTGATCCTACGTAGAAAGGAGAATGTGGCGTGTACGATGGCGGAGCATTTGGCGGTTACACCCGCTGGGCTGTTGTTTTCTTGATCATTTTCGTTCTGTTCTTCCTATTCGTCCCTTCCCATGCAACTGTCTGCAAAACTGTCCCCACCGTGTAATCACAGGGAACCTGTGAATTCTTCCCGATTTATCTTCCGCGATAAATCGGGAAGCGTGAGTGTGCTATTATGTAGTGAAGCAACATAATAGCACACTCACGTAAGGTGGCATTTTTACAATGACAAACTGGAAACGTACGATGTGGATACTTTGGGTCGCTAATTTTTCCATTACAGCTGGAATGAGTTTAGTCATTCCCTTTCTACCCTTCTATATACAATCGCTAGGCGTTCACTCTTTACCCGCTGTCGAACAATGGTCTGGCTGGATTTTCTCGGCACAATTCGTCATGTCAGTCGTCTTTCAACCGATCTGGGGTGCTTTTGCGGATCGTCATGGTCGTAAGATCATGTTACTTCGTGCTGGCTTTGGCATGGGAATCGTGACAGGATTGATGGGACTCGTCAATGCACCTTGGCAACTTTTATTATTGCGACTGCTTAACGGCGTTTTCTCCGGTTTTATCTCGATGTCCGTCTCCCTTCAAGCCTCCATTACCCCGGATGAGCATTCCGGTCGAGCGCTAGGCACACTTTCCACCGGCGCGATCGCAGGGAATCTCATCGGACCTTTACTTGGTGGTGCACTCGCCGAAACCTTTGGCTATAAAGGTGTATTTTACCTAACCGGATTGCTTTTATGTCTAGCTAGTGTTATCGTTCTGTTCTTTGTTCATGAAAATCACACGCGCGCTACGACAAAAAAGAAGCGTGAAAAAACCACCCTTCGTGAATTACGTCCTTTACTGCCCGTTTTTTTCGCTTCGACCTTTATCCAAGTCGGCATGATGAGTATCGAACCGATCGTTTCCATTTTCGCTAAAACGATCTATACGGGTAGTCACATCGCACTGATCGCAGGCCTCGTCGTCTCGATCACCGGTATCGCCAATCTGTTTGGCGCACCCACACTTGGTCGACTGGGAGATCGTATCGGTCAGCGCAAAATCCTTATTCTCGCTTTACTCATGGCTATGCTCACCTATATTCCACAGGCGCTTGCCCACAACTTAACTGTGCTGTTAATCGGTCGATTTTTACTCGGTCTCTTTATCGGTGGCATGATCCCCTCACTGAACGTTCTTGTCAAAAAACTTGCACCAGCGCGCATTATGGCGACCGCGTATGGCTTTAACTCATCCTCGTTATTTCTTGGTAATCTTATCGGTCCCTTGCTCGGAAGCTCGGTAGCTGCTGCCTTTGGTATCCGTTGGGTTTTTTACGTGACGATGGTCGTCCTTTTCTTCAATGCGATCATCCTATTTTTCAATAAAAAACTAGACTCACCACAAACCGTACACATCAATTGATGTGTACGATTTGGCGGGCACCGATATACCGCACGCCCCAATAATAGCCAAAAACCTGATCGATACTCACCCCATTATCCTGCGCATCGATCATCGCACCATTGCCGATATAAATGCCGACATGCGTTGCCCCAGGTCCATACGTACTGAAGAACACAAGATCGCCGATCCACAATTGACTTGAAGGAACGGAAACTCCCTCTGCAAACTGTTCTTCCGAAGTTCGATAAATCGATACCCCAAAATGATCGAACACGTACTGCGTGAATCCTGAACAATCAAAGCCTCCTGGTTGCGTACCACCCCATACATATGGAGTTCCTAAGAAAGATTCCGCATAGTGTAATAGATTCACACCATTTAATGTTTGCATCGATTTTTGCGTCATTGTGATATACGTCGGATTTTTAACCAGTTCTTCTGCTTGCTTTGTCTCTGCGATAATCTGACTAATCTGTTGACTCGTCAAATGGATCTGACTTTCCAGCATACCTCTTTTCGCATTATCGGCTTGAATGTGTAAAGATAGGTCACGCATCTGCACCTGTTGTTGTTCTTGGATCACTTGATCGGCTTGTTGAAGTGCCGCAAACTCTGCGTGACGTCGCACAAGACTTCGATAAAGACTTTCCACATGCGCCCGACGCGCATCGAGCGCCTTGCGCAAGTTACTAATTTTTTGACTAAGTTGTTTATCCGCTTTGGCGATCGTGACCAGTAGATAGATCCTTCCGACGAAATCACTCCAACTTTTTGATTGCAAGAGCACAGCAAGCTGTGATTCGCCACCATTTTCATAGATCATCTTCATCTGTTCTTGCAGATGTTTTTTCGTCGTTTCGAGCTCTACTTCATTTTGGCGAATCTGCTTTTGAACGATCACCACTTGGTGCGACACAACACGCGTTTGCACCAAATTTTGCTGCATAGCAGTCTGCAAAGTGTGCAAAGACTGTTCATTTTGCGCGATACGCGCTTGTAAAGATACAACCCGCGCTTTTTTGATGGCGATATCTTGTGTCGTCTGTGCCGATTCTTGTTGAAGTTGCTGCATGAGATTTTTTTCTTGTTGTAAAGAGGCTGCATTCGCCTGAACGACGATCGATGAGAATGCGATCGCAGCGGCCGAAAGCATAAGATAGAATCGTCTTTGTTTCATAACGTCGCTCCAAACCTTGTTCGCTATCGATAATAGATTATCACTTTATTTTATTCGCCGTTTTTTCACCAATCCCTGCGTTCTTGCACTTTTCAATATACCTATATGGGTATATAATCAACCTCATGATACCATGAACAGAAAGGGAAGATCACTTTGTCGATCGTCTATTGGATTATACTCGCTGCTATCATCCTCTTTTTTCTACTACGCCTGCGCGGAGGAAAAGGGATCACTTCAATCACCGCAGAACAACTAAAAACCCTGCTTGAAGATAAACAAAATCGTAAATTTATCGATGTGCGAGAACCCGCTGAATACAAAGGCGGCCATATTGCAGGCATGAAGAATATCCCTTTAGCCACTGTCGCTAAAGAGTGTGCGAATTGGGATAAAAATGACGAGATCATCGTCATGTGCCGTAGTGGTTCGCGCAGTATGATGGCGGCCAGAACGCTAAAACGCCAAGGCTTCACGAAAGTGATCAACGTCCGTGGTGGCGTGATGAGTTGGCAAGGAAAATTATCGTAATCTTAGACAAACCAGCCTAGCTAAGCAAAGACGCTTTGCCAGGCTGGTTTTTTTGATCCTTTTAGTGAGATAAATCATAAACGCTGCGTAACGTCAGTTGCTTCTCGAAGGCTTCTTTGGTTAAAGGCGTCGATAGGGAGGATTTCTCAACGCGCAACCTTACAGGCTCACGATCTGCGATATCAAAAACATTATCGGAGAAAATCGCATCCGCTTCTCTTAAATCAATCTCCACATACCGCGCGTACGCCTGTGCTTCAACCGTCACGAGAAAGGCATCCCCTGCGTCCTGTACAAAAGCTTGAAGCGTTGGGTTTAAGAAACGAAAGTGTTTGGCTGGTGTAAACAGCGTCGTCCCTGACGATACACAAACGCCATCATGATAAAGCGCATAAGCAAAGTACCGTTCACGCCGTTTATCTTGATCCGCAAGAAAATCTTGCGAGAAATCCAAGATAGGTAACCATGTCGCACAAAGCGGTTCCGCCGTACCGACCCATTGCCCTTCACAAAGCACCTTCATGTCTGCTTGACGAAGAGACCAGACGACTTTGACGTCGACCGGTGTAGTCAGGTCATTTGTAATACATGGTTTCACCGTGGTTTGCGTCTCTTCCACAGAGAGCAAAAGTGGCGCATAAAATCGTTTCGCCGCATAATGGAGCGCCTTGAAGCGGCCTTCACTATCGATACTCGACCACGAAGCAACCGGCCAGCAGTCATTCAATTGCCAATAGATCGCACCCATATTGCGTCCACGGTGACGACGCCAATGCTCGACACCATACGTGATCGCTTGCGCTTGCAAAATCTGCGAGGCATACAGCACACTTGAGAAATCTTTCGGATAGGGATAGTTTTGAGATAGATAGTAGAGAATTTTTTGATTGGCTGTTCCGTTTTTTTGATGACGTTCCATCACATACGAGAAAATATTACGATCTTCTGGCTCTGTGAATGTCGCCACTGTCTTATCGGTCGGAAAGGATTGAAAGCCGAATTCCGAACAAAAGCGAAAATGAAACTGACGATATTCCGTAAACGGTTTAAGTTCATGCCATACTGCCCAGTAATGGACATCGCCACGATTTTCTGCGTTTGGATCATCAAAATTACCGCCAGAAGATGGCGAGGACGGCCAATAATCATGTTGTGGATCCTGTAAAGCAACCACGTTTGCCAAGATGTCTTCATATAACTTCAAGTAATCCGCTTCCAAGTCAGGCGTTACAGGAAGTCCCCAATTGACGAAGGCGGTCTCAATCTCATTATTACCACACCACAACATCAGACTCGCATGATGGCGAAGACGTTTCACTTGGTCGATCGCCTCTTGGCGAACATTCTCTTCAAATTCCGACGTCATACGATACTGACTACAGGCATACATAAAATCTTGCCAGACGAGCAAACCAAGTTCATCACAATGCGCATAAAATTCATTTTCCGGATATTTGCCGCCGCCCCAGACACGCACACAATTCATGTTCGCCGTAATCGCAGCTTCTAACAAGCGTCGTGTACGCGCTTCATGCAAGCGTCCAGTCAAAAGATCTTCCGGAATGTAGTTGGCGCCCTTGATATAGATAGGCACACCATTGACAACGAATTCGAACGATTCACCCCACTGATCCGCTTCACGACGAAGTTGCACAGTACGAAGTCCGATCGTTTTGCGAATTTCATCGCGAACTTGTCCTTTTGTACTTGCCGTGACGATTACATCATATAGCGGCTGCTTCCCATAACCACTTGGCCACCATAATTCTGGCGAAGGAATCACGACGTCAACAATCGCATCCTCCCCGGTAAAAAATTGCGAAGTATGAACGATGCTTTCGCCTTGTTGACGCACCTCAACACGGATTTCCACCTCAGCATGAACGTTACCATAGTGTTGCCACGCACTTTTTACCTCAAGGCGAACTTGATTCATCTCATGATGTTGTAAAAGTAAAACATCGGCAAGGCTAACGCAATCCGTTTGTTCTAATCGAATTCCTTGCCAGATCCCCATATCCGGAATTTGCGGACCCCAATCCCAGCCATACATATAATGCCCTTTACGGATATGCGAATAACCAGGGATCGAATCGGTCGAACCCCAGATCGGATCTTGCGCATGTAACGCTTCGATCACAGGCAATGTCGATCGCAGCACGATCTCGATGTGATTCTCCCCTTGACGTACGTCAGCCGTAACATCAAAGCGGTACAGACGATGCATATTATCGGTTTTCGCAATCTCTTTACCATTAAGGAAGATCGTCGCCAGCGTATCGATTCCATCACAACAAAGCCAGATCGTTTCTCCCTGCACCTTCTCTTCATCCCACACAAATGTGCGCATATAGCGATAATCATCCGAACAGAGCAATTTCGCCGCCGTCTCTTCGCGATCACGGTAAAAAGGATCCTCAATATCACCATTTCGCAACCGATCAGCAAGCACACTGCCTGGCACGATGCCTGCCATCACCGTATCACTGCCTACTTTTGAAAAATGCCAAGTTCCATGCAACGATAGCGTTTTCTTCAAAGAAACTTCGCCTCCTAACTACGTTTCATCATAACGCGTTACGAGACGAATTACAGTCACCTTTTTCTCTTTTTCTAGGAAAGTCTGATCAACTTTGTGATCGGTTCCATCGGTTCATGACAAAGCGGACACGTCGGCACATCCTCGAGGACATATTCTTTTTGCGCCCAGCATGTACACGATTTGCATTGCCAAACTTCCCGATTCTCATAGACAGGCTCTTCGTGGGGTAGTTTTTTGCTATTTAAAAAACTCATGCTAATCCCCTCTCTCGTCATCTTTTTGTTAGTTTGGCAAAACATGCAGAATTTCATGCAGGTGCTTTTCATGAGCAAAAATATGCTACACTAGCGGGCAAAGAAGACGTGGCAAGGCAGGTATTGCGACCATGGTACATCCTCAACTCAGTTCCATCCTTATTCTCTTTTTACTCGGCTTTATCGCTGCGTTGATCGATTCAACAGTCGGCGGTGGCGGCTTGATCACACTACCTACCCTGCTTTCACTCGGCTTGCCACCTACGCTCGCATTTGGCACCAATAAATTTGCAGGCACGTTATGCGCACTCACGAGTAGCACCTCTTACTTTCGTTCCGGCAAAATCAACGTGAAAGTCGTTGCAGTCCTTCTGCCATTGTCCTTACTTGGCGCAATCGTAGGCGCCATCATCGTCCATCATCTCTCGACTTCATTTCTCAAACCGCTCGTCATCGTATTACTCTTCGCTGTACTTCTCTATACGATATGGAAAAAAGACATTGGACGTCACATGACATTTTCCTCATTTACGAAAAAAACGTGGCTGATCGCCGCGTTCGTCGCTCTGATTATCGGATTTTATGACGGCTTTTTCGGACCAGGAACCGGCTCCTTTCTCATTCTCTTTTTCCTTTTTATCGGCTTTGATTTCATTTCGGCGGCTGGCAACGCGAAAGTGCTCAATCTCGCCAGCAACATCGCCGCACTCGCTGCGTTTGCCGTTCTCCATTCGATCGACTTTTTCTACGGGATCATTCTAGGGGGCGCCATGATCCTCGGCGCGCTCATCGGTCCACAGATCGCCATGCGTAAAGGCGTAACCTTCATTCGCCCGATTTTTATCCTGATCACCTTCGTCTTACTGCTCCAGCAGGTCTGGAACTTATTTTAGCCGAGCGTAATGTTCAATCTTTCATCTTCTGCGTACGACTTGAATCCACCAGGGCAGCGGGCTATCAAAAAGCTTTTTTTGCCAATAGCGATGCGAAGTCTGCAGGATACCTTCCATCATCGTAGGATAGGCATGGATAACTCTTGAAAAATCGCCTAGAGAATGATGATAACGCATCGCAAACACGAGTGGTGCAATCAACTCGCCTGCATGCGACCCCACAATATGCGCACCAAGCAACTTCCCTTTCGTATCGACTAGGACTTTCACCATGCCGTGGGTTACGCCATCGACACGCCTTCGAGAAGTAAAATAACCGTGGAAGAAATTCGTATATCGCGTAACGCAATCCATGTTACAAGCAAGAAGGCAATTATGGCATAGACTTGCCAAGGTAGATGAACACCGATCGACGCGAACGCCGGTTGCGCTTCATCAGCAATACTTGCAAAAACGCCACCAGCAAAATTGACATACACCATCATTAGCGTAAAAGCGGCCACAAAACCAAAAACCGGCCCAGTAACCGCGCCGATAAAACCATATACGGATCCTGAACTATTAAAGGAACGGGTAAAAACAATAAACGCGTACGCGACAAATCCCATGGCAATCGCAGCTAGAAGTTGCACCAAAGCTGTTCCTCCACCAGAGATCCCTGCCAATATCGAAGCCCCAATGACGACACCACCCGTCGGTCCTTGCACACCGATTGACTCCGCCAACGTACGATAAAATCGCAGTCTTCCACCTTGTAATTTCCCTTCGCCCTTATCTTGTTGATAAATAGAAGCATCAAACGTCTCATGCGATGAACTTGCCACAGCAACTCCCCCTTTTCGATGATTACTTGTCATCTAGCCTATCGAATGAACGTGGTTGCTTCCGTAAGCTAATTCACAATGACAACCGATCAGGTTACCTGCGCTTTCGTCGCACATACCATCGAAGCACGACAACGAGAATGACGACGAAACCCGACACGCTCATTACCCACTCTGCAGCGTGTAAGTTTGTCAAATTCGCGGCAAAAAGACCGAGTAGAACCGTAGCAGGTAAAATACCGATCGCTGTCGTCCAAAGAAATGGCCAAAAAGCGATCGCTAAAAATCCGGCTCCATAATTGATCGCATTAAACGATATAAACGGGATTAAGCGAAGGATAAGTAAACCCACAGTCCCTTTTTGATCTAGCCAACTTTGTAGTTTTTCAAGAATCGTAGGCTTAACAAAGCGTACGACGAGCGATCGCCCAAAAAATCGAGCCAGCCCATAAGAGAGGAGTGCTCCCGCCATCGATCCAATCCAAGTATAGACAATGCCAAGAAGCGGGCCATATAACAAGACGGCGCCAATAACAATCACTTCAGAAGGGACAAAGCTAACACTGTGAACAAGCATAAGAAGGAAAATCAAAAGAAATCCCCAAAAACCTTGTTGTCTTGCATGACGAAGGAGAAGAGTGACTGAGGAAGGAGAAAATAAGGAGAAAAGCGCAGAACGAACTGTTGGATCCAAAATGACGACGACCGTTAAACCGAGCGCGATCATGATGACGAAAAACATTTTGCGTAAAGATAGCAAGGCTCGCTCCCTCTTCCATAAACTACGTTTATCTCAGTAGAGCGAGTTTTGAGCTTTTTTTCTGTAAGCTATCTTACACCAGGTTAAAATTGTTGCAGATATTCCTCTAGATAGCGTTTAGCTTCCTCAGCGTTCGCGATCAGTTTCATAATGTCATCTTTATCATCCCAGCGAATATGCACCAATTGACTAAGATTGCGAAAGAAAAGTTGCTTCAAAAATTCAGGCGCCTGAGAGGCTGCTGAACATTCGATCCGCTCAGACCCGATGGTCGTCAAAGAATAAATTTTACGCTTCCCATCAATACGAACCTTCACCAGTCCTTCATCAAGCAGTTCGTGCAACAATGGGTAGATACTGCCTGGTGATAAAACAATCCCTTGTTGTTTACATAGTTTTGAAAACTGATATCCGGTGATTTCTCCGTGCGTTCGCAACATATCGAGCAATAATATACGATAAAAGGGCGGTTTTCTCATGGCCGATCATCCTTTCTGTCCAGCCTTGATCTCCACTATTTTATCACGAATACACGAAAAGACCCCGTGCAGTTGCACGAGGTCCACGTTCATCGTATTTCCCAGTACTTATTTACCTGCTACAACAACACCATCAGCGACGACAGCAAAATTGGTTCCCGACAAATGCACGTTGATGATCCATTGCTTATTCTCTGCAATTTTAGTTACGCCCTTAATTTTCGTGATGGCTTGCGCATAGCCTTTGGCACTGGCTTCAAGATTCGTTAAAGGATAGAGAATTCCTGTTGCCTTGCCATTTACATCATGATGGATATGCGTTGGATGAAGGCCTTTTGCCAATCCCCACACTTTTTCAGTGACGGTTAATACTTTTGTTTTCGTATCGAGTACGAGCGTAGCCATACCATGAGCTTTGGATTTTCCAACACCCACTAAGTTAGCGTGAGCATATTGCATCGTCGCCATCGTTTTTGTATGTACCGGTTTTTTGGCTTGATGTGTTTTGGCGAAAGCCAGCCCACCTGTGAATGTACTTGCTGCAAGAGCAAGCGTTAATGAAGTTGTCGCTACGGTCGTTATCCAGCGTGAACGCATCGTTGTTACACCCCTTGTCATCAAAGTGTAATCATAATGTAATAAAAACCTGGCGTTTAGCTGAAGTTTGTTACAAAAATGAAATAATCCCTCCACGCATGCCTTTCGCGAAGGGATTTCACCATACTTTTATTAGCTTTTACTGTTGCCCAATAACCCTGCAGGGACAGGTATCGATTTTGGCGCAAACGCAAACTGTTGACTTAGCGTGTACGAATAATCGATGCTTTTTACATCCGCATTAAATTGTGTCTGTTGCGCCTTCGAACCGATCGGAATCACCGACGGGGGAAGAATAAGTTGAAAAGTCGTTTGCACAGTGCGAACAAGCGGAAGATGCGTAGCATCAAGTTCGACCTTATAGGCTACGTTAGACTTCGCCTCTTTTGCGATCACTTTTCCTAAGGCAAGTTTCTGCGACTTAGTCAAAGTAAGTCCTGCATCCGAAGCAAATTGATCGACCATCGTCGATAAAAATGCCGGATTGGAAAAATCGAGAACACCTTGGTAAGAAGACAAGCCATTCGACGTCGCTTTGATCGTCATTTTTGCAAAATCACTACTCTGAAAATTAGAAGTTGGCGTCGCGAAGGTCGTAAATGCAGAAGGGAGCTGTTGCCACCCACTTCCTTGATTCGCGTATTCCGCTGCACCGAGTTGATACACTTGATCATTTTGAACTTGTTGACCATTCTCTGTCACGATCACCGAAGTCAAGGATTCATTATTCTTCGTTGATGGTGTCGCAATCTGGATGGAGGTTACAACGTTACGTGACAGATCCAATTGCGATAGTGCCGATGTGATTTGTGCATTTTTAGCACCCTTTGCTGAAGGAACTAACGTAAGAGTCGTATTTTCCTTCGACTGTTCTTGGGCATACGGCAAGATCGTCAATCGGTTCATGCCACGAATTAGATTCCCCGCTTCCGTCGTCGTCATATTCCAAGAAGAAGGAAGATAATCAAAATTACCTGAATAGAGTTGTTTAAGGACGTTCATCGTTTGAAGATCTTGCGCAAGGCTCAGCGTTGCTGTCGGTTTTCCTGCGGGCAAAACACCTTTCGCTTGCATCCACGCAAGCGGCGTCATCGTGCTCGGCAAAGAAAAATTAATCCAACTTTGCAAAATCGAAGAGGCTTCTTGGAGTGTAATCGGATCATTAACACCAAAATGAGTCTTGCTATCCGGTGAGAGCATGCCATATTGAATCGCCGTTTGAATCGTATTCCATTGCCATGTTCCAATCGGGGCATCCTTATAAGGACTTGAAGTTAAAGGCGGAACATTGGCATTACCGATCGACCAAAGATTATAAAGAAAAGTCGCTTTTGAAACATTCGGTGCTTGTGAGGCTGTAGCAGCAAAAGCTTCTGTGCTTGCCATCATCATCGGTACACTGACTATCATGGCCGCAAGAACTGCGGCTAATTTATTCGTTTTTATCATCGTGCCTATCTCTCCCTTGGCGCGTAAGGCTACCACGCTACTTCTACTATACACGTTTATAAACTTCTAAGCTGAAGATCTGCTGTTGACTTTGTATTAATCATACTAATACAATATAGACAAGAGGTGATTCGATGACACTCATGGAACCTTGGCGCCCTCCGGCGATTTCACTCGATACGAATCGATCTTTCTTTGAACAATTTGCCGATATGATTCGTTCGGCCATCGCAAAAGGCGAATTGCAGGCAGGACAACGTATCATTGCCGTACGCGAGTTTGCCAGTATCTTTCGCGTCAATCCGAACACCGTCATGCGAACCTATGCCGATTTAGAACGAGAAGGTTTCTTACAAACTTTTCGTGGTCAGGGTACATTCGTGACAAAAGACCCTTCGATCCTCGAGAAAAGCAAGAAGGTGCTCGCGCGCCTTGCTTATGAAAAATGGGAGGAAACTGCGAAATCGCTCGGCATGACGATCGAGCAAATCATCGAGATCGCACGTAAAGAGAACGAGGAAGGAGAAAAACTATGATCGCCATTCAATGTGAACATGTGGATTTTCATGTACGAAAAAAACAGATCCTGCACGATGTGACGTTCTCCATTTATCCTGGAGAAATCGCCGGCTTACTCGGCCCTAATGGCGTAGGGAAATCGAGTTTGCTACGAATACTATCGGGCGTAATGCCGCCGTCGCAAGGTTGTGTCAAACTTTTCGGGCAAACGGCAGGCGTATCGACACTTGGAGATACAGCTGTGCTGGCTGATCGAGGGAAATTGCCAGCTTGGTTGACGTGTGACCAATGGATACAATTTGCACGAAAGATTTTCCCCGATTGGGATGACGATCGCGCAGCGCATCTTATCGAAGAGCTTGAAATCAAAAAAGAAGCTAAACTCTCTTCGCTTTCTCGTGGCGAGGAAGCCCGCATGCAATTACTAACCTGTATGGCCAGACGCTCACGCATTGTACTTCTCGATGAACCCTTCACTGGGGTCGATCTACTCACTCGCGAGCGCATCGCGACGACCGTCGTGAAAAGTCTTGCCGATGGAGAACGTGCATTTCTCATCGCAACGCATGATATTCGTGAAATGGAATCGTTGTTTGATCGTATTGTTTTTTTACAAGATGGAAAAGTACGCGCTGTCGATGCCGTCGAAGATTTGCGGGAACGGGGCTATTCCGTAGAAAGTCGCTATCGGGAGGTTTTTGCATGACAAACTGGCAAACGCTCAAATTATTACTCGCTTTTGAACAGAGTAGTTCAAAAAGTCTGCAAACCCGTTTTCACTGGAAAAGCTTACGTTGGGTTGTCTATGGGGTCTTGCTTCTTTTGACGTGGTTATTCTCTGAAGTGCTATACGTTCCTTCGTATTTTCTTACTGTCATGACGATCCAATGGCTGATCATCGCTTTCTTTTCATCCAGTATCGCTAACTCTACTTCTCAGTCCTTCGATGATATTTGGGTTACTTTTCCTGTATCACGCTTCTTGCTTCTGCTCAGTCGCGTTTTGCAACCGCTCCTCGCCGGCTTACGATGGTTACCTTTTTTCTTTATCGCGACAAGCCTATTCACGGTAATCATGATCTCTACGCACCCGACGCAACCGCATGTAAGCTTAGTATCCAGTGTGTTTCGTGGCATCGCATTTCTACCTTTTATTTTTACCTTGACGCCTTCTCACCATTGGTCCTTTCAAAGGAATGCACAAAGCAAGTTATCTTTATCTTCAAAAAATATACTTTTTTTGATTTTGAGCACGTTTTTTATCGGCGGTTTAGGTGGTCGACTCTTCATCGATTTATCCTCACCAAGCCTCTATGCGACAACAATCATCCCATTACTTCTCTTTATCAGTGGCGTTCTACTTTTGACTGCATTATTTGCTTATGAATGGTATCAATTGCTTCGAAAACCTCCTAAAACGAGC
>JABEUY010000105.1 GCA_013044175.1 Bacilli bacterium
CAAGAACTCACGAATGGTTTTCGTGCTTCAGAAGATGCCTCTGAGCGCATGATGGCATCACTTGACAAAATGACGCGTGGTGCAGAAGCGCAAATGGAAGCAACGTCGCAAAGCGCTTTAGCAGGCGAAGAGATATCCAAAGGCATCATGCATATTGCAGATGCTAGTGTCGTGATGCTAGAGGTGGCCAAAAGAACATCGGATCTCGCTGCCAAAGGTAAAACGGATGTTGTGAATCTAGAGTCCAACATGGATCGAATCACTACGAATGCTCAGCAGATGAGTGTTACGATCAAGCAACTTGGTGAGCGTTCAAAAATGATCAATCAGATTGTGCAAGGGATTTCAGGCATTGCGTCACAGACCAATATGCTGGCGCTCAATGCTTCGATTGAGGCGGCAAGAGCTGGAGAACATGGGAAAGGTTTTGCGGTCGTGGCGGAAGAAGTTCGTAAATTGGCTGAGCAATCCGATCATTTTGCGATGCAAATCATTCAACATTTACAAGAGATGCTGGCAGAAAGTGAGCAATCTGAAGCATCTATGGATCAGATGTTGACGCTAGTTAATCAAGGTCATGTGACTGTCAAAAATTCGACAGCACTATTTGAACAAATTCTCTCTACTTCAACGGAAGTTACGCAGCAGAATATCTCGATTTCAGCCGCGACAGAACAGATGGCCGCTTCTTCTGAAGAAGTATCGGCCTCTCTCGAACAGATGGCGAGCATTTCAAAAGATACGAATGCGCGATCGAAAGATTCTGTGGGCGCTGCGAAGGAGCAGGCAAAGACGATGCAACAAGTTGGTTCTTTCATCGAAGAACTTGTTACGATATCAGAGCAACTGCAAGATGCGATTAAGAAAATCAAATTGTAGTCCGAAGATATCTTCGCAAAACCCCCATTCTGTTATGATAAACAGGATGGGGGTTTTTATTAGGAAGAAAAACGTATTTTTTCTTCGATCGCGGTGCGTGGTTTAGCTTCTGGCCATTCTACAGGGTAGCCGATGCCAAAAACGCCGATCACATCATAGTCATCCGACACGCCCATGATTTCTCGGTTAGCTGGTTGCATCCCTAGGGAAGCCCAACGTGTGGCTATACCTTGTTCATGAGCGAGAAGGAGAAAATTTTGGACGAAACATGAAGATGTCATGAGATTTTCTTCACGTTCGATCGCATTTTGTCCACGAAGAGAGAGAAAGGCGAGGACGAGCGGTGCATTGCCGAAGTTTGGTTTGTGATTCAGCTTTTGCCGTGTTTCTTCACCAATGACGAGGATTTCCCAAGGTTCGGTCATTTTGTGGTTGGGCGCCATGGTGGCCGTCTGTAACATGGCTTTGATCTGTTCAAAGTCCACGGGATCTGCTTTGAATTCTTTAACATTGCGGCGTTGCGTGATGATTTCCGTGAGCGTCATGATGGTGCGGGTACCCCCTAATAAAATTTTGACTTCCTCAAATTTATACCATGAATTTTTCTAAAGATCTCTAAAGAATTAAGGAATATAGTTTGGTTTGTGGGAAGGGATTTTATTCTCAGCAAAAATGCAGGTTGGAGGCGGTTGTGATGATGGGTTATGGATTTCATGGTGTTGGGATGGGCGGTTTTGGCTTGTTATTTGTCGGTATGGCGTTTAAGTTAGCGTTTTTGTTGATCATCGTTGGTTTGATCATTTATCTGTTCCGGCGATTTCGACATGGCGGCTACGGTAGGCATCCGCATGAGGAAAAAATTCATGCTACAGAGATTCTTGCAGAACGTTTTGCTCGTGGTGAGATTACCGAGGAAGAATATCGGCGGATGAAGGAAGTATTGAAGTAATAAGGACGCGCAAAGCACCGAATTCGATGCTTTGCGCGGTTTTTTATTTATCCGATTGGTTTCTTGTCAGGAAATATTCAAAGAGGGAAAAGGGAAGAAGTCTTTTCGCCAGGGAAAGTGAGCGTGCGCCCTTGCCGATTGGATAGCGCAATTTTGGTTTTTTTGTGCGGATGATTCTTTGAATCAAAGCGGCAACTTCTAAAGGGTCTCCACTGGTTCTCGCTATCGTTTCTACATCTTGACGAAGACCGTCGATTCGCTTTTTATAGGCTGAATCGTCACGAAGTGTTGAACGTTCAAGTCCAGTGCTCCAGATGCCTGTCTTATAGGAAGCAGGCTCGATCAAAACGACATCGACTTGATAAGGTTTCATTTCAAGGCGTAGCGCTTCTGAGAACCCTTCAATGGCAAACTTGGAAGCACTATACGGACCCATGCCGGGAAAGCCGAGCATCGCACTGACGGAACTGATGTTGATGATTAAGCCCTTGTTCTGATTGCGCATCGAAGGTAACACCGCTTTGGATAAGGCGACGACAGCAAAAAAATTAGTATTAAATTGTTCTTGCCAAGAAGAAAGTGTTATGTCTTCGATAAATCCACCTGACGCAAAACCTGCATTATTGATCAGTACATCGATACGGCCATACTCTTTTATGAGTGATGCGACAAGGGAAGGAATTATAGAAAAGTCGGTAACATCGAGCAGGCGAATGTCAAGATTGGCGGCCACGCCTGCTTCTTGTGCTTTTCTTATCAATTCATCTCGTTTTTGTTCCGAACGAACCGTGGCGATGACATGATGATTTTCCTTAGCCAGCGTGAGCGACGTCAGTAGACCAAAACCACTCGAAGCCCCGGTAAGCAAAATGATTCGCTTTTCGTGATTGCTCATCGGACAACATGAACATGCAAGATAGCCACTTGTTGATTAGGTTTCATGGCCATGTAGTACGGAGGAACGATGCCAAATGTATAATTGCCTGGTTGGCTAAACGTGAATGCATTTTGTAAAACTTGTGCTGCTTGATAAAAACCGAGAGCGATGGGGCTACCACCATTCGTATAGACAGAGATCCCATATCCGGTATTGGATAAAGGCATTGTTCCGTACATCGCCTTTTGAGCTGCCCGATTAAGGGGAACAAAGGAGATCGTATCACCGACATGACGAGTTATCGAAGAAGCGCCGATGAGATGGATGGCATCTTTCGCAGGTTTTGAACCTTGGTCATAAACGAAATAGACAGGATCTTTGGAAGCCAATTTAGCGATTTGAAAATCAGGAATTGATTGTAGGGTTAATTGGCCTTTTTGGTAGGAAACGCGATCTTGAAAATTGAGCCCATTGATTTCAAGCTGATTTGATTTTGCGTCATACTTTAAACTGTTTTCAATCACGAGAGGAAGGATCGATACGGTGTTGGCAGTCTGCTGACTTACATTAATGGTATACACTTCCGATTCGATCGCAGTACCACCATCGAGAATAAAGGAGATAGCTAGCGCTTGTTGCGTCTTCGTAGAAGGACCTAGAACGATTTCATTCGTTGCAAATCCTGAACCTGCATGCAAAGCATAAATCGGCGTCCAAGTGGATGCTTCTTTCTCTCCGATGATTATCCAGGGACGAAATTGATTTTGTTCGGAAGATTTCGTGGTGATGACCTCGTATTGATGGCCAGCGAGTGTGAACGTTTTGGCCATATCGAGTTGACTACCTTGAACAAGCAAGGGAGCTACCACTGAGGCATCGGTGGTGGTTTTAGCGTAGGCACTGACGCTTGGCAGTAAGCTCACCATGCAGAGTAGCGTCGTTGCAAGGAGTGTTTTGGTCCTGATTTTCATGGATGATTCCCCTTTATGTAGTTAATCTATAGATAGATTGTGGACGCTGTTGACGAATTGTTGAATCAACGGGAGATACAGCGGGTTATTATGTTCGTTGTTGATCAGTATCTCTCGTAAACCATAGTGAAACTTTGCGAGTATGACGGAGTAGGCATCATCGTTGCCAAGGAGGAAATCGATACGTCTTCCTTGTGATGTCATTTGATTGCTTTGTAGGTTGCCTTTGCCCAAACTAGCGATCAGATGCATGGCGACATCTGCGACCGTCTTGGCTTTATTTTTATCCACTTCAACACCGAGCACAAGGTCATAGTTGCGAAGATCATGACTTAATAAAGCGCCGCCGACGATCGTATAACCTGGGCCGGCATCTGAGGTTGGTGTTAGGGTTTGCGGTAATGCAAAGGCCACGTTGTTGCCGATCGTTTGATAGGACAACGTTTGCTTACGAGGCGAAGCAGCCGAGTTGACACGCGTTACGAGAGGTACAGTTCCGACGACGGACATGATGAAAGCACTGATGATCAGGTTGATGGAAGTAGTTCGCAACTGGATCGCCCCATTTCGATCGTTTGCATTTTGTTAGACGGATCAGATGAGAAAAGGTTACAAGCATAGTGTCATGAATTGGTTCGCATACTTTCTTTGGAGGTGTGCGTATTGACCACAGCGATGGAAAGTTTAGAGGATCGCATAATTTCAAGTTGTTTGGATGATAATGATGCCTTTCTAAAGCAATTATTAGGGATCGGTACAAGTTGGGATTTGATCGCAAAACCGTTTGTTTTTGATGAGATCAGAATGACGGCGTATACGGCTAACGGTTATTTTTTGACGATGAACATGGTTTTGATCCTTGAAGATCTTGCCGCATGCATTCGACTCTTTGTCAGTCGTCAGCAAACCCCGTTTACGGTTGAAGATCTTGTCGCCTTTTTACAAGTGACGATTCAGTTCGTCCAAGTGCAAGTGATTGACGCGATGAAAGATGCAGTACGCTTTATTCTGTCGGGGCCGCTTGTCGTATTTCTCGATGGCTATGAGAAGGTTTTACTGATCGATACACGGATTTATCCAATGCGTAGCATTGAAGAACCGGAGATTGAACGCATAGTCCGTGGTCCTAAAGATGGTTTTACGGAAACCATGCTTATGAACGTTGTATTGATTCGTCGTCGCCTTCGTGATCCGCGTCTGCGCGTCGAGCTTTTGCAAGTCGGTACGCGATCACAGACTGATGTGAGTTTGATGTATCTTGAAGATGTTACTAATTCTTCTTTGGTCGATTTTATGCGAGATAAATTAAAAGCTTTGAATACGGATACGACGGCGATGGGTGAACAGACAGTCACAGAGTATCTAGCTAATGTGACGTGGAATCCTTTACCCATCGCGCGGTACACGGAAAGGCCGGATGTCGCTGTTACTGGGCTTTTAGAAGGACAAGTGGTGATCGTCGTCGATACGACGCCAGAAGTGATTATCGCGCCGACCACAGCATTTCATCATATGCATCATCCTGAAGATTATCACGTGTACCCTGCCAACGGAACGTATCTGCGGATTGTGATGCTTTTTGGCTTAGTTGCTTCGGTGTTTTCTCCGAGTTTATTTATCTTGCTCGCTGGTCTTGGTTCTCTTCTCCCTAAAGGTGTAGCGATGATCATGTCACCAAAACCGCTACCCTTGCCACTTGGTCTTCAGTTCATTCTCGCCCAAGTGTCGGTCGATCTCTTTGAGCGAGCCGTCATCAATACGCCAACGCCGATGGCAACGGCAATCGCTGTTGTTGCTGGCCTTGTTTTCGGTCAATTTGCGGTGATGATGAATTTGATTACGCCAGAAGTTCTGGTTTTTATGGGTGCTGCGGTGATTGCGCAATTTGCAACATCATCACGCGAACTCGCGGCGGCTAATCGGTTATTTCGCTTTGTATTGATCGTACTGACTTGGCTTTTCGGATGGGTTGGTTATGGTATTGGGTCGATTGGGATCATCGTTCTTGTCATAACGACCAAATCATTTGGTGTTCCTTATTTTTGGCCGGTCATACCTTTTGATTGGGAAGGGGTAAAAGGGGTATTCATTCGTGGAACGTTGACCAGAGAAGATCGACGTTCTACGATTTTTCATGCAAAAACGCCGTCGAAAAAAGGGTAACGAGCGTTCGTACATTTGTACCTATATTGTAAAGGAGTCTTTTCGCATGGGCAAGAAGGAGCTTACCATGGAAAAGCGTCGTCAGCGACGAGCTGATGTGTTCTTTCGAGTTTTGATCGTCTTATTTACCCTTTTGATCTTGCGACTTGCCCATGTACAGATTCAACAAGGTGAGCGTGTTTTTCATGTAACGGAGCATTCATTGAATGAACTCGTTGCTTTTGGCTCACGACGAGGGGATATCGTCGATCGGGATCATCATCGGCTTGCTACGAATCAGGTTGCGTACCAGATTGTATATTCGGATGTGAAAGACCAGGGACAAGATACCGAAACGATAATCGAACGACTAGCTCCTGTTCTTGGTATTGCTAAAAGCATTTTGCGCCAGAGGATGATTTCTTCTTCCGGTTTGCGACTTCTTTCCCCTCATGCCTCAGAACGTGTCATCGCTTTTGTGTTAGAAAATGCCTCAACGCTACCTGGTGTACATGTCTTGGTAACGCCGATACGCGAATATCCCTATGGTGCATTAGCCGATCATGTCTTGGGCTATATCGGAGCCATGCCCAAATCAATGGTAAAAACGTATCTTCAACGCAAGTATCAACCCAATTCGCTCGTTGGGTTGGATGGTTTGGAAGTGCAGTATGAGAAATGGCTGCATGAAGGGGATCAACTGGATATTACCCTTGATTGTAATCTGCAAGCCGTCATGCAAAAGGCATTGCAAACTCAGATTCAAAGTTTGCAGTATCAAGGTTATTCTTGGGTGACTAGTGGTGTGGCTGTGGCGATGGATCCTTACACGGGCGATGTTCTGGCGTTAGGGAGTTATCCTTGCTTTGAGCCAGCGTGGTTTGTAGGAGGAATTTCGCAACATCATTTTCGTCACTATGTACAAGCCGCCAATAATCTTGCGATTTCCGGATTGTATATGCCTGGTTCCACAGAGAAACCTTTAACGCTTTTGCACGCACTAGCCAAAGGTGTAATTACGCGTCAAACGGTCGTCGAAGACCCTGGCTATCTGATGGTAGGCAATACGCGGTTGCATGAGTGGAAGCTTGATGGATTTGGTAAAGTCTCATTGCCTTATGCACTTGCCGTTTCTTCGGATGTCTATCTCTATCAAGTTGGACTGTGGTTAGGTCATTATCCACCGTTACGTGGTACTATTAATGCGTGGATGAAAAAGGATCGTGTCGACGCTTTTCGTGGTTTGCAGGATTATGCAAAGCAGTTTGGGTTGACATCAATCACGGGTATCGACTTGCCAGGTGAGGCACAAGGGTATTTTCATGACCATGGGCTATTATCCGACCTTGCTTATATGGCGATTGGTCAAGATCAAGCGTATACGGCAATCGGTCTTTGTCAGTATGCGGCTGCGATCGGCAATGGTGGATTTCGACTACAGCCAACTTTGCTCCATGCGATTCTCGCGCCGAACGGTCGTGTGTTAGTTAAGCATCGACCGAGAATTCTGAATCATATTCCCATTTTGAACGCTGATTTGGCGGCAGTACGACAAGGCATGTTATGGGTGACGACGAAGCGAAAAGGTACGGCATGGTCAACGTTTTTAGGTGATAAGTATGCAGTGGCTGGAAAAACGGGTACGGCACAGACAGGCGTAAACGGTCGAGATATTGCATCATTTATCGGCTTTGCACCCTTTGATCATCCCAAGATTGCAGTAGCCGTGATCATACCTGGTGCTGGGGAAGGGTATCTTTCTTCAGGACCTGTAGCCCGAAAAATAATCGATGCGTATTTGAATGAGGTACAAAACCCAAAGCGCAGTACACCCATACCAATTCACTTCCATGATTAAAGGTTCAAGAAAGGGGTATTTCTTGTGGAGTCTTTCTATCAAAGTATGGTGAATTTGATCATCGACACATCGACGAATTTACCACCCGATGCGAGAAGGGCGCTAGCACGCGCCAAAATGCAAGAAGAAGCTGGTTCACGTGCTTCTTTAGCGCTTGATACGATTATTGATAATGTAGTCACGGCAGAAGAAGAACAAGGTCCGATCTGCCAAGATACGGGTATGCCGACTTTTGAGATTATGGTTCCTGTCTCAGCCAATCAAATCACGATGAAAAAGCAAATTTTAGAGGCTGTTGTCGAAACGACGCGAACGGGAAAACTTCGTACGAATTCTGTCGACTCACTGACAGGGAAAAATTCAGGCAATAATTTAGGCCCCGGTACGCCTGTAATCCACTTTCATCAATGGGAAGAGGACTATATCGAAGTTCGACTCTTGCTCAAAGGCGGCGGTTGTGAAAATAAAAATATCCAGTATAGTCTTCCTACAGAGCTTGATGGTCTTGGCAAAGCGGGTCGGGATCTTGATGGCGTTCGCAAATGTATTCTTCACGCGGTATATCAAGCACAAGGACAAGGTTGCGCCGCAGGTTTCATCGGTGTTTCGATCGGTGGCGATCGCACATCAGGTTATCAACATGCTAAAGAACAACTGTTTCGACAGCTCGATGATGTGAATGATAATACAGATCTCGCCAAGCTTGAAGAGTATATTTTGGAAAAGGCTAATCAATTGGAAATCGGGACGATGGGTTTTGGTGGTCGTGTTACGCTTCTTGGTTGCAAGATCGGCGTGCAAAATCGTTTACCTGCCAGTTTCTTCGTCTCCGTAGCGTATAATTGTTGGGCGTTTCGTCGTCAAGGCGTGCGCATCGATCCCAAAACAGGTGAGATTATCACATGGCTTTATAAAGACGGATCGAGCGATCTTCGAAAAGCTGAATCAGGCGTTTTGCAAGAAGGTGCAAAAGTATTACAAGCACCGATCGATGAAGAGACGATTCGTTCGTTAAAAGTTGGTGATGTGGTCATGATCGATGGCATGATGCATACAGGTCGGGATGCATTACATAAGTACCTGATGGATCACGATGCCCCGGTTGATCTTAATGGCGGTGTCTTATATCATTGCGGTCCAGTGATGTTGCAAGATCCACAAGGATGGCATGTGAAAGCAGCAGGCCCAACGACCAGCTCACGGGAAGAACCTTACCAAGCAGATATTATCAAGAAATTTGGTCTGCGCGTCGTTATTGGTAAAGGTGGCATGGGCGCTAAAACGTTGCAGGGATTGCAAGAGCATGGCGCCGTGTATCTGAATGCAATTGGTGGGGCAGCTCAATATTATGCGAATTGTATGCAACATGTAGATGGTGTCGACTTTCTTGAAGAATTCGGAATACCTGAAGCGATGTGGCATCTTCACGTAAAAGGCTTTCCGGCTATCGTCACGATGGATGCTCACGGCAATAGCCTCCATGCGGATATCGATCAAGTTTCTAAGAAACGATTGGAAGATTTTAAAGAACCTGTTTTTTAAACGGGATTATTCATCAAGACAGCGACGTCATCGTTATGGCGTCGCTGTTTTTATAAGAATGGCCAGAATGGGGATAAAACTAGTTCGCCGAGTTTTTGTGTGAGTGGACGATGTAACCATCGTGTATAATCTACTTCTTTACAATATTGGCTATCTTGTAAAAAGATCATTTCCATTTGTTTTGCCATCTTATGATCAAAAAACTCCAAATTGATTTCGTGATTACCAATTAAACTCAAGCGATCGAGATTCGCGCTTCCAATTGTCGTCCATGTGTGATCAATCGTTGCGGTTTTTGCGTGAATCATCGCACCTTGATAGAGTAATATCCGTATATTCTGGCGAAGACAATCGGTAAAGTAAGTTCGAGCTAACCAATCGGCTAAGAGATGATTCGATTGTTCAGGGACGATCAACTGAACTTTCACGCCGCGCTTGGCCGCACGAATCAGCGCAGAAAGCACGTATCGATCTGGGACAAAGTAGGGAGTCGTCAAGAGAATCTGTTCTTTAGCGAGATCGATAGCGTCGATATACATGGAGCGTATTGGAAAAGTGAGCCTTGATGGGTTATTCGTATAGAGGCGAATATAGGGTTCGAGTACGGTTGAATTCGGCGTGAGTTGAGGGCCATTTTTGACGTTATCATTCCATATCGTTGTAAATGTCTGATAGAGATTATTAGCGGCGCTGCCCTCGACACGTACGTGCGTGTCACGCCATACCTCTCCATAAAGATCGCCTATATTGTATCCACCTGTATAACCGATGTGATCGTCGATCACGAGCAACTTGCGGTGATCACGTGCGAGTCGTCTCGGATCAAAGATATCCAACACGTTGCGCCATGCTCGATAGCGACAGCTATGGATTGAGCTTGGGAATTTTTTGAACGAAGGGCGAACGACGAGATTCGCGAAGGCATCAAAGATCACGTAGACTTCGACACCTTCTTGCGCTTTTTTTATCAGCGCATCTTTAAAAGTTTGACCGATCGTATCGCCTTTCCAAATAAATGATTCAAGACAGATTCGAGTCTTGGCTTCTTCAATGTCTTGTAACATGTGTTGGTAAAGATCATTGCCGTACGTAAAGATTCGCACTTTATTTTTGCCGATCGTAAATGCATGATGAGCCATTCGTGGAAAAAGAACGTTCTGTCTTCGTCGTCGAAAATGGTTCGAAATCGCTGAAAGAACGATCACGGTCAATTGACTCAATACGATCAAGGCGATAATGATGAGAACGATTCGTTCTAGCAAGCCTTGATTTATCAAGGGGTATCGTCCTTTCCATCGAATGATGTGATCGTAGACTATCTTAACATAAGATGGACGAAACGCAGAAAGTTGCCTACAGTTCGATTACCGTAGAAGGGTCGTGATTCGAAGGTTTCTTATCGACGTTATCGCGAAGAACGGAGATACCGATCGCGATAAGACCCAGTAAGGTGATTGCAATAAAGGTATAACGAAAGCCAACCAATAAGGAACTGTCTGGTGCATGTAAGGGATTATAGCCTTGGGATAGTAATATGCCTTGAAAAATGGCAAAAGAGTAAGCGATACCGGTGCCTTGCCCCAGAGAGCGAGCCATGTTGAGAATTCCTGATGAGATGCCAAGTCTATTGCTAGGACTACTCCCCATGACGCTACTGTTATTAGGCGGTGTAAAAATCCCCATCCCGATCCCGATAAATAAAAGCGCGACCGCGATATAAATCAGTGAGGTCGAAATCGCAAGAAAAGTTAATGCGATCACGCCAAGTGTCGAGATAGCCATCCCAAAAACGGTGGGTAATTTTGAGCCGAATCGATCAGCGATTCTTCCTGCGATCGGAGCGAGTAACATCATACCGATTGGAAGTGGTGTGGTTAATAGTCCAGAAGCGGAAGACGGTTTGTGTAAGACTTCTTCATAAAAGTAAGGAATGATAAAGAGTACACCGTACATTAAGGCATAAGAGATCGCACCTGTAATGTTGCCCCATGTCACTTGTGAAATACGAAATAGGGAGAGATCAACGAGAGGGGCAGGGTGTTTTTTTTCGTGGAAGATAAAAAATGCGACAAAAAGTACGCCTATGACAAAACAAGCGATGATGGTGAAAGACGCCCATCCTAGTTCGTTACCTTGATTGAGGCCAAATAAAATCGCAACAAGCGCAACGGCTAATAAAATGGCGCCAAGATAATCAAAATGTTTTTTGCCAGAAATATCTTTGACTTTATCAAGGGGTAAGATTAAGGCCGCCATGGTTGTCCCGATGATGCCAACGGGAAGATTGACATAAAAGATCGCGCGCCAACCAAATCCCGCAATGAGCAATCCGCCGATCGCAGGGCCTAGGGATAGGCCGACGGCAAGCGCAGAACCTTGAATACCGATCGCGCGCCCCCGAACTTTTTCGGGAACGGCAGCGGTGATGATCGCGATGCTATTTGACTGCAGCATGACAGCGCCGACCGCTTGTAAGACGCGAGAAATGATCAGAAAAGGAAGGTCGGGTGCGGCACCGCATAAGGCAGAGCCGACGATAAAGACGGAAAATCCGAGTGTATATAAAGGACGACGACCAAGGATATCAGCTAAGCGACCAAAGACGGCTAGTAAAGCGGTAAGGGTGAGTAAGTAGGCAAGCGCTACCCATGCTGTTGCGCTAAAAGTAACGTGAAATTGCCGTGTGATCGAAGGCAGGGCGACGGTGATGATACTACCATCTAACGCGGCCATAAAGGCGCCGATGCATACGGTGCCGACGACAAACCAAGGATAATGGGGATTCGAAGTGAGTTTGGGCAGCGGCAAGACAGGTTGTTTGTGTGTGGAAGAAAGTGGTGTTTGCATAGAGATCTCCTTAGTCATTGGTGCGGGAAAGTCGAATTTTATACTGATAGCGATCAGCACGGTAATGGACGATGGAGAATTCAACAGGGCGTCCTGTAATATCACGCGTCGTTCTTTCGATCACGAGTAAGGGATCTCCTACAGCACAGGCTAGATTCGTTGCTTTGGTCAGATCGGCGATCGTGGAATAGATATTTTGCGAACCCGAGGCGATAATCACACCTTTTGCCTCGAGCAAAGAGTAGATATACGGAGGATCACCAACATGTTCCGTAAAAAAAGGTTCAAAATTTTTAGGGAGAAACGATTCATCGCAAAAAATCGGCAGATCGTCAACAAAGGCAATCCGGGCAATCCGTAATGCTTCGGTAGCCTCAGGTTGTTCCAATTGGCTTGCTGCATGCTGCGATAAGATTGACGTTGTGATCGTATGCGTAAGGGTAACTTTAGCCCCTTCGCGTTCAAGTTCTTCGACAAAACCGTACAGTTGCGAAGAAGAGAGTATTCGTTCTTGTCGAGCAACGAATGTGCCACGACCGGCATGACGAACGAGTTTACCTGAGACGACGAGATCTTGAATCGCCTGGCGTACCGTAGTACGAGACACACTGTACGCACGCATCAAGTCCATTTCTGTCGGAATCATCGTGCCTGGTTTCCATTCGCCACTTTCAATTTTTTCAAGTAGGATAACTTTAACTTGCAAATAAAGTGGTACTCCGGATCTTATCAACGGTTCACACCTGCTTACGATACATAGTAATGTCATGACATTATAATAACTAGAATGTACCGTTCAACTTTTCTCTTGTCAAGATATAAAAAATGAGGGCCGGAGCCCTCATCAGATTGCTATGATCATGCCTCTAAGACATCTTCCATCTTTTCGACAAGTGTTTGCGAATTGTTCACGCCGATATTTCGTCGTTTGATAACTTCCCATGTCGCAATTCCGATTCCGGCGCCGACGAGCATTACCGGTAGAAAAGCGATCGGGTTACTGCTTTTTTGTGGCTTGCGGTTGGTTTGCATGATTTCCCACATGGCTAACACCTCCACGATTATCGTGCTCGCAAGTCAGTGAAATCATGCGTGGTACGAATTGGCCAATGATTGCCTAAATGCCTATGATACACTAGGGAAAAATCAGATCGCTTATCGAGGTGGTACCATGCACGAAGTAGCGCAGGCGTTGTTAGCTTGGTATGAGCAAACGAAACGTTCTTTACCCTGGCGTGAAACGAAGGATCCTTATCGCATTTGGGTTTCAGAAATTATGTTACAACAAACTCGCGTGGAAACGGTCATTCCGTATTATCAGCGATTTATGCAACGATTTCCTGATCTTGCGGCGCTGTCCGTCGCGTCACAAGATGAGGTCGTGAAGTATTGGGAAGGCTTGGGGTATTATTCTCGTGTTCGTCGCCTTCATGATGCGGTTAAAGAAGTTGAAGCAGAGTATGGTGGCGTCGTCCCAAATGACCAGGAAACCTTTCGCTCCTTGCCTGGTGTTGGTGAATATACAGCAGGTGCTGTGATGTCGATAGCGTATGATGTGGACGCCATCGCAGTAGATGGCAATGTATTACGCGTGTTCTCACGATTATTTGCTGTGAATAAAGAAATCACATCACAAGCGGCAAAAAAGCAAATCGCTGCGCATGTGCAAGACGTTTTACCGAGTGGACAGGCTGGTGCCTTTAATCAAGCGATTATGGATTTGGGATCAGCTGTTTGTGTTCGCGCGAAACCTCGATGCAATTCTTGTCCATTAACCGCGTTTTGTCATGCCTATGCGCAAGATTCTGCCGAGCGATTCCCTGTTAAAAAACCTAAAAAGATGATTCCTACCCATGTGTTTTATGTGTATCTTCTTCAAAATGAAAACAAAATAGCAGTGAGACAACGTCCGCAGGAAGGATTACTTGCTGGTTTGTGGGAACTTCCTTACACAAGTGTACCTAACAAGGTGGAAAACGATGATTTTTTCACGGACTCGGATCAGGCAAAAGCAACTTTAGAGGCTGTTTTTCCCCATCTTAACGTGCATGCCATCGACTATAGCGGCCAGTTTGACCATGTATTTTCTCATCTAAAATGGCAAATGCACCTGTTTCGAGGTCATGTAAGTGAAACTTCGAAGAGTGAGTCTTTACAGTTTGTCTCGCCGCAAGAAAGAAATCAGTTAACTTTCGGTACGATTTTTACTAAAATGATGAAGAGGTATCTCTAAAAGTTAGGTGGTGAAGGTGTGGTATGCCAGAACTTGATTTGGTGATTGACAATGAAGGGTTAGAGAGATTAAAAGAAATCTTGGCCGAGGAAAATGACGAAAGTATCTTCCTTCGTATTGTTGCTTCCCCTGGGTGAGGCGGTATTCGCTTCACAATTGCTCTGGATGAGCAAGGGAAAAGAGATCGTATTTTCATGATTCAAGATATGCCTATCCTGTTTGATCCGTTCACACTCTCCGTAATTCAAGGATCGGTTGTCATCCACTATCATGCGCAACGTGATAGTTTTCATGTCAGCGTGACCGGTTTGGCATCTAGTTCTTGTTGATGTATGATGATCGTACATCGCCCGCAAGGGTTAATCGGTAGGTTGTGTGGTATTCATGAAGGATAATAAAGAGCATTCAACATCGAAAGCGCGTTATCTTGAGGTTGCTTCTCAAATTGAGAACGCTGTAATGCGCGGTGAGTGGTTACCTGGTCAGCGTTTGCCTACGCTGGTAGAACTCGCCGCGCATTTTGGTGTAGCGAGAAGTGTAATCCGTGAGGCATGCAGTCTTCTGATCGGTTCGGGTTTGTTAGAATTGCGTCAAGGCGACGGAACGTACGTACGCGTTTATTCTGCAGAAGTGATTGCCCGTCCCTTGCATGCCGCAGTATTGTTAGGTTCTTCGGATGGTAAAGGCATCTTGCAAACTTGTATGTGGTTAGAAGTGGGTATGGTTCATCTCTTTGCTCGTAACCATAAAAGCAAAGAGATGGATATGCTTACGCAAGCGCTTTTTTCTATGGAAGCTTTTGGTGGCGATCGTGCTGTTCTTTATGAATCAGAGCGCAATTTTCATATGATTTTTGCGGAAAATGTGAATAATAGTATCGGCGCGAATCTACTTCGTATTTTGTATCAAACGCTAATTTCTGTCTATAAGGTGATCGGTGAAAATGATCCATCCTTTGTGATGATGATGCTTACCATGCATCGTTCACTTTATGATTGTTTCGTTGCGAAAGATCAGAGTGCCTCAGAACGTCAAATCATTGTTTATCGACAGGCTTTAATCGATAGCATTACAGCTTGGCAGAATTCAAAATAAGGGGGTCTCAGCATGACGGGAAAACAAAAATTCTCTTTCTTTCTTCTTGCGATTGCTAATATTACTCTGCTTGGCATAGCGGCGATTCTTATGGTCAGTCACCTCGCCTATGCGTTACTGTTACTATTGGTTGCTGTTTTTACAACAGGTGGAGGATTTATCTTACGGGGTCGAATTATGCGCAGGAATCGAATGTCTTCTTGATGTATGAATAAATAGGTGATCGTCATGCGGCTGATTTATATCGTTGATGATGATGAGAGTGTTCGCACAATCGTCATGCGTTATCTCGAACGTGAAGGTTTTGAAGTGCGTTGCTTTAGCACGGGGGAACAAGCACAAAGTGCGATGGATGAACGAATGCCAGATATGTTGGTTTTAGATATTATGCTGCCTGGCATGAGTGGCTATGATTTATGTAAGTGGATTCGAGTGCGTTCTGACCTGCCGATTATCATGGTTTCGGCAAGAGATGAAGAAGTTGATCGCATTTTGGGGCTTGAGCTCGGGTCGGATGATTACCTTTCTAAGCCCTTTTCGCCTCGTGAACTCGTCGCTCGCGTACGCACGGTGTTTCGTCGATTGCGAACTTCTGGGGATAAGTTTGTTGAGGACAATCGTTTTCCAAATTGTGCAGATCTTGTCTTACATGATGAGGAGCGCAGAATCCTTGTAAAGGAACAGGATCTTGTCTTGACAGCTAAAGAGTTTGAGTTGCTTTCCTATCTGATTCGGCATAAGGCTCGAGCTTTTACGCGTGAACAGTTGCTCACACAAGTATGGGGTTATGATTTTATTGGGGATGAACGAGCTATCGACGACCTGGTCAAACGATTGCGAAAGAAACTTTCTGCTCTCGGTTCGAGCGCGGAGATCGTGACGGTTTGGGGATATGGGTATAAGCTAGAGGGGTGAGAGGATGAAACTGTCGATCACGATGAAAGTCGCGGTCACGTTTACAATTCTCTCTCTCAGTTCCCTCGCCTTAGCTGGCTATCTGACGAACGGCGGAATTAAAAATTATGTGATTGCTACTACGCAAAATAATTTGATCGCCGAAGGAAATCGGATTATTCAAAGTTATGAGTTATATGGGAATCTTATAACCTCTTCAAAGAAAGTATCTTTGGTCGTTAAGCCTTCTGCATTACGAATCGCACAAAAAAACATCGCGCATGAATATGTGGTTATCGATGCCAAGGGTAAGATTCTATGGAACACGTTTACGCAAGCAGATCTTCATCTATTGACACAAATGAAATCCGAAATCAAAAAAGCTTTTCAGGGAAAGACGGCAATCGGGTTATATCCTCAGACCAATCCGATCATAGCATTTGCTGCCATTCCTTTCTCGTATACGATAACTGTACCTATCTCTTCAGTACTTTCACCGCTAAAACCGAATTTTTTTTCATCACAACCTCCATTAATTCAAGAGCAATCGACGAAAGTCGTCGCACTTTTTACCCGTGTAGCTGACTTGAATCAAGTCACTTTACAAATTTGGATGCCAGTCGTTCGCAGTATCTTAGTAGCGACGATGATTACATTGATGCTCGGGGTTTTTATGATGCGTTGGTTGATGCGACCCTCTAAAAAAATACGACAAATGATCGAGCAAGTGCGAAAACGCGATTTTTCGGAAGTAGCGATCTTAGCAACCGGTGATGAGTGGGAAACCATTTCGCAAGCGATTGCTGAAATGGTGACTTCGCTAAAAAATTATGATGATGTCCAAAAGCGCTTCGTTCAAAATGCTTCGCATGAATTAAAAACGCCGCTTATGGCGATTCGTGGTTATGCTGAAGGTCTAAAGGATGGCGTTTTTGATCAGGAAGAAATAAATGGAATTCTTGATATCGTAGTGACGGAAACGGTTCGTCTAAAAAAATTGGTGGACGAATTGATTTATTTGTCTAAACTAGAAGCATTAGAGGCGATGTATCATTTTGAATTTACCAGTGTTGAGAAAATTGTTCGTCAAGCGATCTCGCTGCTAAAACCTCTTGCTAAGGCGCGACAAATCGATTTGATGTGGCAGCAAAATAATACGGACGTGTTACTTTATCTTGATGGTGAGAAGATGGAACAGGCGATTATCAATATGATCGATAATGCGATTCGACACGCCCGTTCGCGGGTGATCGTTGACCTTTATGTGGAATCCCATGTCTATATCGTCATCGAAGATGATGGGGAAGGTTTTGCAAAGGCTGATGAACAAAGGGTGTTTGAACGATTTTATCATGGTGCGCAAGGGGATACAGGACTTGGACTTGCCATCGCGAAAGCGATCGTTGAAAAACACTATGGTATGCTTCAAGCTTCACAAGGTTCTATGGGCGGTGCCCGTTTTGTGATCGTACTTTCTATGCAGACAGGAGGGTAATGCTGTTTTGCGTATACAATTTAATTCAGATCTCAAACAGTATCTTTTACGGCTTGTCGAAGTGGTCATCTTATTTCTTTCTGTACTTGTCGTGCTATGGCTTAGTTCTAAAATCCTTACTTACGTATTACCTTTTGCTTTAGGCTTGATTATCGCCGTATTACTGTTTCCGATCGTTCGCTATCTTGAAAAATGGGGTTTGTCGCGCCGCCTCGCCATCGTTATGACGTTTATTATCGTGTTGATGATTATTTTTGGCCTGATCGGATACCTCACAGTGCAAGGAACGCAAGAGGCAATCAGTTTATCTCAAGCGATTCCGAATACGTATGTCCATTTTTCAGCGTGGGTGACTAATTGGTTGGAACGTGGCATGATCGTTTATGGTCATCTTTCGCCTAAGATCGTCAGTGCTATTCAAAGTAGTGTTTTTGCGATGGTCGATCAAGTGCGACAAATATTGCTCAACCTTGTTTCGAGTTTGGTGATCGGTCTTGAAGGTTTGCCGAATATGTTAATTATCGTGGTGATTTCATTACTCGCTTCGTATTTTTATATGGTACAAAAAGAATCACTTACAGATGGTATAGTACGTCTTTTACCTCCCGGTTGGGGACCCAAACTTGGATCTGTAGCTACGGATGTCTTACGTGCATTTGTCGGTTTGACAAGAGCCCAAGTGATCTTGATTATGGTATCGACAGTGATCAGTATCATAGGACTTTTAGTGATCGATCCTCGTTATGCTTTGATTCTGGGCTTGCTGATTGGGCTCACGGGATGGTTTCCTGTCGTAGGTTCAGGGATTATCACCATTCCCTGGATTATTGGTGCGTATACGGCGAAACATTTTGGTATTGCGATTGAGGTGGCTGTACTGCAAATCATCGTATCGGTTGTTCGCCATTCTATTGAACCGAAACTGATGGCTTCGAACATGGAATTAGGTACTTTATCTGCACTTTTTGGTATGTACGTCGGTTTAACGACAATTGGCGTGATCGGGTTGGTAATTGGACCTTTACTCATGATTGCTTTACGATCTTTAATTAAGGCTCGCATGTTTGTCGATCTCGTTTCCGTCGAACGCAAGATGATAAGTCAAGATGAGGATCCTTTGCCATGACAAAAGATAACCTTGGCATTTGGCGAATCGAAAGTCGTAAATATGATGGCAGCCTTCATCGCGTTTGGCCAAAAGCAATTCCTCTTCAGACTTCGCCGATCTACCGAGAAGATACGCTACCTTACTTTAGTTTACTTTTGCCTGCTCATTCACCGGTTATTGAATCTTCAGGAGAAATATGGAGCAGTTCGTATGATGTTATCGCTTGTTTTTTTGCAGGCAAATATTATCAGGTCATGGTGTTGTGTAAGAAGATCGGTACAGAATATTATTGCAATAGTTGTTCGATAGCATCCATTGACACACATGCCCGTCTTGTTTCTTATATCGATATGGATCTTGATGTGATTATCGATCATCGTCGTCATGTACGTATTGTCGATCAGGATGAGTATGAGCAACACGCGAAGAAGTATCGTTATCCGATGCCCCTACAAAGCAAAGTACAAGCGGATCTTGAGAAATTGGTGCGACAAGTTAGGCTACAAAAGGGGATTTTTGCAAAAGGGTACTCGTGGAAAATAAAAAAATCAGATTCGCCTTCTTAGTCGATAAAGTATCTCGACGAAGAAGGCGAATTGTTTAATCGAGTCGTTGGGATTCGAGTAAGGATGTCCGCGTGCGTTCGGTTTCAATTAACCGGCGAGCTTTTTCCATAATGGCGAGTAGTGTTTGCGAATCATCGAAGACTGGTTGCGGAGGATTTCTTTCGATGAGCGCTTCAAGTTCTCGCTTCTCCTCAATCAACTGAGCATTTTCTTGTTCGAGTTCTTGCAAACGCTGTTCGAAATCACGAAGTCCGCGAATACAATAATCAAGGGTAAAAACCTGATTGTCTACTAACGTGATTGCTGTGCGTTGTGGCCGGCGATGCCGACGGTCTTCTAAGGCAGTACGCCGAATCTGTTTTGCTTCTTTGACGGCATGATCATAATGGCGTCGAACAACCCCGTTCCAACGATAGCCACAAGCAGCAGCGGTACGACCTAGTAGGCTTGCAGCTTCTTCAAAAGCGATCAACTGTGTACTACCTTCACGGATATGGCGTAGCACAAGTTCGGCAAGTTTAACATCATCTTCTGGCGTCCAGGCATCCGAACGCGAAGCCAAACGTTCTAAAACTTCCATTTCTTTTCCCTCCAAATCTTGATACTACTGTTATACCCGAGAAATGGAAGGGAAATACCTGCTAACTTCGATTCTTTGACGTTCTAGCTAAGAGGATGAAAATCGACGACGACCACTTTGCTAGTGTTTTCACGCAGGCGCGTTGCCACCTCAACATGCGCTGGGTGTGGACCATAGTTATCCAAGCTTTCCTGATCGATAAAAGTGGAAGTCAATGCGGCTTCAAATCCATCTGCACGAGCTGAAAAATTGTGACCCACTTTAAAGCTGATGATACCTGGGATTTTGTCTTTTAATTGCAATAGATCGAGTAAAATGCGTTCTTTCACTTCGGCGGTGGTCTCTTCCTGCCAAGTTACCATGACGATATGTTCTATCAATGGATGTTCCTCCTTATTCATACCTGCATACATGACAAAGTATAAGGAAAAATGCATAGCATGAACAGTCTTAGCAAGTGTGTTAAACTAAAACATAAGGAAATGATTAAGATTCGGAGGGAAAAGATATGGCAGGCGAGGCGATTTTACTTTATACATCAGATCTTATGTTTTCGGTACGCGTGCGTGAAGTGGCGTTAAATCGAGACTGCACCGTCAGTGTTGTCGAAAATGATCATGATTTTAAGCTTCGTTTAGAAGAAGTGCATCCTAAACTGGCGATTTTAGATCTGAATGTCGCTGGTGCAAACATCGAAACGCACGTTGAAAATTGTAAAGCTACAGGGAGTCGTGTTGTTGTTTACGTTCCTCATGCCAAGCGTGACTTGCGTGCGCGTGCACAAACGGCAGGTGTGGATGCAGTCTATTCGAGCTCTCAGTTTAAATCCGATCTTGTGACGATCTTGCCATCTTTGCTCAGTGAGTGATTGTTGGTTGTTAGAAATCTGAGGTGACGAGCTTGCAATTGCATATCTTACACACAAATGATGTTCATAGTGAGCTATTATCTTTTGCGAGACTTGTTACGCAAGTACGCACAGTACGAGATGCGTTGTTAGAGAGCGGAGATGAGGTATTATACTTCGATCTTGGTGATCATATTGATCTCTCCAATCGTCTTTCGTTTGCGACGAATGGTGAGATCAATGCAGCCATTTTAGCAACACTTCCACTTGATGGTCTGGTGCTTGGCAATAATGAGACGGTAACGGTCGATCCGATCATGTGGGAAAAAATTGCGCATATTGTGGATAAACCTTATTTTTGTGCCAATATCGATGAGCCAAGCGGTTCGTGGAATAACAAAAGAGGCAAGATTTATACGTATGCCGGTGTTAAAGTCGGTGTATGTGGGGTGACCGTTCCTTATCTGAAAATCTTGTCAACGTTAGGCGTACAAGCACGAGAGGCAGTATCGGTAGCTAAAGCGTCTTGTCGATATCTGCGAGAACGTGGTGCTGATATCGTCATTTTGCTTTCGCATTTAGGACTGCATGTCGATGAAGAAATGGCTGATGATGGTATCGAGGCCGATGTGATCATCGGGTCGCATACGCATCAATTTCTTGAACAAGGAATCCTGAGAAATGGCGTTTGGATTTTTCAAGCTGGCCGCTTTGCTCAGGCAATGGGACAAATAACGTTCACGATCGATCCAACGAATCGAACGCAGCCGCTTGTGTCGGTGCAGGGGAAGCTTATCTATAATCAGGTTTTTCAAACCTACGATGCACAAGTGATGCAGGTAATGACGACGTATTCGGCGATTGCGAAACAACGTCTGCATGAATTGATTGTCAGACTCGATCGCCCTTTGCGGCATGAGTTGTTTGAAGAGTCAGCATTGGTTAATGTTCTTGTCGATGCGATGCGTGAGATGCTTGACGTCGATATCGCGATCGTTAATGGAGGTGTCATCACCGCTGCCCTTCGTGAGGGTGATGTGACGTTAGGTGATGTACTCAATGTCTGTGGGACACCAATGCGTGCTGTGATGATGGAAGTACCGGGAAGAACAATTCTTCGTTTACTTGAAGAGAGTCTTGATCATGAGGTGATCACGCGGCAAGGTTTTGGTTATGGGTTTCGAGGTTATTTTATCGGAAAACCTCATGTGTCAGGTGGTTTCGTTGAAGTCGATCTTGACAGTATCGTACAGGTGATTATCGGTGAGGAACGTCTTCATCCGGATCGTCGCTATCGTTTAGCGATCCCCGAATACATGTTATTATCTTCGCACTTTAAGGCGATAAAAGACATTGAATATCGCTATGCAGCACCAACATTAAAATTGATGTTAATGTATGGCTTGCAAAGTGCAAAAATTCGTCAGAAAGCGGAGGCATGGCGTTATCGAAGTCTCCCCTTTTCATCGGCTCAAGGAGAGCAAAAAAATGCCGCGCTTTAAATTGGAAGTCAATGAGATATTGGATGAACTTGCGCGCCTTTATCCTGATGCGAAGTGTGCATTATTGCATACGAATCCTTTTGAATTGTTAATTGCAACGATGCTATCTGCACAAAGTACAGATAAAATGGTCAATACATTAACCCCAGCTTTATTTCAACGGTATCCCCATGCCAAAGAGTTGGCGTTAGCGGATGTCGAAGAAGTTGAACGATTAATCGCTAAATGCGGACTGTATAAAACAAAAGCCAAAAATTTGATTGCCACGAGCCAGCAATTAGTTGATCAGTATTCGGGAGAAGTTCCAGCCTTCCTAGAAGCCTTGGTAACGTTACCAGGTGTTGGGCGAAAAACGGCGAATGTCGTATTATCCAATGCTTTTGCAGTACCAGCAATCGCTGTCGATACGCATGTACAGCGTGTATCTAATCGAATCGGTCTTGCCAAGAGCGATGATGTCTATGAGACAGAGCAACAATTGATGCGTAAAATTCCTAAAAAACTTTGGTCTACAGCGCATCATTGGTTGATTTACCATGGGCGAATGGTTTGCACCGCTCGCTCGCCAAAGTGTACAGTTTGCTCCTTGCAATCACGCTGTCGTCAAGGGCAACAAAGTAATAAATCACTCATCGTAACAAATTGATATCCTCTTCGTTGCAAGCGTTCTAAGAGAATGTCGAGCGCTTGAACGGTCTGTGTTCTCTTTCCTCCGCCATCATGAAAGAGTAAGATGTCACCTGGATCGATATTAGCCATCACTTTGCTGACAATCGAGGTTACGCCGGGAAGTGACCAGTCTTTTGCATCGACATCCCAAGTCCACATCGCGATTCGAAGATGATTTTGTTTTGCCCGTTGCAAGAAAACACTGGATAAATGTCCGCCTGGCGGTCGCACCCAGACTGGTTTTTTGCCAATGATCGATCGAATTGTCTCATCACAAGCTGTTAAATCCGTTACGGTCGGGATACCTTGTTGTTGGTGCAAATACGTATGATTGCCGACCTCGTTACCACGTACTACGATTTCTTTAAGCATTTCAGGATAGTTTTTAACTTGCTTTCCGACAACGAAAAATGTGGCATGCGCATGGTATTTCTCTAATACGTGTAAAATCGCAGGGGTATAAGTTCGATTCGGACCGTCATCCAAGGTGATTGCGATGAGAGGCTTTGGTGGTGTAAAGGCATAGTAGATCCACCCTTGTCCTTTTTGTGTCCAGTAGGGACTTCCTCGCACGGCGGCGAAAGAATCGTGTGCCATAACGACGAATACGATGAATAGTAATACGGCAAAACATGTTCGCCGTGACTTTGCTGACATTGGCGTGTCCCTCTTCTCAAGTTTTTTCACATAGTATCGTCAATCGTGGGGTGTATGTATGAGTGTCGTTTCGCTATATACGGATGGAGCCTGTAGTGGTAATCCTGGACCTGGAGGCTGGGCAGCAATTCTCGTCTATGGCGAGTATGAGAAAGCCTTGTCAGGTGGTGAGAAAGACACCACCAATCAACGTATGGAAATCGCTGCGGTCGTTGAAGGGTTAAAAGCGTTGACGCGTCCTTGTCAGGTTAAGGTTTATAGTGACTCTGCCTACGTGGTCAATGCTTTTCATCAGCAATGGTATGTCGCCTGGAAACGCAATGGCTGGCGTAACAGCAAGAATGAGCCGGTAAAGAATCGAGAGTTATGGGAAGCTTTATTGACGGAAGTAGCCAAGCATAAGGTGGAATTTTGCAAAGTAAAAGGTCACAGTGGGCATCAATATAATGAACGGTGTGATGCTTTGGCTCGAGAAGCTGTTTCACGTCTGCGTTGAAAGGACATGCATAAGAAATGTCCTATGACGTGTCATTTTTAACGTTGCAAACGATCGCGCGCAAAGTCGGTATCGATGTCATCGGAGTTACTGGTGTTGAGCCCTTTGAAGAATTATTGCCACTTCTTAAGCGATTTTATGAGGAAGGAAGGGCTTCAGGTTTTGAACATCCCGATGCTGCGGTTCGCATCGACCCATTATCTTTACTTCCGAACGCTTCGAGTATGATCAGTATCGCCGTGGCTTACGTACATGAAGATGCTTATGCGACAACCTATCCCAAAAAAGTAACAGGACTCGTATCGAAATATGCCTGGGGTACAGATTATCATCGCATAGTTACGCAAAAATTAGAACGATTAGCATATTATCTCCAAAAGCAGGTTCACCATGATATCGCCTATAAGATCGCAGTAGATACGTCTGCGCTCGTCGATCGTGCGGTTGCTGAACGTGCTGGTATTGGTTTCATCGGTAAAAATTGCTCCTTAATCACCGATGAATTCGGTTCATGGGTGTTTCTTGGTACGTTATTAGTCGATATCGAGATCGAACGAACGCCTGAAGCACAGATGGAACATGTGGCTTCTTTGTCGTGCCAAGACTGTGATTTATGCCTTACGGCTTGTCCGACCGACGCGCTGATTGCGCCGTTTGTGATCGATTCTACGCGGTGCTTATCGTATATAACACAAAGTAAAGGTATGATTCCCGAGGAATTTCGAGCACCACTCGGACGTCGTGTCTGGGGATGTGATACATGTCAGACCGTTTGCCCTCTTAGTAAAACACCATCGTTGACGAAAGAGCCCGCGTTTTTTCCCGAACGTGAACTTGCTTTCCCTGACCTATACTATATTCTTTCGTTGACAAACCGTACATTTCAACAAAAATTTGGTCATACTGCCGTAGCTTGGCGTGGCTTAGCCGTGTGGCGACGCAATGCGATTATCGCTCTCGGTAATATCCGTGATGATCGAGCGGTTCCTCTATTGATCGACTTACTGACGGATGCTCGACCAGAGATCCGTGCAAGTGCAGCATGGGCTTTACGGCAGATTGATGCGAAAGAAGGTACTTTGGCCGTCGCCAAAGCATGCTATGAAGAAAAAGATACTCAGGTTCTTTTAGAAATGCGATATGCATTAGAGTTTACGGAGAATAGGCAGGAAACTGATCGATAAATCGTGGAAGAAATCGACGTCGTTCTTCGTCAAGTAAGAGAGCTTGTTGGACGAATGTATCTATCCTTGCATCTTGGCGAGAAGCTGTTTCTGCTAGTACAGGCAATAGTATATCGACAAGCCCGAGAGGGAGTTGTAAAAGGGCGCTTACGATTTGTGTGTCAAACTGGCTAAGTGGTGCGATGCGTTGGTAAGCGATTAACGTGGGAAGCGTCAAGGAAGTTGTCCAAGTTTCATGAATCACCATGGTGTGATGAAGGAGTAAGGCAAGATCGATCGCTCGAATTCCGAAGTGAATATCTTCGTAGGTTAGTAGATGAGCATAGCCACGAGGATGGATGCGAAAACGAGCAGGATGGATTGTCGAGAACATCAGGCCTTCTTGATGCATTTCTCGATGCTCTTTTTCACGGTGTATGATTTCTTTTGCTTTTTCAAAATCATGGGCAATATGTTCTTTTACGGTTTGCAAAAGCGATTGTGTGGTTAACGAGTAATCCGTTTTATCCCACTTTGCATAAAGTGTTTCAATCCGTTTCTCACAAGTATGGATGATTTGATGGGGAGAGTATGGGGTGATCGCTACAGCGTTAGCACGATCATGCATCGTTTGGGCATATAATCGCGCAAGGGTTCTGGCGCAAAGTCCGATCTGGCGTGTGCTGCGAAAGCGAGGTCGTTCACCATCTACCCAGTCTCGTGCCGTGTATTTTTTTTCTTTATAGATAAAAAAAGGCTGTTTTGAAGTGGTTGTCAACCACAAACTCAAATAGCGATAACCTTTTGACCATAATGAATTCAATTGAAGATCGAGTGCACGTAGTTGTGAAATTGATAAAAGCGTCTGCGTTATAACATACTGTCGTTCTTGGTCGGTTTCGATTAACAATGATCCATCTTGTTGCTCTTTGGCGGCGATGATGGTGATGGCATAGGCGGCAGAAATGGCATCATAAAGACTTGCTTGCGAAGAAGTTACGGTAAAAGTCGGAGTGATCTCGCTTTTTTTTTCAAATGAGCGTGACGTTGCCTTTTTCGGACGAGGTATGGATTTTTTCTTGATCGGTTTAAACCTCGCCTTTTGCTTGGAAGGACGTACTGCTAATGCTGTGTTGGGACGAGGTTTTGAATTGGGTCGGTTGGGGAAGGGCTGAGAATCTAAAAGTGCAGGTGGTTTGGTTAATTCATTCCAGAGTTCTTTAAGCCAGAGTGTCCAATCATCTTGACGCATCCAACAACACCTCCAACCGATAACCGCTATCTGCAGTTATCGTATGTTAGGGTGTCTTGTTGTGATCAGATCGGTCATTTTTTTCGCATAACTTGAAGCTTGTAAGGCGAAATCATCGACAGTATTACCAGCATACCTGTCTACTGGTCCTGATACGGAAAGGGCAGCGATCACTTGATCCTTTCGATCAAAAATAGGAACGGCAATAGCAGCAGCGCCGAGTTCACGTTCTTGGATGCTGATCGCATAGCCTTGTTTTTTGATGATGGCGACTTGACGTGTCAAATCTTCAAAAGAAAATGATTCAGGGAACGCATCCGACTCTTTAAGTTCTTGGAGTAACTCATCTTTTGCGTAAGCTAAAAAAATTTTTCCCGAAGCGCCGATATAAAGGGGGAACCTGTGTCCGATGTTAGCGACACGTCGGACTGCTTGTGTACCTTCGACAGCTTGGATTCGAATGCGTTCATTTCCTTCTCGTACGTAAAGACTAATCGTCTCGCCAAGCGCATCGCGCAACTCGGTCATAAGAGGCAAGAATAAAACGGCAATATCCTCAGCGTGATGAACATGCGAAGCGAGTTGCAAAATGCACCATCCAAGTTGATACATCTCAGAAGTTTCATCCCTGCGGACAAAGCCTTTACTTTCTAGAGAAGCCAGCAATCGGTGAACCGTGCTTTTGTGTAAAGCAACACGTCTTGCGATTTCTGTAAGACTGAGCCGATTTTCTTCGGCATCGGCAAAGCAAAGCAAGATGTCTAAAGAGCGTTCGACCGATCGGACAGTATTCGAGCGTTCTCGCTTTACATCGTCGATAATTTCTTGCATAGCCAAATCCCTTCTCAGTGGTTTCATCAGGTAAAACCGTGTTTTATGTCAGTGTAACATACTTCCGTACTGACATCGAATACTTTTCTGAAAAAAGGGTGACCGATTTGCACCGCTTGAAAACGTCCTGTATAGTAGGGCGCGGAGGCGTAGGATTATGCATATTGTCATGTTTGAACCACAGATACCACCTAACACAGGGAATGTAGCAAGAACGTGTGTTGCCACGGATACGATTTTACATCTTGTTAAACCGCTCGGTTTCTCGATCGAAGATCGTGATTTAAAACGTGCTGGCTTAGATTATTGGGAACACCTTGATCTGCGTTTGCATGATCGACTCGAAGAAGTTATTGAAGAAGCACAGCAAGCGAATGCTGATTTTTATTTTTTTACGAAATTCGGAAAGACGAAATACACAGATATTACTTATCGTACGAATGACTACCTGATCTTTGGTAAAGAAACAACAGGCTTACCCGATTTCGTTCATGAACAATATCCTGAAAGAGGACTTCGCATGCCAATGGGACCGAGGATGCGTTCACTTAATCTTTCGAATACGGTGGCTATTGCGCTTTACGAGGCGCTTCGTCAACTAGACTTTCCGCATCTTTCGTAATTTGCGAAACCATGCCTTTGAGGATCATGCGAGTAAGATCCGGTGCGAGTAAAAGTAAATCCATGTCGGGCTCACTAAAAATATGGTGTAAAGCTGCCATGCTGATCGAGCCGAAAATTGACCAAGCGCCAGTTTCTGCTTTCGTGTAAAGGAATTCTTCCGATTCAATACCTGCTCGCATGATCTGTTCAATCGCATGAACGTAATGAACTAACATACGTCGAAATTCCCTTTGGCGAACATCATCGCCCCAAGCTTCACGCAGTAAAATCACACAAAAGTCACGATAATGATCAAAGAACCGCAGTTGTTCGCGTATGATCGTTTCGATCTGTTCTGTTGGTGTTTTTCTTGGGTTCACTTTGCTGAGAACGCTTTCGTGTAATAATTTCGTCCCCTCTTGCACAAGAAAAGAAAAAAGTTCTTCTTTGCTTTTAAAATGATAGTATATGGTTCCTTTCGCAACATGCGCGCGTGAGGCGATTTCATCCATGGTGGCTTTTTCAAAACCTCGTTCTGAAAACAAATCAATGGCTGCCTTGAAGATGGATTGGGTTTTTGCTGACGCCAAGTTTATTCACACCTTCGTATTTTTATACGATACTAGTTGATACGTACCCTATCATAAAATCGTCTCGCTGGCAATAAAAAAACCATCTTCTTCGATCGGATTTACTACTAAACCGATTCGAAAAGAAGATGGATATACATTTTTAGTGAAAGGCAGCTTGTAAGGAATCATAGATAGCTTCTGACGTCGTCAACGCACTTACCTGCTGTGCAAACTTTTGGAGATCAGCGAGGGTTTGCTGTTGCATGTTCGCGCGGATGGTGAGAATGGCAGGTGGACTCATGCTTAATTCATCAATGCCCATTCCGATGAAGAGCGAAGCGAAGTGTGGATCACTTGCCATTTCACCGCATACACCAACCCATTTTCCATGTTGATGCGCTGCTTGAATAACTTGTGCGATCAAACGTACGATCGCAGGATGGTAAGGATTATAGTACGCGGTGACTTTTTCATTCATGCGATCGGCTGCCATCGTATACTGAATTAAGTCATTTGTACCGATTGAGAAAAAATCGACTTCAGGCGCGATGATGTCTGCGATCACCGCTGCCGATGGGATTTCGATCATTATCCCTTGTTCGATCGATGGGTCAAAAGCGATTCCTTCTTTGCGCAAGGAGTCCTTGGCGATGGCAAGCCATTTCTTGGCTTCTTGAACTTCGTAGAGTGACGAGATCATAGGATACATGATGCGTATCTTTCCAAACGCACTCGCTCGAAGTATGGCCCGTAATTGTGTAAGAAATAAATCTGATCGATCAAGGCAGATGCGAATAGCCCGATAGCCGAGAAAAGGATTCTCTTCATGGGGTAAATCCATCGAAGCAACCGACTTATCGCCTCCGATGTCTAAAGTTCGAATGATTACGGGTCGTCCTTTCATCGTCTGTACGACGTTACGATAGGCGATAAACTGTTCTTCTTCACTTGGAAGCGTAGCTTGATGCATATAAAGAAATTCGGAGCGAAACAGACCGATGCCATCAGCACCATAAGCCATGGCGGTTGTCGCTTCTTCTGTCATCCCGATATTGGCGGCAAGTTCAATCTGATGCCCATCTTTTGTGCGCGACGGTGCAAAGCGAACTTGATTTTGCGCAGCTTTTTTTTGTGCGAATTGCTCTGCTAATTGGCGATAATGCGTGAGCGTTGATTCATCGGGTTCGAGGATGACGGTACCTGATTCGCCATCGAGGATGATCCAGTCGCCATCGCTGACGTCATCGAGTAGCTGAACGATGCCTACGACAGCAGGTATGCCTTTGGTTCGTGCCATGATGGCGGTGTGTGAATTTTTACCCCCAATTTCCGTGATAAAACCAAGGATATGGGCGGGATTGAGCGTGACCGTATCAGAAGGATGAAGATCGTGCGTGACGAGGATGTAAGAATCATCTTCTGCTGCGGGCTTATCGAGTTTTTTCTCCGTGAGATGAGTAAGAAGCCGTTGACAGATATCGCGGATATCTGCAGCGCGTTGACGCATATAATCATTATCCATCGCTTCAAAGATCGCTGCCAGTTCTTCACGTTGGTTTACAATCGCCGCTTCGGCATTGATCGCTTCTGCTTCGATTTTGCCTTTTACACCATCGATGAAAAGAGGGTCTTGCAGCATTTCGCGATGGGCATCGAAGATCGCGGCGAGTTGTGTTTGCCCTTCATCAGACGATGCGCGCATCGATGCGATTAGCGCGTTGAGTTCCTCTAATGCAACGTCAAGTGCACGGAGAAATCGTAATTTCTCATCCTCGCGATTTTCTATCGTATAGCAAAGATATTCGTCAAGGTGCGATTGCACCCTTTTTACTTGCCCGATGGCAATGCCAGTCGAAGCAGGAATACCCTCTCGTTTTTTCATCACGCTGTCTCCGTCAAAAATCTGCTTACCTTTTCCATTGCCTCAGTTTCATCCTGACCGTCACATTCGATCGTGATCGGCGTACCTCCAGCAATACCCAGCGACATCAAACCTAAGATACTTTTCGCATTAGCGAATTTCCCGTTTTGGCCGATTCGAATCTCCGAATTGAATTTTCCTGCTAATTTAACAAGTTCGGAAGCAGGGCGAGCATGCATTCCTTCTGGGAAAATGAGTGTAACTGTAGTTGTGATCATCGGTAAAGCGCTTCCTTTCCCCTCATGAATAACGATGACGTCTTAAGCGAGTTCATTTTGTAAAAATGTAAACATTTCTGTTGCGTTAGGAAGTTGACGAAGTGTTGCAACAAATTCTTCATGCATTAATTTTCTTGCCAATTTGGCGAGAAGTTGTAAATGTTCTTGATGACTGGTTTCTGGCACGAGAATCAGAAAAAGAGTATCGACAGGAGCGTCGTCCATCGCTTGCCAATCGACTGGTTTACCTAATCGCCCGACTAAAAGGGTAGGTTCAAGGACGCTAGCCGATTTGCCATGAGGAATAGCAATCCCTTGACCGAAACCTGTGGTACCTTCTTCTTCGCGTAACAGCACCGCTTGGACAACAAGCTGTTGATCGGCGATACGTTGTTCAGCAGCAGCCAAAGCGACAAGAGCTTCAACAGCTTCGCGTTGTGTTCGTACTTGTATGTCAAATTGAATAAAGCGTTCTTCGAGCATGATGATTCCTCCTCATTACGTTGACATCCTCTATCATAGCGAATATAATGAGCACAATCAATCGTAAATGAGTAAAATCATTCAAATTTACATGAAAAATTCGTTGTTAGCTTAGTAAATGAGCAAAAATAGACAAAGAAGGTGAGCTTGCATGTTTTCCGATGAGCGTAAAAGCGCCATTTTAAATTTAATTGCTAAACATCAACGCGTAACGGTGTCAGACGTTGCCGCATCACTGCATGTTTCGGAGACAACGGTTCGTCGTGATTTGCAAATTCTTGAAGAACAAAATTTACTCAAACGCACGCATGGCGGTGCGGTATCTGTCGAACTAGCTAGTTTTGAACCCACCATATCGGAAAAATCTTTGTTGTATCCCAATGAGAAAGCAGCCATTGCCAAGATTGCGGTCGCTATGCTTCAAGCAGGAGACACGATCATTCTTGATGCAGGGACAACGACGCTCGAGATTGCAAGACAATTGCCCGATCTCGAATTGACGGTGATTACAAACAGTCTTGATATCGGCGACGAGTTATTGCAACACAAGGCGGTAACACCAATTATCATCGGCGGAGAGTATCGCAGAACAACAGGAGCTTTAGTCGGCGTTTTTGCTGAAATGATGCTCGCACGACTCAATGCGGATAAGGTTTTTCTTGGTGCTAATGGCATCCATGTAGAACGAGGGGTTACGACAGCCAATTCGTTAGAAGCCGCTACGAAGCAAGCGATGATCCGAGCTTCGCGAGAAGTTATTCTCGTTGCGGATCACAGTAAATTCGAACAAGTTCACATGACGCAGATCTGCGAGCTGAGAACGCTTGATTATGTGATCACTGATCACACATTACCGAGTTCTTATCAAGCGTTATTTCAACAAAGTGGTACGACGATTTGTTCTGTCGTCGCGTGATGGCTTGCGAGTTAATAAGGAGTGATTATCTTGGCCGGACGTTCAATTGATCCTTTTGTGATCACCTTGACCATGACGCCAGCAGTCGATTTGACGATTCAAGTCAATACGCTGGAACCAGGTTCGTTACATCGCGTTCCGTCAGTGCGTCAGGATCCGGGTGGCAAAGGTATCAATGTGGCGAAAGCACTCAAGGCGTTTCATGTACCTGTGGTGGCGACGGGATTGTTGGGAGGTGAGAGAGGTCAGTGGATTGCCGATCAATTAAGCAAGATGGGGATCAGCCAGGATTTTGTTTTTTTGAATGAAGAAACGAGATTGAACGTCAAGATTACGGAACAAGATGGGCGTTTAAGTGAATTTAATGCATCAAGTCCATCGGTTCAAAGAGCAGAGTGGCAACAAATCGAAGAACGGTTGTCTATGGTGAATTCGGGGCATTGGATAGCACTTTGCGGTCGACTACCAGAAGGGCTAGATCAGACGGGCTATCAAAAAGCGATAGTAAAAGCCAAACAACGTGGCGTCAAAACATTGCTCGATTCGAGCGGAGATGGCTTTCGAGAAGGAATCAAAGCAGGTCCAGATCTCGTCAAGCCTAATCGCGAAGAACTTAGTGCCTGGTATGGAAAGCCGTTAGTAACGGATGAGCAACTGGTCATCGGGGCAAATGCACTCCTTGCTCATGGTGTTTCATATGTTGTCGTTTCGTTAGGTAAAGAGGGTGTACTCGGTGTAACAAAGGATTCGATTTATCGCGTAACTGTGCCAAATACGGAGGCGATTTCAACCGTTGGGGCAGGCGACTCCTTAGTGGCTGGACTCCTTTTAGGGTTTTATCAGCAGTATCCTTTTGCTGAGATACTTCGGCTCGGAGCAGCAGCGGGTACGGCAGCCGTGTCGACGCCCGGAACGCAACAACCTTCCTATGAAGCTGTGAAGACAATCGCATTATCCATCGAAGTTTCGACGAAAGTAAATCACGTAGATCTTGAACCAGGGAGGAATTAGGATGCCTAAAATAGTCGCGATCACGGCTTGCCCGACAGGTATTGCTCACACTTTTATGGCGGAAGAAGGATTAAAAAAAGCGGCTAAGGAGTTAGGTTTTGAAATCGCTGTAGAAACGCAAGGCGCGAGTGGTGCAGAAAACGTACTCACTTTTGAGGCGATTTCTTCAGCGGATGCTGTTATTATCGCGGCGGATAAAGCGGTTGACCTTTCTCGTTTCCAAGGAAAGCGATTACTTGAAACTTCCGTTTCGAGTGCCATCAAAAATGGCAAGGGACTTTTGCAAGAGGCTCTTCAAGCTTCGTATTATGGCGAAGCTGTGAAAAAGGATGGCTATCTCGATCAAGTGCAAAAAATGAAAGCGGATCGCAAAGAGAAGACAAAGACACCTGCTGCCTATCGCCATTTGATGAATGGTGTGTCCAATATGTTGCCGCTCGTTATTGCTGGTGGTATCTTCATTGCACTATCTTTTGCTGTCAATATCGATTCGAAAGGTGTACTTGCCAACGCACTGATGAATATTGGCGGTAAATCGGCATTTGCCCTTTTTGTACCTGTGCTTGCGGCATTTATCGCGCAATCGATTGCGGATCGTGCTGGGTTTGCGGCTGGTCTTGTCGGTGGTTGGATCGGAACACAAGGTGTGATGTATGGATCAGCTAATGGAAGTACAGGGTATCTTGGCGGCATCATTGCAGGTTTTTTAGCTGGTTATATTACGTTAGCCCTTAAAAAATGGATAAGAGTACCTCGCACATTAGAGGGTGTTAAAACTGTTCTTATACTTCCTGTCTTATCAGTTGGCATTATCGGATTTTTAATGATCTTTGTACTTGGGCAACCGATTGCTTTCTTAATGCAAGCGATGTCCAATGGTTTGGCGAGTATGGGTGCATCAGGATCGATCGGGCTGGGTCTGTTGCTTGGCGCTATGATGGCCTTTGATATGGGGGGACCCGTCAATAAAGTTGCCTACTTTTTTGCCGTCGGCCTGTTAGGTTCAAAGACGGTCGAATCAGAAGTTATCATGGCAGCCGTGATGGGTGCTGGTATGGTTCCACCTTTAGGTTTGGCGATTGCGACTTTTATCAACAAACGTAAATTCCTTAAAGAAGAACGTGATGCCGGTAAAGCGGCATTAGTTTTGGGGTTATGTTTTATCACGGAAGGGGCGATTCCCTTTGCCTCCAATGATCCGCTTCGCGTGATTCCTTCCATTATGCTAGGCTCAGCGATCACAGGTGCGTTGACGATGCTTTTTCACGTCACTTCACCGGCACCACACGGTGGCATCTTCGTTTTCTTCTTAATCGGCAATGTGTGGCTGTATCTCCTGGCGATTTTGCTTGGCGCTTTGGCGACGACCGCCATGATCTTAGCATTGAAAAAGAATAAAGAGCTTGAAGAGATTCTCTAAGCAAAAAGCCCCTCTTTCGAGGGGTTTTTTAATGATTAAAGCATCAGATCAAATAACGAATGACCTCGTACTGGTTCGCCATGCGCAGGACAGATATAGTCAAAGGATAATTTCGCCACTTCACGAATCGATCGCCTTAGAGCTTCTTTATCGGAGGCGAGAAAATTTGGTGATGGTGAAACTTTGCCACGACTGGTCTTGACAAGATCGCCAGCTAAAAGTACATCATGATAAAGTAAGCAGACATGACCTGGCGTATGACCAGGAGAAGGAATCACTTCAAGATCACCGATGCGCTGACCTGGCGCAAAAGTTTGATCGATGGTGGGGTGATCAACTTTTAGTAGCGTTTGAATCATTTTGCGTACGCCCGTTCCTTTACGTTCCCCCTGAATGTACGGTTTATCTTCAACAGAGGACCATAATGTTGCTTTAGAAGCAGCTTTTAACGCTTTAGCATTACCGATATGATCAACATCTTGATGCGTTAAAATGATATGGGCGATATCCTCAAAGCGCATTCCAAGCGCTTGTAATGAACTTTCTAGTGAGGAAAATTTGCTTTTCAGTCCCGTGTCGATTAAGACAGGTTCTTCACCGAGAATAAGGTAGACATAGCTACCTTTCATCGCCTCAAGCAGATGCACGTGCTTTGTGATTTCCAAGATAATCCCTCCGAGTGCAAGTACTCAACTAAGCGTACTTGACTAAAGTAAGGAAAGCAACGTTTTATGCTAGAATTAGAGCAGTGTGATCATTGATTTCAATCATGAAGGGGGCATTTGTCGTGCAACAAAGAAAGATCGGCTCACAAGGTTTGGCTGTTTCAGCGTTAGGATTAGGCTGCATGGGGATGTCGGATTTTTATAGTCATCGAGATGATCAAGAATCGATCGCAACGATTCATCACGCGCTTGATCTTGGCCTTAATTTTCTTGATACAGCGGATATGTATGGCGTAGGCGAAAATGAAAAACTTGTTGGTCGAGCGATCGCTGATCGGCGGGATCAGGTCGTTCTCGCCACGAAATTTGGTAATGTGCGAGGTCCGCAAGGCGAATTCCTTCGAATTGATGGCAGTCCGAGCTATGTGAAGCAAGCTTGTGAGGCGAGTCTACTTCGTCTAGGTGTTGATCACATCGATCTTTATTATCAGCATCGGGTAGATCCTACTGTTCCGATTGAAGAGACAGTCGGCGCGATGTCGCGACTCGTCGAGGAAGGGAAAGTTCGCTTTTTAGGTCTCTCAGAAGCTTCGGTACAAACGCTCGAACGAGCTCATCAGGTTCATCCTATCAGTGCCTTGCAGACAGAGTATTCACTATGGAGTCGCGATGTGGAAGATGAAATACTACCAGCTTGCCAGCACTTAGGTATTGGATTTGTGGCGTATAGCCCATTGGGAAGAGGTTTTTTGACGGGGCAGATTAAGCAGTTTGAAGATCTGGCTGAAGACGACTATCGTCGCTTCTCGCCGCGTTTTCAAGGTGATAATTTTGCGAAAAATCTTGATCTCGTCGCGCAAATCGAGAGCATGGCAAAAGAAAAGAGCTGTACAGCTTCGCAACTCGCCCTGGCTTGGCTGATGGCACAAGACGAATCGATCGTGCCGATTCCCGGTACGAAGCGTCGTCGATATCTTGAAGAAAATATCGGTGCCATTTCTGTGCAACTTACGGAAGAAGATCGCAAAAAAATCGATGAAGTAGCACCACGAGGTATTGCGGCAGGCGCACGATATCCGGAAGCTTCAATGCGATCAGTAAACCTATAAAGCTGTCTTACAAATCGAAGTCATGCTTGCAACTTTTGCGCGATCTTGAGATAATGGTATGTGTAAAAGTTTCTGTATCGTCATGAAGCGAGGTGAACAGAATGTTGCTAAGGTCAACAAGAAGAATGACTTTATTTGCTGCATTCATCGTGGTTTTATTTGTTCTCTCGTCGATGTCGGTAAAAGCTAAAGACATGCCTTTACGCTCTTCGCACGAGAAGCATCCTGTGGTAGTAAAGCCGTTTTCCTTACAGGCATCGATCACGCTATACGAAAATCTTGCCTTGAAAGTAAAGCAAGTGAGTTTGCTTAAAGAAACGCAGTTTGTCAAGAACGTTAGTGTTCATCGCCTGCATCTCGTGCAACCTTCGTATGAGGTATGGGCGTTTAGCAACCCCAACTCGCCTCGAAACGTGTTTTTTATAACCAAAGTTACGGATCAGTACACAGGGCTAGTCGTCTATTTCTTGAATGGTCAGCAGTATTGGACGGCAAATGCTTTACAAAATGCGATTAGAGATCAAGTGGATTGGGAAGCGATTGGACGCGCTCTTGGTGTATATTCTGGAAGTATATCCGTACCGCTAGGCTCATAACGAGAATGGTAAAGACTTTGACAGGCGTCGTCGGTGCTTGCTAAGACCGGGACGCTTTTTTTATTATTAGCTTCGTACGTTTTTAAGGAGTTGTAGATTTGATTGGGAAGACACATCTGGCAACCGGACTTTTGGTTTCGGTTGTCACTTTGCCATTTTGGCTGCCGAATTTTACATTAACGCCGATACATCCTTGGCTTGCTATCGTTCTTGCTAAACCGGAACCATCTCTATTGTGGATTACTGTAGGTACCATGGCGAGTGTTATCCCGGATCTTGATGAATTTCATTCCTTTGCTACGCGCAAAGCAGAGTGGGTCGTACGTGCAATTATGTTTTTGCTTTTCTTTTGGCTATGTGTTAAACACACAGGTTTATCCGCGTTAGGTATCGCTGTACTTTTCGCTGGCATTGCGACGTCTTTAGGTGGTAATTTTGCTCGAAAAATCGCCATGTTATCGATCAGTGGACTTTGTGTAACGTTAGCGTTTGTCGAAGGGTTCTATGGTACGATGGTCATTGATGGACTGCTACTGCTTGCTTTGTGGTCAGCCATTACAGCTTTTGCAGCGCATCGGACGTTTACACATTCCTTGTTTGGCTTTTTGCTTTTTGCTTTTGGTGTGGATTTTAGTATTTCGACTTTTCCTGATCATTTTTTACTTTACCCACTTTTGCTTGGGTATAGCATTCATCTTCTTGCTGATAGTATTTCTGGGGGTATTGCTTTTTTCTGGCCGCTTCGAATCGGTAAGCGAAAAAGATGGGGTACTAGGTGGGTGAAGTCTGGTGGCGGTCTCGATCATACTGTCGCTGCTTTGTCATTAGTCGCCACAGGCATTGTAGCCGCTATGTTACGTTAACGAGAGAGGGTAATTTTTTGAAGCATGAAACAAATCGTGTAACCGTTACGATCGCTGTCATGGTAGCGACTTTTTTAACGGCGATGGATAGCACCGTCGTCAGTACCGCCATGCCGACGATTGTCAGTGATCTTGGTGGTATTAACTCCTTTAGTTGGGTTTTTGCCGTTTATCTATTGACCTCTGCGGTGACAACGCCGATCTGGGGGAAATTAGCTGATCTTTTTGGACGAAAAAGGGTATTTGCGATCGGCACGATTTTGTTTTTGCTCGGATCGATGTTTTCTGGTTTATCGCAATCGATGGATCAACTGATCTTGTTTCGCGCTTTTCAAGGCATTGGTGCTGGAGCTGTTTTTCCGATCACCCTTACGATTATTGGCGATCTCTATGAGTTAAAACAACGCGCTCAAATTCAGGGGCTGTTTAGTGCTGTCTGGGGTGTATCAGGTATCTTAGGTCCTCTCGTCGGTGGTTTTTTCGTCGATCATTTGACGTGGCGCTGGATTTTTTATATCAATGTTCCGATTGGGTTAGTTTCGATTGTGATGATCTGGATCTTTCTCGTTGAACATTTTGAGAAAAAGGCAAAATCGATCGATTACTTCGGTGCGTTGACGTTTTCCGTGGGAATAACTGCCCTGTTATATGCCTTGATTAGTGGCGGTTCAACGTATGCTTGGACGTCACCGATCATCTACTTATTGTTTGCTGTCGCCATTATTATGATCGTTTTGTTTCTGATCATCGAAAGAAAAGTAAAAGAGCCGATGTTGCCGTTATCTCTCTTTCGCTTGCGCGTGATCTCTGTATCGAATGCTGCGAGTTTGCTTACGAGTGCGATTTTGATCGGCATTACAGCGTATCTACCCCTATGGATTCAGGGGATTTTAATGCATAGTGCGACAAGTGCAGGGTTAACGCTTGCCCCGATTTCGATTGGCTGGCCCATTGGTGCTACGATCGGCGGGCGACTGATGTTGCGCATCGGCGGGCGTGCAACCACATTGGTCGGTACGGTCGCGATCTTGATCGGTTCATTATGGATGGCACTTTTACATATCGATTCAGGACAGTGGCCGCTCATTGTGATCATGTTGATCGTCGGTTTCGGCTTTGGCTTTGCGATGACCGCATACACCGTGTTGGTGCAATCGGGTGTTGATTGGTCGATGCGAGGCGCTGCGACAGCTTCCAATCAGTTTATGCGAACGCTCGGACAAACGATAGGTGTAGCTGCGTTTGGTACGTGGTTTAATCAGGCGCTCATCGGTTATGCTAATACGCACCAAGCAGCGCAAGGACTTATCGGATCAGGCATCAATCGACTGTTAACGCCGCAGACAGCCAAGCTATTAGCGCCAGTCATTCATCGCGCGATGCAAGAAGGATTAGCGTTTAGCTTGCATGGCATCTTCGTAGCCTTAGCTTTTCTTGCAGCGGCCAGTCTGGTTATCGTGATTGCATTACCAAAAACTTTACAAGGATTACGCTGAATTTCGCTCTTTGTTTTCGTTTCCTCACAAAGTACATCGTGCTATAGTGTAAAGATGAAAACGTTTTATGAAAGGATGGTCGTATGCGACTTGGTGTTTTGAATGTGTTACTCGCAAAACTTCCCTTTGAAGAAGCTCTTGATTATCTGGTACAAAGTGGTCTTGATACTGTGGAGATCGGTTCAGGTGGTTATACGAATGATGCGCATTGTAAGCCGGCAGAATTATTGGCCGATCCCCAAAAATTAGAGGCATTTCAAAAAGCCTTAGCGGATCGCAACATGACGGTGAGCGCATTAAGTTGTCATGGCAATCCCCTTCATCCGAACCAAGAACGCGCAAAGAAAGACCATCAAGCTTTCGTCGATTCGGTGTTGCTTGCCGAAAAACTAGGTGTCGATACGGTGATCACCTTCTCAGGATGTCCGGGTGAATCGGAAACATCGCAAAACCCTTCTTGGGTAACTTGTGCATGGCCGGAAGATTTCTCTAATGTGCTTGAATGGCAATGGAATGAGAAAGTCATTCCTTACTGGAAAGAGCAAAATGAATTTGCCAAAGCGCATCATGTGCGCGTTGCCTTAGAAGCTCACCCCGGTTTTGTCGTCTACAACACAGAGACGATGCTTCGCTTACGTCATGCTGTGGGTGATCATATCGGTATCAATTTTGATCCAAGTCACTTATTCTGGCAAGGGATCGACCCGGTCGCTGCGATTAAAGTTCTCGGGCAAGACGGCGCGATTTTTCATGTCCATGCAAAGGATACCGGTTTTTATAAAGATAATATGGCGGTTAATGGTGTGCTCGATACGAAAAGTTATCGAGATGCTACGTTACGTTCATGGATGTTCCGTACGGTTGGTTACGGTCATGGTGAAGAAGTATGGCGAGATATGATCAGCATGCTTAACCTTGTCGGTTACGATGGTACGATCAGCATTGAACACGAAGATAGCTTGATGTCCGTACAAGAAGGATTGCAAAAGGCGATTGCCTTTTTACAAAAATTATTGATTCGTGAAAAAACGACTGAAATTTGGTGGGCATAGTCTACGAATGAAGTACGAATTGGCCTATCGCATCGAAAAGGTATAGCGATGCGGTAGGCTTTATTGATCTTCTTCATAGATCATTTTGACCGTCATACCACCGTCGATAATAAAGTTTTGCCCCGTGATAAAGCCAGCTTGTGGCGAGGCGAGATAAAGGCAGGCTTGTGCGATATCGTCGGGCGTACCCACACGACCGACAGGATGTTGCGCTTTATCTTGTTCAGAATGTTCTGCGAATTCACCTACTTCTATCCAACCAGGACTGATTGCGCTTACGCGAATTTGGGGACCGAGACTGATCGCTAATGCATGGGTTAAGGCAAGCAATCCACCTTTGGAAGCCGAATAAGGTTCGGTATTGGCCTCGGACATCAGTGCTCTAGTGGAAGCGATGTTAATGATGACACCAGGGTTTGCGAGTTGTAACGCGTGGCCGCAATACTTTGCAAGCATATAAGGCGCTCTTACATTGACATTCATGACGCGATCAAATTCTTCCATGGTTCGATCAAACAGAGAAGCTGTGTGGCCGATGCCAGCGTTATTGATCAAAATATCGATGCGTCCGTATCGATCGAGCGTTGTTTTCACGACTTGTTGAACATCACTTTCGACACTCACATCTGCGCAGATAAAGAAAGATTGATAGTTTAGTGTGTGCATTTTCTTTTCCCACTCACGACCCGTCGTCGCGTTGCAATCGACGCCAACGACATAAGCTTTTCGCGCTAGAAAGGCTTGACTGATCGCAAAGCCGATGCCATGACCGACACCCGTAACGATAACGACACGTTGTTCGTAATCCATTTTGTTCACCCCAGTTAAGAATCGATAAATCCTCTCTCATCATAAGTAACTTTAGCCAACTCGACAAGAAATTCTTGCTAGTTTGACAAAAAGGTTTGTCACATCACTGAAGAAATCATGACATCCTCTTGGAATTTCGAATTTTAGGCTTTTTCTCGAGAATGAATCCCGTATAATGAAAAACGAGAGATTGATGAGAAGGAATGATAATTGCACGATGGCAAGACGCATAATCGCACTTTTTGCAACAGGTCTTCTCTTGCTCTTGACTTTCCTTCCTATCCTGTATTTATTACCGCAAAAACCGATCTCTTCTGCACAAAGTCAACTTTATGCGATCAGTGCGATGATTCATGCGCCAGGTGATCCTAAGCAACTAAGTGTCGCGGCTTCATCGTCGGCCATGGCGATCGGATTACGCCAAGAGATCGCAACATGGTTAGGGCAAGGTGAATCATCACAGCAGATTTTACACGCTTTACGTAAGCAATTTGGGTCAGCGATCGACATTGCCTCGACGTCAAAGCATGGGGAATGGCTTGTTTTTTTCATAGCCTTTATCGTTTTGCTCTTTCTGGTGGGCTTTTTAATGTGGTATTTCCCTAAGCGCTTCGGCCCTCGCGTTATTTTTCGCGTGTTTAGCCATGATAAGAATAAGGATCATCCATAATTTATTAAATTCTAATTTAAGTTTATCGGGGTGTAATTCATGAATCGTTCGTTAAAAATACGTCTATGGTTGGCTTTTGGTGCAGTCGTGTTGGTGATTGCCAGTCTGATCGGTGTAGGAATCGCAAAATCCACAAGTTATTACTTGACCGTGACGCAAGTCTTTGCCGATGAACCTTCACCTAATGCCGCGGTGACCGTAAGTGGCGTGATCGCTCCGCATAGTGTTCATTGGAATTCGAGTACGGAAGCTTTGCAATTTGCGATTTGTGATCAAGGGAAAAACCAAGATCTTGTCGTCGATTATCACGGGGCGCGCCCTCAGGATTTCTCGAAAGGTTGGCCAGTGATCGTCACAGGTAGTCTTATCAATCACCAGACATTAAAGGCATCGAATCTGGAGATTAAATGCCCCTCCAAGTATGAAGCCAAAGCGCCTTCTTCGAAGGCGTAAAGCAGGGGGGACTTGGTTGCATGATTATCGGTGATGTAGGACGTATCGCTTTATGGTTAGCCATGCTCGTGATTCCGTATATATGGATTGTTTCGATCTATGGCGTTTGGAAAAAAAATAATCGCCTTATAAAGTCAGCTAAACGGGCGATCATCCTTCAATTTGGCTTGATCATCATCGCGTCGGCAGCATTGCTTACGTTGTTGCTCTCGTTGAATTTTCGATTTGCGTATGTAGCAGAGTATACGAGCAAAAGCCTTTCGGTACTCTATAGGATTGCCGCTTTTTGGGGTGGTGATGCAGGGTCATTATTGTTTTGGCTACTCGTGATGAGCATCTATTTATTTGTTGTGATGCTGGTGCGTCATGAAGATGAGGATGCTTATAAACCGATCGTGACCGCGATCATCGCTTTTGTGATGACATTCTTTATTCTTATTGTCAATGTGATGGCAAACCCTTTTGCTACCTTGTCCTATACGCCGGAAAATGGCAATGGATTAAACGAGCTCTTACAAAATCCTGGAATGACTGTGCATCCCGTTAACCTCTACCTTGGCTATATCGGCTTTCTCGTTCCATTTGCGTATGCGATGGCGTCCTTGTGGCTCAAGAAAACAGATGCTTCTTGGCTTGCGATCACGCGCAGATGGACGTTAATCGCATGGCTTTTCTTGAGTTGCGGAATCATCTATGGTGCTCATTGGTCTTACGAAGAACTGGGATGGGGCGGTTATTGGTCTTGGGATCCGATTGAAAATGCAGCACTTATGCCCTGGTTGAGTGCTACCGCGTTTTTACATTCGGCGATGATTCAAGAGCGTAAGGCGATGTTTAAGACATGGAATGTGATTTTAATCGCCTTGACGTTCATGTTAACGATGTTTGGAACAGCGTTGACCAGAGGCGGAATGATCTGGTCGATTCATGCTTTTTCTAATGGTTCGATGGGCTTCTTTTTCATGCTTTTCGTCGGTATATTGGCACTTGGCAGCGTGGTGATGATCGTATGGCGCTTCTCATCGATTCGCGCATCGGCGAAATTGGAAGCGATCGTTTCGAAAGAAACGGGGTTTTTGCTGAATAATATCTTATTTCTGGGCATGCTCTTTGCTGTATTTCTCGGTACGATTTTCCCCCTTGTTACGGAAGCGATAACAGGTTCTCAGATGCTCGTCAATGGGAGCTTCTATGATACTGTCGTTCTGCCCATCGGCGTGCTTGTGATTCTCTTAATGGCGATCGGACCGCTTCTTGCTTGGCGAAAAGCTTCCATTAACCACGTGAGAAGAGCACTTTTGTGGCCTTTTATCCTTTCCTTACTCGCTACACTTTTTCTTGCGTTATCTGGGTATCGCAATCTCTTGGCACTTGCTTCGTATTTTGCCGCTTTTCTTGTCATGTTGACCATTTTTCTTGAATTTACGCAAGGAGTCATGGCGCGTAGGCAAAAAACAAAAGAAGCGATCGTGCTCGCATTTCTACGTATGATTCGAAAGAATCAACGACGGTATGGTGGATATATCGTCCATCTTGCTTTGGTGATCATGGTGATCGGATTGACGAGTACTGGCAGTTTTGGACAAAAGATCACCGTTAATCTCAAACCCGGACAGTCGATGTCCATCGGTGACTATGTCTTGCTCTATCATGGGCTAGAGACTGATTTCTCCCATGGTAAAATCGACTTAAAAGCAGATGTTGTCGTCTATACAGGGCAAGGACAAACGCTCGGACTTTTGAAACCAGCAGTAACCTTTTATGAAAATGGACAACAGCCAGCGACAGATCTTGCGCTGTATAGCACCTTGTTAAGTGATCTTTACGTGGTACTTGATGGTACGGACAATTCGACGCAAGAAGCATTGTTCGACGTTCATCTTAACCCACTCGTCAGCATGATATGGCTTGGCGGTTATCTCTTTGTCTTTGGCGCGATTCTTTGCTTTTGGCCAGAAAGAAAGAAAAAAGAAATCGTCGAACATAATGATGCTAAGCAAGCGCTGTTACAAGCGATCAACGATATTGAAGATGATTTTGCGATGGGTAAAATCGATCAGCCTTCGTATCAAATGCTGTCGCAACAGTATCAGAAGCAAATGGCACAATGGGATGACTATGATCGAGAAGAGCGCGTTAAGATTGAGCAAATGCTTCAGGATGAGATAGTACGTCGCTTGGAGGTGAACCGCGTTTGAAGAAGTTCATCGCACTCGCGTTCGTCTTCGCCTCACTATGGTTTGGCATGCCAGCACATGCCTTGGCCCAAACGTTAACGCCTTTACAACAAACGATCGACCAAGAGCAAGTGGTAGTAATGCCAACACGCAATGAGAAAACGTTGGTCTTCGTCGATACCTTGACGATACGCAATCTAGCTCATCATGCTGTGACTTTTCAACTTCCAGCCATCGGTGGATCCTCACAACGTAGTATTCTTTTGGCCAAAGGAATAAAAGCACAGGCTGATGCTCAAGGATTTCTAATGACGTTGCCACCTGGCGTAGGCGATTTTTCGTATACAGGTCGGTTATCCTTTTCGGATCAGGCAAGTACGATAACGCTTGTTGAACCACTAGCGATTCGTGTGTTTTCTGTATCGATCCCTGAAGGAGCATTGGCG
>JABEUY010000106.1 GCA_013044175.1 Bacilli bacterium
GTTCCGTAAGTTGCTCGACTTTGCGCAAGCTGGTGATAACATCGGTGCACTCCTTCGTGGTGTGGATCGCAAAGACATCGAACGTGGTCAAGTTCTTTGCAAACCAGGTTCGATCAAACCGCACACAAACTTCCAAGCGTCTGTGTACGTTTTGAAAAAAGAAGAAGGTGGCCGTCATACGCCATTTTTCAACAACTATCGTCCTCAATTCTATTTCCGTACAACCGACGTTACGGGTATCATCACCCTTCCAGAAGGTACAGAAATGGTTATGCCTGGCGATAACATCACCTTGAACGTTGAATTGATCTCTGCGATCGCTATCGAAGATGGAACTCGCTTCGCTATTCGCGAAGGTGGCCGTACAGTCGGCGCTGGCATCGTTGTAGGTATCAGCAAGTAATCAGTTAACTAAAAAAGAGTCCAGGCTATACGGCCTGGCTCTTTTTTGTTAAAATAGCGCAGGTAAGACTCAATATTAGGAGGCTCTTCATGGTTGACGATTCACAAACAACTGGAGATGACAAAAAACCTAAGGAATCTTCGTGGTTCTGGGATTTAGTCAAAGCTGCAGTTGTTGCCTTGATCATCGTATTTTTTGTCTATCAATTTTTATTTCAACAGTTCGTCGTCAGTGGTCATTCGATGGATCATACTTTGGCTAATGGCGAACGTTTAATCATCGATAAAGTCCCTTATTATTTTGGCCCACCAAAACGCGGTGATATCATCGTCTTTCATGCCCCTAGTGGACAAGATTGGGTGAAGCGCGTCATTGGGTTACCTGGAGATACTGTCGCTGTCGCCAATGGACGTCTTGTTCTTGATGGCAAAGTCATTGACGAACCCTATATCAATGGATTAATGGATTCGAATTTCCCCACAACGGTCGTACCAAAAGGTGATTTATTCGTCATGGGTGATAATCGTAACATCAGTGAAGATAGCCGGATCATTGGTCCGATACCGATCTCTTCGGTAATCGGCCGTGTCGATCTCGTGATTTGGCCATTTAATAACTTTCAAGTCATCGCCTCGAATCAAGAGCATTTTTTACCCCAAGGTACACCACAATCAATCCGCCAAAGTAAATAAGGGGCAATTTGCCCCTTTTTAAAACCTCAACAAAAAATTTACTTGTGTTTTCGCTTGCGATTTAATATAATATCATATTGTTGGCTTCAGACTGCGATGATGCAAAAGGTTGCTTACGTACCGATAGCCATATGCGGTACCACTGAGGAAATTTTTGCGGAGTATGTCCAGACATTGGGCGACGAAGGAGGGAAACATGTGGCGAAACAAAAAATTCGGATCCGCCTAAAGGCGTATGATCATAAAGTGCTTGACCAATCCGCGGAAAAAATCGTGGAAACGGCAAAACGTTCAGGTGCTGGTGTGGCTGGACCGATTCCGCTTCCGACTGAAAAGTCGATTATCACGATTTTGCGCGCACCTCATAAGTACAAAGACTCTCGCGAACAATTCGAGATGCGGACACATAAGCGTTTGATCGACATTTTAAGTCCGACACCGCAAACGGTCGATGCGTTAATGCGTTTAGATTTACCTGCTGGTGTCGATATCGAAATTAAATTGTAAGAAGGAAAGTTGCAGGAGGTGCAAGAATGAAAGGCATTCTGGGACGCAAACTTGGTATGACACAAGTCTTTACGGAAGACGGTAACGTCGTTCCGGTGACGGTAGTCGAGGCCGGCCCTTGCGTCGTGCTCCAAGTAAAAACGGTTGAAAATGATGGGTATGATAGTGTTCAACTCGGCTTTGCCGATAAGAAACGCCCAAACAAACCGGAAGCTGGACACGCTGCTAAGGCCAACGCGGTCGCCAAGCGCTACGTGAGAGAATTCCGTGGCCCGGTAGATAGCGAATTAACGCTCGGGGCACAAGTGACGGCAGAAGTTTTTGCTGAAGGTGATGTTGTTGACGTGATCGGTGTTTCCAAAGGTAAAGGAACAGCCGGTCCGATTAAACGCCATAACCAATCTCGCGGGCCAATGGCACATGGTTCAAAATACCACCGTGGTGTCGGTTCACTCGGTTCGATCAATGCAAACCGAGTATTTAAAGGTCAGACGATGGCTGGCCGTATGGGTCATGAACGCGTAACAGTTCAAAATCTTCAAGTCGTCCGTGTCGACGCACAACGCAATCTGCTTTTGGTTAAAGGAGCCATTCCAGGTCCGAAAAATTCGTTTGTCACCGTCCGTGAAGCGGTTAAGAAACGTAAAGGTTGATTGAAAGGAGGTCAATGAGCATGCCGAAAGTACCTGTTTACAATATGCAGGGAAATACCGTTGGCGAAGTCGAGCTTTCTGAAGCGATTTGGAATGCAGTCGTCAGTCAACATGCCGTTTTTGAAACGGTTCAGCGCCACTTAGCGAATCGTCGCGCAGGGACGCACAAAGTGAAAGGTCGTTCGGAAGTGCGTGGTGGTGGTCGTAAACCTTGGAAACAAAAAGGAACAGGCCGCGCCCGTCAAGGTAGTATCCGCTCCCCGCAATGGGTTGGTGGTGGTACTGTCCATGGTCCGACGCCACGTAGCTATGGCTATGCGTTGCCGAAAAAAATTCGTCGCTTAGCGCTTCATTCCGCGTTATCGTCGAAAGTGCAAGCAAACCAACTGATCGTACTCGATCAATTATCGGTTGATCAAGTAAAAACGAAAGTGATGGCTGAAAGCCTTAAAGCGATCGGTATCACACGTAAAGCATTGTTAATCGATGCAAAAAAAGAACAAAACGTCTACTTGTCAGTGAGAAACATTCCGGGTGTATCGTATTCATCTGCAGATAGCATCAATGTTTACGATATCCTCGCGCATGACCGCCTTGTGATCACGACAGCAGGCATCGCTCGCGTCGAGGAGGTGTTTGCGAAGTGAAAAATCCTCACGATATTATCAAACGTCCTGTAATTACTGAACAATCGACCATGATGATGGAAGAAAACGTCTATACTTTCGAAGTCGAAGGTTCCGCGAACAAAATCGAAATCGCGCAAGCGATCGAAGCGATTTTTGCAGGTTCGAAAGTTCTATCCGTAAACACCTTGTGGGTGAAAGCGAAGAAGAAACGCTTTGGCCGTCACTATGGTTTTACGTCCAAATGGAAAAAAGCATATGTCAAATTGAGCGCAGATTCAACACAACCCGAGTTCTTTAGCGGGATGTAAGATCGAGCGTTAAGGGAGGTAAACGTCATGGCTATTAAAAAGTACAAACCGACTTCGCCGGGTCGCCGCTTTATGTCGGTCGCCGCTTTTGATGAGATCACGACCGATA
>JABEUY010000107.1 GCA_013044175.1 Bacilli bacterium
ACGTTATTACCTGCCACACTTCATCACTCCTTTTCCTTCGTTGCGATTAATTCCTATGAATTGAAACTTCAACGGACATACCAGGAAGAAGATTCTTACCTTCCGTGCCATCGATCGTGATATAGACTGGAACCCGTTGTGTCGCTTTTTGGAAATTACTACTTAACGATGTGTTAGGCAATCCCATCGTCAGCATGGTCGATGCACTGCCGATTTGTTTCACCGTGCCAGTAAATGATGTACCTGGATAAGCATCGACTGTGATATCGACCGTTTTACCCACCGTAACATTACTGATACTCGTTTCATCGACATTGGCTACGATTTGTAGATCGCTTAAGTTGACGACGTAACCCAGATTTTCACCTGGCGTAACGACTTCGTTGTTCACAGCAGTATTTTGGATCACTGTGCCTGAAGAGGGAACAGGTACGGTCACATTGCCTGCAATTCCGCTAATATGGCCTAATGAATCTCCTTTATGGACAAAAAGTCCTACTGGTGCATCCCAATTGGTCAATGTACCATCACCCGTTGCGATAATCGGTACAACCGGCGCTTCAATGGAAGCATTATCCGTTGAAACATAATTTTGTTGTTGGTAAAGATACCATCCACCACCCGCGACAGCTGCAACCACGGCAGCGACAAGAATGGTTGAGATGCTAATCGTCCTTGCGTTTGGCATAACTCGCCCTCCTCAATTACTCTTCATTACCATAAGCTCGTGATAACGTATCAACAACCGTTGCCATCACGCGTTCATAATTCAAGTGCTTTGCGATCTCATCTGGCGACCGACGATGAACGCTTTGCGCCGAGTGGATCGTGATCAAAACCATATGCGCTAAAACAGGGAAATCCGCCTCTTTCATCTGGTTTCTTTCAAATTGGCCTTCAAAATAATGCATCAAGGCGGTTCGAATCTTCCAGATAAATTGTTTTAAAACATCCGCGATTTCTGGATGCGAAAACGATTCAGCAAAGCCGAGCATCAAGATATCGCTTTGATTCGATAATTGCACGAGATAATCGCGCATCAAGCAACTTAACCCTTCTCGAAAACTTTGCGCGAGGTACCGATCAATATCAGTTGGCACGCGCATTTGACTGACCGAATAATCGACAGCTGCTTTGAGTAAGCCAAGTTTACTGCCGAAATGACGAAATAACGTCACTTCATTGACACCCGCTTGTTCAGCGATCGCCCGTGTACTACATCCTTTGTAGCCGTTTTGGGTAAAAGCGAGCAGGGCAGCTTGGATAATCCGAAGATTCGTCTCGGATTCTGTGCCTGGATGCGCCTGGTCACTCATACGCATCCCCCCCTTTCATCATGCAAGCAAGGGTTCACTTGCGCAAGCATGTACTTGCATTATAATCATCTTAATTTCGTTTATCAAGGACTAACAAAAAAAAGTTTCTCTGAATAAATCAGAGAAACCGCATTCATTTTCTTCTGGTGCTTTTTGCGTTAAGATACGCTAACGCCTTGTAAGCCAAGCGTCTGTGCGAGTTCATGAGCGATGATGGAGAAGGCTTCTCCTTGTTGCGAATCGGTCGCGAAGATACCTTGTGTCCCTTCTACCGTTGTCCCGACAGGTATTTGCGCGATGAGACCCGTTTGCAATTCTGCAGCTACGCGCTCACCACCACCACGTCCAAACAAGTAGGTCTTATCGCCACATTTTCCACATTGGAAATACGCCATATTTTCAATGACGCCTAAAATTTCATGTTCGGTGTGCATCGCCATTAATCCGGCACGCACTGCGACATCAGCAGCATTTTCTTGAGGTGTTGTCACGATCAATTCTTTGCTTTTGGGCAACATTTGATGGACATCTAAGGCGACATCGCCAGTACCCGGTGGTAAGTCAAGCAACATCACATCAAGATCGGACCAGTGTACTTCTTGAAAGAAATTACGCAACATCTTACCGAGCATCGGACCACGCCAGATGACGGGACGATTTTCGGGAACGAAAAAGTGCATACTGACTAATTTGATACCATGTGTTTGCACTGGCATAATCACATTTTCGACGACAGCCGGTTTAACATCGGCAACACCATAGATATTCGGCAAGGAAAACCCATAGATATCGGCATCGATCACACCAACTTTGAGCCCAAGGTTAGCCAAGGCAATCGCGAGATTTGCGGTAACAGTCGATTTACCAACGCCACCTTTACCACTTGCGACAGCGATAAAGACCGTTTTTGTATTGGGATCGAGCAATGGCGATGGTTTTTGTTCCTCCGCTTTACCTCTTAATTTTTCAGCAAAGCGTTGTCTTTCTTCGTCATTCATCGTACCGATGACGACATCAACTTTTTCTACGCCTGGTAGCGCCATGACAGCTTCTTGTACTTCCTTTTCGATTCGAACCCGAAGTGGGCAACCTGGAATTGTAAGATTGACTTCCACAAAGACTTGGTTTCCTTGAATTTCGATCGTTTTGACCATTTCCATCTCAACGATACTTTTATGTACATCAGGATCTTCTACCACACGTAATGCTTCTAAAACAGCCTCTTTCGTGAGCGTTTGTGCCATCACTTTTTACCTCCACGTTTTACGTTTTCATCTAGCTACTTGCAAGTACTTGTTGATTGTACCACGTAAACAGGCACTCCCGTAAGCGAGAGTGCCTGTTCTTTACACGTAGTCTTATGGTACCACGCAATCTTAGCGTTTGGAGAACTGTGGTGCACGACGAGCAGCTTTAAGACCGTATTTTTTACGTTCTTTCATACGAGCATCACGTGTTAAGAAGCCTTCTTTTTTCAAAGCGCCACGAAGATCCGGATCGAGTTTGATCAGTGCACGAGCGATACCATGACGGATCGCACCAGCTTGACCAGAATTACCGCCACCATTTACATTCGCGACGATATCATATTTACTCAAAAGATCCACGACGAGCAAAGGTTGCTTAACGATCAATTTAAGGGTCTCAAGACCAAAATACTCGTCCATCGAACGATTGTTAATCGTGATTTGACCAGCACCTGGCAAAAGGCGCACGCGTGCAACCGAAGTCTTACGACGACCAGTTGCCATGATTTGCAATTGAGCCAATTGGGTCACCTTCCTTTCTTCATGATCAGTCTGCTAAATTCCTAGCGATCGGTTGTTGCGCAGCATGCGGATGATCAGGACCAGCATAGACTTTTAATTTACGGTATTGATCAGCGCCAAGGCTATTATGCGGAAGCATGCCTTTAACCGCCATTTCAAGAACACGTTCTGGATGCTTTTCGAGCATTTGGGCAGCCGAAGTGGTTTTCAAACCACCTGGGTAACCGGAATGACGGTAATACATTTTGTCTTGAAGCTTTTTACCTGTAAAAACGACCTTCTCAGCATTGATGACGACGACAAAATCCCCAACATCGACATGTGGGGTAAACTCAGGTTTATGCTTACCACGCAAAATCGATGCGATTTCTGCCGCTAGACGACCAACACGTTGACCGGCTGCATCGATCACATACCATTTGCGTTCGACTGAACCAGGTTTGGCCATATAAGTTGTGCGCATCATTGTTCCTCCTTTGATAGGGTAATGGGTTCCTCTTGCGTGAAAGCATCGCTCTCTGTCGGATACTCGATATGCCATAAGCACAACCCGTGTGCCGGCGCAGTCGGTCCAGCCTTTCGCCGATCGCGTGCTTCTAAAATACTTTTAACGCGATGCGCTTCTATACGTTTCGTTCCGACTTCAAGAAGCGTCCCGACGATGATGCGCACCATATGTTGTAAAAATGCGTTTCCTCTGACTTCGATCCATAAAATCGAGCCTTCCATCCAAAAATCGATCGCATGAATGTTGCGGACTTTATTGGTCTGCTGTGCGCGCGTTGCGCAAAAACTCGTAAAGTCATGTTCTCCGATCAACAAATCGGCAGCTCGACGCATGGCATCACGATCAAGAAGAAACGGACGGTGCGTCGCGTACCTAGCCATAAATACATCCGGTACAGGCGATGTGTCAATCGCATATCGATACATCTTCCAGTTGACGGTGTGTCTGGCGTCAAAAGAATCGGACGCGAGCATCACGCGAGTAGCGACGAGATCTTTCGGCAACCGTCTTCGAAGTACATAGAGCCACTTCGTATCGGGTACTCTGTAACTTGAAAGATAAGGTACATTGACCACTTGCATACGGGCATGTACACCTGCATCTGTCCTGCTAGCACCCGATACCTCGACATCATGACCTAAGATATCATAAAGGGCGTGTTCGAGTTCGCCTTGTACCGTTCGCAAACCAGCTTGCTTCTGAAATCCGTGAAATTCTGTGCCATCATAGGCAAGATCAATGCGTATCTTGGTCATACCTTACAACGTCATTAGTCGACGAGTTCGATGATTACCATTTCAGCCGCATCGCCACGACGTGGTCCCATTTTAAAGATTCGGGTGTAACCACCTTGACGGTCTTTGTATTTCGGGCCGATTTCCGAGAACAATTTTTGCAAAACCATTTGATCTTCGCTCGCCATTTCCGGACGCATTTGCGCTGCCGCTAAGCGACGTGCATGTAAGTCACCACGTTTAGCAAAAGTGATCAACTTATCCGCGATTTTACGAAGTTCTTTCGCTTTCGCTTCCGTCGTACGAATCCGACCGTAGGTGAACAGGTCAGTCACTAAGCTACGAAACAAAGCTTCGCGATTGCCTGTGCGTCGATTCAGTTTACGATAACCCACAGTTGGCGCCTCCTTTTC
>JABEUY010000011.1 GCA_013044175.1 Bacilli bacterium
CCTAACGCGATCACAGGTCCACCACCGAGTTTTTGCACCAAATCACTCGCTACGCCAGGTGTCTCTCCGTGACAGACATCGATCGCTACTGCGATGTCGGGTTGGATCGAATAGGCGCTCATTTGCGCGCCAAGACTCCCGATTTCTTCTGAAATCGTACCGACGCCATACACATCGACAACCGTATCGCGTTGTTGTAATTCTTCCAAACAGACGCGCATCGCCGCGATCGAAGCACGATTATCCATCGCTTTACCTGCGATGCGGTCGTGCAAAAGTTCTTGCGCCTGACGATGCAAAGTCACACGATCGCCAAGGCTGATTTTTTCCTTGACCAACGCTTCAGGCATTCCGACATCGATAAAAAGATCATCGAGCGGAACCGCTTTTTTTCTTTCTTCCGGCGTCGAAAGATGCGGAGGCTTTGCACCGATGACACCAAGATAATCACCCGATCGACTGTGTACAACCACTTCTTGTGCAAGCAAGGTACGCGGATCAAATCCGCCGACTTGCGAAACACGCAAAAATCCACCTGGCTCGATAAAGGAAACCATTAAGGTAATCTCATCCATATGCGTTGCTACCATGATTTTTGGAGGATTCGCAATGTTTTTGGTGTTTTTCTTCACTAACACCACATTACCCACTCGATCACGATAACTTTCTGTGACCAAATCTTTCGTTTGCTCGATCAAAAAAGCACCGACATGTTCTTCAGCACCACTTCCACCCGGAACATTTGCAATTTTAAGTAAAAACTCTTTACTTCGCATGCTTTTTCACCAACACTTCTTCATAAATTTCTCTTCCAGTGAAGCCATATCATCCGGTAAGGTGCTCGTCACCTTCGTCATGGTATTGGCTATCGGGTGCATAAAATCAAGCGTTACAGCATGAAGCGCTTGCCTCGTTATCACGTGTGTAAAACGATGATCAACTTGTCCATAAAGTGGATCACCGATTAACGGATGACCGATATGCGCCATATGTACCCGTATCTGATGCGTTCGACCTGTCAAAAGAGTCACGTTGATTTTCGTAATTCCTGACAGTTCACATCGCGCTTGCACGCTTACTTTCGTCGCTGCATAACGACCATTTTCAGCGACGATATGGCGCGTTGACGAGGAATCACTTTTTGCGATCGGCGCTTCGATCAAGAAGTCATCTTGTGAAACGATGCCATGGACAAATGCGCTATACTGACGATGGACATCCCTTCGACGTAAAGACCGCACGAGGCGCTCTTGTGCCATTTTATGCTTGGCAAGTAACACCAACCCTGAAGTCTCACGATCGAGGCGATGCAGCAAAAACACACGATCTTCAATCTGCTTTTTTTTAAGATAGTTTACCACAGCGGCTAATAGCGTGCCGCTTCGTTCTGAGCCAACTGGATGAATCAACATGCCTGCCGGTTTATCGACGACAAGGACATGCTCATCCTCGTACGTTACAGTAAGAGGCAGATCTTCCGCGGGTACGACATCGCGCCAATCGGTCGGCGCTCGCACTGTGATATGATCGCCTGCGCGAACGCGAGATGACCAGTAAACGATAGCACCATTGACTTGAACAAGGTTACCTTCATGGAGCGCCTTACGCAGTTTTTTCCCGAGATGAAGCGGTTCGAGAAAAGACGATACCATCTTACCGTCTTCGTCATGGGTGACGATATGATCAAGGTACAACATCTTACAACAACCTATCTCTTTTGAAAGTAGGAATCCGATTGAAAAAAAAGAAAGCGCGCACTTCGTTTCTCTTGGGTTTTATGATCGGAATCTTCACCATGGTGGCGATACTTCTTGGCACGATGTATGGTGGGTATGCTTATTTAAAGGCGATGAGTAAAACACCTTTCGTCAATCAAAACATCATCCAATCTGCGCCATCGCAACAAAATAAACCCTTCGCCACACTGTCCTTGCCAATAACAGGACTTTTACAACAAGCATCGACAACGACGATGCAAATGTCTGTACAAGGTGATCAACTGAACATCGTCAATCGCACCTTGCAGATCCCGTTTCTCCCATTTGGCGTTACGATCACCCTCACCGGTCGTCTCTTTGTCTTACACGGTTATCTGGTAATCAACCACGTACAAGGGAAAGTCGATGCCTTACCCATACCAACATTTCTTCTTTTTGACGCGATCGCTCGTCAAGGAAGTACCTACGGTATCGTGGCTGACGCAAAAAACGATCGACTTTGGATCGTTCGCACGTTCTCTCCATTTAGCTTGCTTCGTTATCAGGCATCGACCCAATCGATCGATATCGGTATACCACAATCGTATATCACGTCCATGATGCATAAAAACGGATTTGCTTCCATCACAAAACCTTAAGCATACGATAATCACTTACGAGAAAATCCATTTTTTCATAAAAAGAAATTGCAACGAGATTGTGTTTGTAAACGGATACATAACATTGATCAATCCCGTGATCTTGTAACCAGCGTAACCCCTCGACAACGGCAGATTTGGCAAAATGATTCCTTCGCCATGCTGGTGCCACATAAATCTCAGCAAGCGTTCCGACAATTCCATCGGTGCGCTGATTGGGTTCGACGACAAAAAAAGCATAGCCTACCGTCTCTTCTTGGTGCTCCATCATGAATAAACATCCTTGATCCGACTGAATATAGGCGATAGCGAGCTGCATGAACACGTTGACAGCAACAGGTTCACACGCTTTCTCGTTTTCATCTGCTTCCATCGTGTGAGAAAAATCCAGATGCAAATGTCGTAAGGAATCAACATCCCTATCGGGGTCAAAGCTGCGGATCATCATAAAAATCACCCTTATCCTGCATAGTTCAATTCGTTGAAAGATATGCAGGAAAGTGCGATCGGTGCATTACATTTCCGTTAAGGCGAGATTTTGATGAACGCGATCGATCGTCCGAGCAAGAAGTGGTGCGATCGGCAACACTTTAATCGGAAGACTTTTCATCGTATCGGGTAAAGGTAAGCTATCCGTAACCAGTACTCTGGCGATCGCATCATGGGTTAATCGCTGATGCGCTGGCGATGAGAATATACCATGCGTCGCACACAAAACAGCATTGCGTTTTGCCCCCATCGCGACTAGGGTATCGACGACTTGAACGATCGTACCGCCCGTATCGATAATATCTTCGATGACGATCGGCGTCTTGTCTTTCACATCACCGATCAAGTGTGTAATTACCGCTTCATTGTGACTCGGTCGACCTTTATGCATGATCGCCATCGGCAAATCGAGCATCGCTGCAAATTTCTCTGCTGTTTTTGCTCGACCTGCGTCTGGAGAAACCACGACAGGATTCACTAACTGCATTGTTTTAACTTCATCCGCTAAAATATCCAAGGCGGTTAAATGATCGACGGGGATATTGAAAAAACCTTGAATCGCGGCAGCGTGCAAGTCGACGGTAATGATCCGATGCGCGCCAACAGTCGTTAAGACATCGGCAACGACTTTTGCGGAGATCGGTTCACGGTGCGTGCCTTGTTTTTCTTGACGACCATATCCGAAATAAGGAATAATAACGTTAATTCTCCCAACAGAACTGCGCTTTAGTGCATCGATCATCAGCAATAATTCGACAAAATGATCGTTAATTGGTGGCGAAAACGACTGCAAAAGATAGACATCAACACCTCGAACACTATCGGGAAACTGCGCGTACAATTCCCCACTCTTAAATTTTGAAAGATGAACAATACCGAGTTCGACACCAAGACTGGTAGCAACTTGTTCAGCTAAGGCGTGATTCGACGATCCAGAGTACAAGCGATACGAACCAATCTGGGGATAACCTTCGTACAAGATCGCTTTCACCTCCATCGATAAAATTACCTACTCACTCACCGTAACTTTACCACCCTTCTGACAAAAATGAAAATGCGCTAAACTCTTTAGCGCATTTTATCGTTAACTGGATCATAGATTTTCAAACGAATGGTAATACTCGTTCCTTTATTCACTTCACTTTGGATGCTGAGTTTGCCTTGATGCGCAGCGACGATACGTTTCGCGATCGCAAGGCCAAGACCTGTCGATTTGGTACGCGTGCGCGCACTATCACCACGAACAAAACGTTCGGTCACGCGGGATAAAAGGTCACTTGGAATTCCGATGCCCGTATCCGCTACGGTTAGGTCGACAAAGTTATTCGCTTTACTTGCAAGAAGGTGAATTTCACCTTGATTCGTGTATTTTTGCGCATTATCAAGCAAGATAAAGAGCAGCTGGCGAAGCCTCATTGAGTCGCCAAAAACATAACCCACATCAGGGATATCGCCACGAAAAGCTAAGCCTTTCTCCGTGATAACCGGTTCAAACACAGCGGCTACTTCTTGACAAATCTCCGTAAGATCGACCGGTGCCGCTTTAATAAATTGTTCGCCCGCTTCAATTCTTGCCATCTCGAGTAAATCTTCAACAAGGTGAGCCATCCTGCGATTTTCACTATAGATCGCTTCCACCCAATTGAGATGATCCGATAAGGGTTCCTCGACATGGCGTAATAACAATTCAAGATGTGTCGACATGACCGATAAAGGTGTTCGCAACTCGTGGGAAATGTCGGTGACCAGTTCCTGCTCTCTTTTTCGTGCTGCCATTAAAGGTCGAAGGGTCCAAAGTCCGAGAGAATAACCTCCAACAATCGTCAATATAACACCGAGTAATCCTGCTGCAAGTAACAAACCAAGAAGATCATTGACGACGGTCATGATCGGTCCCACATCTTCACTGACTTGTAAGACGCGCGTCGGATTGGCCAAAAGTTTAATCTCTAAGACGCGAAAATTCGTTCCATCAATGGTTACATTTTGAAAGGAAGTGTTGGATTTTAACGAAGACGCCATATTGGCTAATTTCGTTTGCAAATCCTGCGTCATGGTATTGCCCTGTATCCATTGCGGCTGAGGAATTAGATTCCAAATGGAAATTAACAGATCATTATTACCGAAATGAAATTCGGGAATTTCAATCCCAATAGTACCCGTTAGATCTTGTGTGATCACTTGCCCTGCCATGGTCATCAATCGGCGATCAATCGAATGATCCGTGTAATCGACAAGCAACAAATACACAAAAAACGATAAACCGATCCAGATAATGGTCAACACAATCATATTGACGATGGCAAGGCGAAAACGCTGTTTACGAATCAGCCATTTATCTGCAAGCGATACCCAAGACCGCGGACGGTTTGAATGGTTGGACAACCTTCGCACTCTAATCGCTTCCTTAACTTCGAGATATACGTCTCAAG
>JABEUY010000108.1 GCA_013044175.1 Bacilli bacterium
CGCAAATTACCTGGCGTTGAAGCGTTAAACGCAAAGGAAGGTCGATAAGATGGCAGAACGTAAGCGTTTGATCGCAGGCAATTGGAAGATGTATAAGACGCGTGAGGAAGCTAAAGCCTTTGTCGAGGGATTGACAGAACAACTCGCGACTGCGAACATCAATTTGAAGGAACAAAATTCGGTGAAAGCGGTCATCTGCGCACCGTTCACCGCGCTCGCAGGATTAGCCGACATGCTCGAAGTTCAACATGTCGCTGTAGGCGCACAAAATATGCATGAAGCGGAAGTTGGCGCCTATACCGGAGAGGTTTCAGCAGCGATGTTACAAGATGTAGGTTGTCAGTACGTGATTCTTGGTCATTCGGAACGTCGTGCGTACTTTGCAGAAACTGATGCTGGTGTCGCGAAAAAAACGATCGTCGCGATCCATAAAGGTTTGATCCCGATCGTCTGTGTCGGCGAGACGTTGACAGAACGCGAAGCAAACCAAACGCAAACGGTCATCTCATCGCAGATGGAAGCCGTGCTTGATGAATTGGTCAAACAAAGTGATCAAATCGCCGTAAAAGAAGGACAATTCGTCATTGCTTATGAACCCGTGTGGGCGATTGGAACGGGTAAATCTTCTTCGGCAGACGATGCACAAGCTGTCATCGGGTTTATTCGTTCGTTGATCGCAAAGCGCCTTGGTGAAGCAACGGCGCAAGCGGTGGGCATCCTTTACGGTGGTAGCGTCAAGCCTGATAACATCAAGACGTATCTCTCGATGCAAGATATCGACGGTGCACTCGTCGGTGGTGCGAGTCTTCAACCCGATTCGTACACAGCATTACTTGTTAACAGTTTTTGAACGGAGGCTAATGTGATGGCCAGACCAAAGCCAGTTGCCCTGATCATCTTAGATGGATTTGGGCTTCGCAACAGTGAAGAAGGCAATGCGGTGAAAGCGGCCAGAAAGCCGAATTTTGATCGCTATCAACAGGAATTTTCCTATACGACGCTCGGTGCAAGTGGTGAGTCCGTCGGATTGCCAGACGGTCAGATGGGCAATTCCGAAGTTGGCCATCTCAACCTTGGCGCCGGTCGAATCGTCTATCAAGAGTTGACGCGGATCACGAAATCGATTCGCGATGGTGATTTCTTTACCAATGCTGTCTTGCTCGATGCGATTCATCATGCGAAAAAGCATGGTACGAATCTCCACCTTTATGGCTTGTTATCCGATGGTGGTGTACATAGCCATATTCAACATCTTTTTGCGCTCTTAGAACTCGCGAAGAAAAACGATCTTCACAATGTCTATGTTCATGCGTTCACGGATGGGCGTGATGTGTTGCCGACGACAGGTGCTTCATTTGTTGAAGCTTTACAGGAAAAAATCGATCAACTTGGCGTCGGACGAATCGCTTCGGTGCAAGGTCGTTATTATGCGATGGATCGCGATCGCCGTTTTGAACGAACGGAGAAATCGTATCGCGCAATGGTGTATGGTGATGGCGTGCAAGCAACGGATCCCGTCCAGGCGGTAAAAGCGAGTTATGAAAGTGGCGTGACGGATGAATTTATCCTTCCTGTGACGATCGTTGACGAGCACGATCAGCCTGTCGGTCTGATCGGGCAAGATGATGCGATCATCATGTTTAACTTCCGTCCTGACCGAGCCAAACAAATCTCGACCGTTTTCTGTAATGCTGATTTCGATGGCTTTGATCGCGGAGAAAAATTTCCGCAGACGTATTATGTGTCGATGACACACTATAGTGATAGCATTCCGACGCATATTGCTTTTTTGCCTACCAATCTTGACGATACGTTTGGGGAAGTCGTCGCGAAAGCTAGTCTACGACAACTTCGTATTGCGGAGACGGAGAAGTTTCCCCACGTTACCTCGTTTTTTAGTGGTGGTCGAGAAGCGACCTTTGACGGTGAAGAGCGGATCCTGATCCCTTCACCTAAAGTGGCAACGTATGATCTAAAACCAGAGATGAGTGCATTTGAAGTGGCGCAAGCTGCTGTCGATCGTCTTCATTCTGGCGAAATCGACGTGATGATTCTCAATTTTGCTAATCCCGATATGGTCGGTCACTCTGGGATCATGGAAGCGGCCGTTAAAGCGATCGAAGCGGTGGATGTCTGTCTTGGTCAAGTGGTCGATGCGATTCTTGCTACGGATGGTGTGGCCATCATCATCGCTGACCACGGTAATTCAGAGACGATGGTCGATGAAGAAAGTGGCGGTCCTTGCACGACGCACACGACCAATCCTGTGCCTTGTATCGTGACGCGCAAAGGATTGAATCTGCGTGCAGACGGCATATTAGCCGATATGAGTCCCACAATGCTTCATTTGTTAGGTATGCCAAAACCAGCTTTAATGACAGGAAGTTCAATCATTTTATAAGGGGATGTCGTGTATGTTGATCTATGATGTTCAATCTCGTGAAGTTCTTGATTCTCGCGGTAACCCGACCGTCGAAGTTGAAGTAACGCTTGAAAGTGGCGAAAAAGGTCGTGCAATCGTTCCGTCAGGTGCATCGACGGGCGCGCACGAAGCGGTCGAACTTCGTGATGGTGACAAATCTCGTTACCAAGGAAAAGGAACGCTGCAAGCTGTTAAAAATGTGGAAGATGTAATCGCACCAGAATTGATCGGCATGGACGTGACGGAACAAGCGAAAATTGACCATTTGATGATCGATCTTGACGGTACGGAGAATAAAGGCAAACTCGGCGCTAATGCGATTCTCGCTGTCTCGATGGCGGTAGCTCGCGCTGCGGCAGCCAAACTTGACGTACCGCTTTATACGTACCTTGGCGGCTTTAATGCCAAGACGCTTCCTGTTCCGATGATGAACATTTTAAACGGCGGTAAGCATGCTGATAACACGGTAGATATTCAAGAATTTATGGTCATGCCTGTCGGCGCACCGAATTTTCGTGAAGCGCTTCGCATGGGTGCTGAAGTGTTCCACACACTCAAAGGTGTTTTAGGTAAAAAAGGCCTTGCGACTTCGGTCGGTGATGAAGGTGGATTTGCTCCAAACCTTGCAACGAACGAAGAAGCGTTAGAAATCATTCTTGAAGCGATCGAAAAAGCGGGTTACAAACCAGGCGAACAAGTCCGTCTTGCCCTTGATGTCGCTTCGACGGAAATGTACAAAGACGGCGCGTATCATTTTGAAGGGGAAGGCGTCGTTCGCACGGCCGACGAAATGATCGCTTACTACGAACATCTTGTGAGCAAATACCCGATTATCTCGATCGAAGATGGATTAGCAGAAGATGATTGGGATAACTGGTTGAAGTTAACCGAACGTCTTGGCAATAAAGTGCAATTAGTGGGTGATGACTTGTTCGTCACAAACACCAAGCGCTTACAACAAGGTATCGATCGCAATATCGGCAATTCCATTCTCGTCAAAGTCAATCAGATCGGTACGTTAACCGAGACGTTTGATGCGATTGAAATGGCGAAACGCGCGGGCTACACAGCGATCATTTCTCACCGTTCTGGTGAATCGGAAGATGCATCGATCGCCGACATCGCGGTTGCTGTCAATGCCGGTCAAATCAAGACGGGCGCGCCAAGTCGTACCGACCGTGTTGCGAAATACAACCAACTGCTTCGTATCGAAGAAGCGCTCGGCGTGACCTCACGCTTTAGCGGAATGGCGTCGTTTTATAACTTGCGTTAAGGTACAATACCTTATAGCCGGATGCCCTCGGGCATTCGGCTATTTTTGTCGGAAGGGAAAGTATCGCTTTGAACGCAAGGCATGTACGCAAGTTTCTACCCTTTTATATGGCGCTTTACACGATGATCATCTTTGGCGTATCGGACATGGTGCGCGGCGTGATCGGTCCCTCCTTATTGCAAACCTTTCATATTAACTATGCTTGGCTTGGGTTTCTTTTCTCGATTTCATCCATCGGCTATCTGATTAGCAGTTTTTTCGGCGGCTTTTTACTTGAACGCTTTGGGCAAAAAAAGGTGATGCTGTTAGGCACTGTACTTTTTGCCGTCGGATTCTGTATTATAGGCTCGGCACCCGCCTATATGGTGTTGGCAATCGGATACAGCGCGACTGGGCTTGGTTCAGGTGTGATGGAAATCGCCGTCAATAGCATCGTCCCGCAATTATTTACAGTTCATCAGTCAAGGTTTTTTAATTTGCTTCATGGCTTTTATGGCACAGGCGCAACCGTCGCGCCCTTGGTTGCAGCATGGTTGATCGTCGTGCTTCATACATGGCGTTATTCCTATGTGTGGTTAGCGGCAATGACGATCATTCTATTAGCTGGCGTGATTTTCACAGGATATCCTCCTTTACCACACGCACCAGAAAGGATCGATGCACAAGGATCTTTACCGGCGGGCGTGCCCACGTCAACACCTCTTTCTGTCGTGTTAAAAGAACCGCTCTTGTATCTTTTAATCATCGCGATCATGATCTATGTGACGGCCGAAGGGGGAATGGCCAACTGGCTGCCCACGTATCTGCATGCGGTGCGCGGATTTACAACGACCGACGCTGCCAACTATCTTTCGGCGTTTTATCTAACGTTCACAATCGGTCGATTTGCCGGAAGCGTAATCGTTCATCGTATCGGCAGTTTTCGCTCGATTATCATCGCGGCGCTGATCGCTTTTGTCGCCGATCTGATTCCATTGTTATTTGCGCATCATAGTGCTTTTTTCTTTATCATCGCAGGCTTCTTTTATGGGATTATCTTTCCGACGATTTCTTCGCTCGCTTCGGAGATGTTTCCTAAACGAACGGCGACGGTGATGAGTCTGTTGTTTACTTTTGCAGCACTGGGATCGATCGTCGCTACATGGCTGATCGGTGTGATTGCAAGCAGTATCAACTTGACGGCAGGCTTTATCGTGATGGATATCGCATTGCTTGTCACAGGCCTGCTTATTCTCGTGGTTGTGATGACAAAAAGGTTTGTTCGTTCATGATGAAAAGATGGAGGCGAAGCGTCGTATTCTTGCACAAGTGGGCATGGCTATGCTATACTGACACGGATTATTGGTGGAGGTGAAAACTCATGCTAACGGCTGCAAAGGTACTTCTTGTCATCCTCTGTGTCGTTCTTATTGCGGGGATTCTCCTCCAGTCGGGTCGCAGTGGTGGTTTAGGCGCAATTACCGGTGGCAGTAACGAAGGAATGGGTCGTAAGAGCAAGGGAACAGACCCGATCTTGGTGCGTGTGACGTCGATCACAGCGATTGTATTTTATGTGGTCACGATCTTGATCGCATGGCTGGTCACGCATCCTTAAGGAATGGTGACTCTCGTGAAACGACAAAGGTATCGCCTTGTGGCGGTGCCTTTTTTTGTCGTAAGGGAATGCCGAACGGTCTTGGCGGTTATGGTAAGGACATCGTTCAGCTAAAGGGGAAATGACGGATGAACGAACAGATTTTGATCGCATTAATGCAAGAGAAAGCGTATCGCCCCATGCTATTTGATGAACTTTGCGAAGCGTTGTCACTTTCGGAGGATACGGATCGCTTTGCTTTTAAAGAGCAGTTGTTGCGATTAGAGCAAGATGGTCGCGTCGTGCGCACCCGAACAGCACGCTTTGCTTTAGCGAAAAAAATGGATTTATTAATCGGACTTTTGCAAGTGAAAAGCCGTGGCTTCGGGTTTGTGAGCGATGAGGATGAGCCATCGAAAGAATGGTATATTAGCGCTGGCGATATGGGTGGCGCGATGGATGGCGACCGTGTTATGGTACGAAAAAAACGTGCCTCAGGCGGATCACGTGAAGAAGGGGAGATCATTCGCGTCTTAAAGCGTGCGCGAACGACTGTGGTGGGAACGCTCAAGACGTATACAGGCTATGGCTTTGTCGCACCGGATGATAAGCATCTTTCGATGGCGATTTTTGTCGCAGGTGAACATCTTTATCATGCGGTGGATGGACAAAAAGTGGTGGTTGAAATCACGGCTTATCCCGATACGACGATGCAAAGCGCCACGGGTGTGATTAAAGAAGTTCTTGGCTTCCCCAATGATCCCGGTGTGGACATTCTAGCCATCGTGCGCAAGTTTGGCATACCAGAACGTTTCCCTCTAGAAGTACTTGAAGCGGCAGAACGCATAGAACGTGTTATCGATGAACGAGAAATCGCCAAACGTAAAGACCTGCGCGATGAGGTGATCGTGACCATCGATGGTAAGGATGCCAAAGATTTGGACGATGCCGTGTCGGTAAAAGTTCTCGATAACGGACATGTGCTTCTTGGTGTTCATATCGCGGATGTATCCTATTATGTCACTGAAAACAGTCTGCTCGATCAAGAAGCATACCGTCGAGCGACGAGCGTCTATCTTGTTGATCGCGTGATTCCCATGCTTCCACCGCGACTTTCTAATGGGATCTGCTCTTTGAATCCCCAAGAAGATCGACTGACACTCACGTGTGAGATGGAATTTTCGCCGAGTCTTGAGATGGTTCGCCATGATTTGTATCCCTCCGTGATCCGAACGACAGAGCGCATGACGTATCAAGACGTCAACACACTATTGCTCGATCACGATGAAGTACTACAAGCTCGCTATGCACCGCTATTGACGATGTTTACCGCGATGCGCGATCTTGCGATGCGTTTGCGAGAACGACGTATGGATCGCGGTGCTGTCGATTTTCATATGGCGGAGACGAAAATTCAAGTCGATGAAGAAGGGCATCCGATCGGTCTTGTGCAACGCACGCGCAATATCGCGGAGATGATCATCGAAGAATTTATGCTTGCGGCGAATGAGACCGTAGCCGAGCATTTCTTTTGGATGGAGGCGCCGTTTCTTTATCGGATTCATGAAGCGCCATCTGTGGAAAAAATGATGGCGTTAAACGAATTCGTGCATCATTTTGGTTATCATGTTAAAGCGGCGACGCATGTTCATCCTAAGGCTTTGCAAAATTTGCTCGAAAGTGTGCGCGGAAAGCGCGAGGAGACGGTGATTAGCTATGTGACGCTTCGCTCCTTAAAGCAAGCTCGCTATTCGGCCGAGAACCTTGGTCATTTTGGACTTAGCGCGAAATATTATACGCACTTCACCTCACCGATTCGCCGTTATCCCGATCTGATCGTGCATCGGATTTTGCGTGAATTGATGATCGATGTGCGCATGGATGAAAATCGTCGTCAAAATTGGCTAGCGAGGCTTCCAGAGATCGCGACACATACGTCAGAACGTGAGCGAAATGCCACCGATGCGGAACGTGAAACCGATCTGATTAAGAAAATCGAGTTTATGCAAGACAAAGTCGGTCAGACTTTCGATGGCATGATTTCCGGCGTCACAGGGTTTGGTTTTTTTGTTCAATTGGATAATTCGGTAGAGGGACTTGTGCATGTCAGTTATTTGCATGATGATTACTATCATTATCACGAAACATTACACGCTTTGATCGGTGAGCGGTTTAAGCGTACATATCGCATTGGCGATCGTGTGCGGGTGACGGTGGCAGCTGCGAAAAAAGAACAACTTTCCATCGATTTTAGCATGGTGGAAAAGCTCGAGGAAGATGATGATCTACTCGTCGCATCGCTTACGGCACAACCGGCGAGAAAAGGACGATCTTCTGCAACCTCTTCGGGTAAAGGTGCAGGTAAAGGTGTCAAACGTTTTGGAAAGAAAAAATTGCTCGATCACCGTCCGCCTAAAGGTAAAAAGCCAGGATCGACGGGTGGTACCCGTGAACTTCCTTCGCGAAGTAGTGTTAGAAACAAAAAGCAAACCAAACTTTATCTCGATACGCCGACAGCCCCGACAAGTCCGGCACAAAAAGAGCGAGACAAAAAGATATTGCGCGAGATTCAAGACTTGTATGGTGTGTCCGTGAAGGATAAAGCCAAGCCGAAAAAGAAACCTAAAGAGTAGGAAATGCTTGAAATGTCATGTTTTTGTAAGGAAAGTGAGGAATCGACGTGAAAGAGCGCACAGAGGAGAAAGTGCTTGCGCAAAATAAAAAAGCGACCCATGATTACTTTATTGAAGAGACGTATGAGACAGGGATCGCGCTCACGGGTACGGAGATCAAATCGATTCGCGCGGGCAAAGCGAATTTGCGCGATGCATACGCGCGCATTGAGCATGGGGAAGTGTTGCTGCACAATATGCATGTGAGTCCTTATGATGCAGGGAACCGCTTTAATCATGATCCTTTACGTACGCGGACGTTGTTGTTGCATCGTCAAGAAATTCGCAAATTGATCGGCGCAACAAAAGAATCGGGGTATTCGCTTGTTCCCCTACGCCTGTATCTGAAAAACGGGTACTGTAAAGTGCAGTTGGCCCTGGTGAAAGGGAAGAAAAACTACGATAAGCGAGAAGCGATCGCCAAACGCGATGCCAATCGTGAGATCGCCCGAGCTTTTCGCGATGCGCAGCGAAGGTAAACCACCTTGGCAAAGCATTTACAGTATGATACAATAAGCGTTACGTCCGATAAAGGACGCTCTCATGGGGGCGTTATGGATTCGACGGGGATTGTTTGAGCAGGAGTAGCGGGCCGTGGGGCTGCGCACACGTTAAAAACGCGGACCTAAACA
>JABEUY010000012.1 GCA_013044175.1 Bacilli bacterium
ATGGATCATTTCAGATCGACAAACGTAGACAAGTGGCAATTGGAAACTGCAGTTTTCCGTTGCCTAACCCTGCACTTTTATACTGCCATAAACAATTGGGATATTTGTGGTATGTCCGTCTATCCCGAAGCGAATGATTATACGTCTATCGTCGCACAAACAAAAGCAACCATAGAAGATATGCAGACGTTATTTCACAAGCCTTCGATGATTGTTGAAACTGGCTTTGAAGCGTCGAACCCTGAAGCAGGTACGTACTTCATGCAGCAACTTTCAGCAGCTACCGTAGAAGCCGGGGGTCTTGGAATTTTCTACTGGGAACCTGAATCCTATCAGTGGAATGGGTATACAAAAGGAGCATGGAATGCAACCACGAAAGAGCCTCTTCCCTTTCTATGGTCATATTGACACAAAACGAAAGGATCTACACGAACCGCGGGTTCGTAGATCCTTTCGGCATTTCTTCTTGTCATCCAAAATGCACAGATATTTGATTGATCCAATTCGCATAAGTCTGATAGTATTCATACTGTTTTTGATAATAATCCTGATTTTGCGCGGGTACAACCTGACTTTCTGTCTGATCAACAAAAAGCAGATTGAAATTCTCTTGCCACCATCCAACCGCTAAACCAGACAGCATAGCCGCCCCATAAGCAGCTCCTTCGGCTATCTCAGGTATGCGTAATGATTGCCCTACGAGGTCAGCTAGGATTTGTAACCAAAGCGGGCTATGCACAACGCCACCTGTAACAGCATAACGATCGATCGATCGCACCGTTTTTTTCACGATATCAAGACTTTCACGTAAGGAATACGCCACACCCTCGATCACACTTCGCGCAAAATCGCCTTGCTGATGACCAGCATGGACGAATAAATACGCGGATCGCAGTTGATCGTTGTTGTAAGGCGTACGCTCACCGGTAAGAAAAGGGAAATAGAGTAACCCATCCGATCCCGGCTTCACTTTCGATGCTTTTTCCATCAAATCATCATAAGAAAGTCCTGAGCCTAAGGCTTCTCGAAACCACTTGAGTGAAGCACCTGCCGAAAGTGTCACGCCCATCGCATACCATAGATTCGGCATCGCATGACAAAAGACATGCAGCGTAGGATTTTGCAAGGCGGCTTCTTCTTTCGTCGGTGGCTGATCTAAACTCGATAAAACAACACCCGAAGTACCGATCGAAAGTAACCCTTGACCTTTTGAAAAAATGCCTAAACCTACTGCTGCCGCTGCATTATCCGCAGCACCTGCTATGACTTGGCATTGTTGCGACAAGCGCGTTTGTTCGCTCGCTGTCTTACTGACGGTTCCAATGATGGTAGCGCTCTCATGCACCTCAGGAAAAAGACTATCAGCTAGGCCGATCTCATGGAGCAGATCCTGATGAAAGCGACGATGTCTAACATCAAACACACCCGTTCCACTGGCATCCGTCACATCACTAGATAGTACGCCTGTCAAACGGTACACGATATAATCTTTCGGCATAAGAATATGCGCGATTTTCGCATAGATCGCTGGCAAATTCTCTTTGGTCCACAAGATTTTTCCGAGCGTAAAGCCAGGCATCAACGAGTTACACGTTTCTTCTTGCCATTTCGTATAACCGACTTGTTGCAAGGTTTGATCACAGATCGCCTTCGTCCTCGTGTCATTCCACAAGATACTTTTGGTCAACACTTCTCCTTGATCATCGAGAAGTACGGACGAATGCATTTGCCCCGCGACGCCAATACCAACGATACTCTGCGGTTTCGTGCCACGATCCCACAATGTTTGAAAGCAAGATAGGCAAGCTTGCCACCATACATTTGGATCTTGCTCCGTCCATCCACTTTGCGGTGAATCGAACGAATACGCTTGGTAGGCTTGCCCAACAATCTGCCCTTTTTCATCAAGCAAAAGGACTTTCGTCCCTTCTGTACCAACATCAATTCCCATCACGACTTGCACAGACCATCATCCTTCTTTCTCTTTGCTACCGTTACAATCAATCAACCGACAAGATGTACTGATTGAGTTTCGCTAAAAGACGTTCTTGACCGCCAGAGATTTTTGTCTCAACAGGTTTATCGAGAATATACGTTTCTAAACTGCTTAACGTTGCTTTACCCTCGACGATTTCTTTACCTATTCCTGCTTGATAAGATGCATATCGTTTTTCGATTTCCTTGTCGAATACTTTGTCTTCGATCAATTTTGCTGCAACTTTTAACCCTCTTGCAAAGCTGTCGATACCGAGAATATGACCGTAAAAAAGATCGATCGGCGTCATTGAGCCACGGCGCACTTTGGCGTCAAAGTTTAATCCGCCGGTATGGAGGCCATCATTTTTCAAAATTTCCATCATCGCTAACGTCGTGCTGTACATATCACTTGGAAACTCATCCGTATCCCAACCTAGCAAATGATCGCCTTGGTTCGCATCCACCGAACCTAACATGCCGTGAATCCGCGCCAAACGTAATTCATGCTCAAAAGTATGGCCAGCAAGGATAGCATGGTTGGCTTCAATATTCATTTTGAAGCGATCGAGTAAACCGTGGTTGGCGAAAAACGCGATCGCGGAAGCGACGTCAAAATCATACTGGTGCTTTGTAGGTTCTTTCGGTTTGGGTTCAATCAAAAATTGCGCTTTAAATCCGATCTCGTTGGCATAATCGCAAGCCATGTGTAACAATCTCGCCATGTTGTTCAATTCGAGTTCGAGATCCGTGTTTAGTAGTGTCTCATACCCTTCACGGCCACCCCAAAACACATAATTTTGAGCGCCAAGTTCTACGCCAATTTCAAGGCTTTTTTTAACTTGAGCTGATGAGTAGGCGAAAACATCCGCATAAGGCGACGTGGCTGCACCATGGACAAAACGAGGGTGGGAAAAAAGATTCTGTGTATTCCATAATAATTTCTTTCCTGAGCTTTTCATGTTGTCCTGAATCCTATGCACAATCACATCGAGATTTCGATTCGTTTCACGAAGGGTATCACCTTCAGGAGCAATATCCCGATCATGAAAACAAAAATAGTCGACGTCCGTTTTTTCCAGAAACTCAAAACAGGCTTCAACACGTTGCTTGGCAAGATCAAGATCCGATCCCGTCCATGGCCGAATCATCGTCGGCATGCCAAAAGGGTCGGCCCCGCTAAGCGTAAAAGTATGCCAGTAACTCACAGCAAAACGGAGATGTTCTCGCATCGTTTTACCGAGGATTACTTGATCAGGGTTATACTCTTTATAGGAAAGTGGATTATCAGAACCTCTGCCTTCATAACGAATGCGGTCAACTTCAGGAAAATACATCGTTGATCATCCTTTCTGGCTGGTAGCCACGACGAATTAATTTGTTTAACCAACAAATTAATTATAGGTGATTTTCTTTCCCCTGCATAGAATCCTCTTCAACTTTCTTTTCTCTTACGTTGGTCTAGCAAAAAATCGTCGAAGAACAAGGTTGGCAGCGCCAATCGCGCAACTATCTTCACCAAGTTTTGAAAACCGTAGGTCAACGCTTGAATAAGAACCCACAAAACAACGTTGGCGGATCGTCTTTCTGACAATCTCCAGGAACACAACGCCGAATTGCGTCACCTGATTGCCGAGAATCACATAGGAAGGGTTGTACATATTGATAATATTGGCGACACCAATCCCTAGAAAGTGTCCCATTTCTTCAAGAACTTGCAATGCAACCGGGTCCTGTTCATCGAGTCGTTGAACATACTTTTCTACCGTTACCCTTTGGGACACTCGACTTTCATACGCTTGAAGTAAGCGACGTACCGAAGCATACATCTCAAGGCATCCATAGCTCCCGCAAGAGCACAGACGACCGTTTTCTTCGATCATCATATGCCCGATTTCCCCCGATAGCCCTTCAGCACCACGAAGCACTCGATTATTCATAATCAAACCAGCACCAATGCCATTACCCACGCTGACATAGACCAACGTTTCTTGATCCATCGACTCTTCAGGGTTGACAAGTGTCTCCCCAAGTGCGGCTGCATTAGCTTCATTATCAACATAGACAGGCGTTACTAAACGTTCTTGCAACATCGCAGCAAAATCGATATGCTCCCATCGTAAATTTGGCGCATTTAACACTGTTCCTTTTTTATAATTTACAAGCCCTGGTACGCCAACGCCAACGCCAAGTAGCCCAAGCGGTGTAAGATTCGCGTGATTTTGAGCATGCGAGACTATACGCTCGATCCAAAGCATGTGAGTTTCAGGACGATCATCTTTCGTGAATTCATGCCAACGACCAAGTACGTCACCCGATAAATTCGTCATTACAGCACGCACTTCACCGATGCCGATTTCACAACCGATCACGACACCAGCATCTGCATGAAAATGCAAGAGGACAGGTCTTCTTCCCACTGAAGAGGGGCCTGTCCCGACTTCTTCAACTAAGGATGCTTTCAATAAGTCATCGATAATTGAAGTAATCGTCGCTTTATTCAATCCTGATTTTTTGGCGATCTCTGTTCGAGAAATCGTCGCATGCGTGCGTAATAGATTGAGCACAATTGACGTATTCAATTCTTTAATATAAGTCTGATCACCTGTGCGCACGATTATTTCCTCACTATGCTTTTCGATGGAGTTAATTGTAGCACAGACGATCGTGTGCTTTGTAGTAGAGCAAAATAACTAAGGATTTCAAACGAACTTCTTGACAGAGCTCATTATTACGTATATATTTGTATACATAACGTTACTTGCGTATACGAAAGGATGATTTTCACATGAAACATCATGAGCAGGAAGAAGGACACCATCGTCACGATGAAAGACGCGGTCACCCCCATCATGGTCCACATCGTCACGGTGGCGGCGCACAGACTTTTCGTCGCGGTCGAGCGCTTGATTTTCTCAAGCGACTAGAAGTCAAACGTGCAACGCTCGCGAAGCAATTAGAACAAACCGAACTGCAGGCGATCTATGCGGTCATCAGTGGAGAATTAAAAGCGGTCGAATTAATTCGCAATGAATTTATCGAACTGTTCGAACTCCACGAATCGCAGGAAGAAAGTCTTGATAAACCGACTGCCAAAACGCAACAAGAAGATCCTCAACCACCCACTGAATCACCTAATGAGTAACCTTGCCTCACTCATCTTACTTACTAGGATGAGCGTTTTTTATCATCGAATTCGACTAATCATGAAACGAATAATCAAATGTGTTATACTTAATCGCGGAGGTGAAGGGTATGTATATTGCACATAATCGTTTAGCAATCGAGAGCGAAGAACAACAAAAAATGTTTGAAGAACGCTTCGCTATGGCAGGCGAACATATGAAACGTGTTCCTGGTTTCGTCAGTTTCTCGATGCTTCGTGCCAGCGATAAATCACACTTTATCGTCAGCACAACATGGGAAAGTGAACAACATTTTCACGACTGGGTAGCGAGTCCGCATTTCGCTAACGCACATGGTGGTCAAGCACGAGCAGCAGGTCAAGCGCAAGTATCGACCTACGACGTTGTTCACCACGCGAATGTATAACCTCATTGGATAAGAGAATCTTCCCAAAGCGCACCATTTTACGCTTTGGGTTTTTTTATGTTCCTAAGGGGAATCCCTTGAACAAGAATACAATTCATGCTATAGTTACGCCGAATTCCATACCATGATGTGCCACTAGGGGAGCATTTGGCTGAGACAAAGGATACACTCCTTAGGACCCTTAGCACCTGATCTGGATAATACCAGCGTAGGAAAGTGGCTAGCGTAAAATCCTCGCATTTTACCCTATTCACAGCTCCCTTTAGCGGCCCTTGTAGGAGGTTGCTACCCCTTTGTTCGTACAAAACAACCATATCATACGCGCCTTAACGATTGCTGGATCTGATTGCAGTGGTGGTGCCGGCATACAGGCGGATCTCAAAACTTTTGCTCGCTTTGAAGTCTATGGTTCATCTGTGATTACCGCACTTACAGCACAAAATACACAAGGTGTCTCGACAATCGCTGATCAATGTCCCGATTTCGTCGATGCCCAACTTACGGCCGTACTTTGCGATCTTGGCGCCGATGCCATCAAAGTCGGTATGCTCTCTCATAAAGCGATGATTGAAACGGTCGCCTTTCGTCTGCAACAATATAAACCCCGTACCCTCGTGGTCGATCCTGTCATGATCGCCAAAGGTGGCGCCAAACTTTTGCAACCCCAAGCACTTCCCACCTTCATTCACACCTTACTTCCCCTTACCGACATCGTGACGCCGAACATCGAAGAAGCGGAATTATTATGTGGTTTTCGTATCGCATCACAAGAAGACATGCGAAAAGCTGCCAGAAAAATCGCGACGCTAGGACCTTCGATTGTCGTCATTAAAGGTGGGCATGCCTTTTCATTTCACCCAGATGAAGCGATCGATTTTCTCTACCAAAAAGACAAGATGGCATACTGGCTACACACACCTCGCATAAACACTGCCAATACGCATGGAACCGGTTGTACTTTTTCCGCCGCGATCACAGCGATGGTAGCACGAGGTGCTTCTCCCCTCACAGCGATCACCACCGCAAAAGCGTTTATCACGGATGCGATCGATCAAGCAACTATGTGGGATATCGGCGCTGGACATGGCCCTGTGGATCATAGTGTGCCGTTTTTTGAAAACGTAACGATCCCAAACGATCATGCTCATCTCTATTATGACCAACACCAGTGGTCGGCTACAAAGTAGTCGCGATTATACTATAAAAGGAGTTTTTAGGATGCTGAGATTATCTCATGATACACGACTACGCCAAGCACTTACTCTTTATCTGATTACCGATGAACGACTTGATCAGGCATCGATCCTCGACCGTGTCGAACAAGCCTTAGCAGGTGGCGTTACAGCAGTACAACTTCGTCGTAAGCAAGAAGAAGCCAGACAACAGATTGAACTCGGCCGCCAACTTCGCTCGTTAACGCGACGCTATCAAGCTTTATACATCGTGAACGATCGCATCGATATTGCTCAGATCACGGAAGCTGACGGCGTCCATTTGGGCCAAGATGATATCTGTTGTCGAGAAGCTAGACACATTCTCGGCGATTCGATGTTCATTGGCATATCATGCCACTCTGTAGAAGAAGCTTGGCAGGCAAAAAAAGATGGCGCCGACTATCTTGGTGTCGGATCGGTCAACCCTACCAAGACGAAAGCCAACGCCATCTACACACCGCTTAAAGAAGTACAGCGAATCGTACAACAAGTTCAACTTCCCACGGTAGCCATCGGTGGCATTCAATCTGCACAAGCTCGATCGATTCGACAAACGGGCGTGGATGGTATCGCTGTCGTGTCAGCCATCATGCAAGCCGATTCTTCCTATAAGGCAGCGCAAGAATTACTGGTGGGCACACCCTTTATGCCATGACGTACACATCGCCGACGAAAGACGGTAACGTTAAAGAAAGTCGACCTTTTCCGATCATCACCGTTACCGTGTCGCCGAGCGTTCCGGGGATGATGTACTATTTGCAAGAACTGAATTATAAAACGAGAAAACCGATAATCGTATTCGAGACGCCCCATGCTACCCATGTTGCTGTAATCCGTTTTTTTGCTTCTTCATTTTCTTGCGCCATGATATGAAGATTGATCAACGTCAAAAAAAGCAGAAAGATAACCAACTTTGCACTTAAATGTGCCTGCGTATCCTGCTGATTTCGTTTCATGACGTGATCATCTCTTCCATCCTATCTTCTCTTTGTTATCGTATCCTCCCCCTACTTATGTTGCGACGACGTTTAACTATCCTTACAAACGGGTATAAGAGACAGTATCCTCAGCGTTTTTTCAGCCAGAACTTATGGTCCTTTAAAAGTTGCCATGTACGATCATGGCATACCTACTTTTATGAAAGATCGTGAGGAATTCCTATGAATATGAATCGAAAAATCGAACAAGAACGTAAACAACAGCGATTGAAAAATCAATTGGGTAAGATTTCTTTCGCGATTGCACTCGCTTCCGTCTTTGGTTTTCTCGGCAATTTTGAATTGATGCACCATACGGTCACGTCGCCAAGCACTACGACTTCTTCGGTAACACCAACTACGACAACCACCAATGCTTTTTCCAACTTCGATTCATCAGGAGGAAGTGTCAGTATCAATAGCAATGCATCCGGGCTCAATGGCTTTTCGGGGGCATCCTAATCATGTATACCGAGAAATTTACTGCGATGGGAACAACCATAACGATCAGTATCGCTACACAATCTCTGAATAAACTGGACGTCGACGCGATTCTTTCGATGGTAAAACGACAAATTGAGCTGTACGAAGCGATTTTTTCCCGATTTCGAGAGGACAGCGAGCTTAACCGTATCAACCAACATCCAGGAACATGGCAATCCGTATCGTCTTCGCTTGGTCAAGTGTTACGCCTCGCCAAAGAAGCGCATGCGTTTACCGGTGGCCTATTTAATCCTTGTATGGGATTAACCATGCAAGCGATCGGCTACGATCAATCCTTCGAACATCTCACTTTCACCAAAGAAGATGATGATCACAATACGAGGCATTCGATTAGGCGTAAAGTATTAGAACCTCAATACGACGGTGAAAATCGCTATCTACTAGCCAGTGATGACCGCAGAGTTTATTTATTTCATGATTACCAAATCGATCTCGGAGGTATTGCAAAAGGATTTATCGTGGAGCAAGTCGCAAAACAACTTCAACAACAAGGGTTACACCACTTTGTCATCAACGCTGGTGGCGATATGGTTTGCCAAGGTCTAGCCGATGGACAACCCTGGCAGATCGGAATCTCAGATCCACAGGCACCGAACCAGTCCATCCTTACGCTAAACGTCGATTCGCATTGTGTTGCAACGAGCGGCTCTTACCGTCGAACATGGTCCCATCAAGGACAAACGGTGCATCATCTCATTGATCCAAAAAACGGTACATCTTCAACATCTGATATCGTCTCTTGCACAGTGATCGCAACTTCTTTAGTACAAGCTGAAGTTTTTGCCAAAAACGGCTTATTACTCGGCTCACATCGTGCACCATCTTGGCTAGCGCAACAAAAAATCGCTGGCTGGGTTCTGATTAACCAACAAGGGGAAGTGAATCATTCGTGGATAAATTAGAAGAAAATCAACGAAGCGCGTTACTGTTTACGGTTGTGTTTACCGTCATCATTCTTGTCGCCTCCGTCTGGATCACCCGTGTCATTTCTCCTTCAGTAACACAAGCTAACATGATGTATTGGCTGATCGATCGTTCGGCCGGTCTAATCAGTTATGAACTATTATCGTTAAGCATGATTCTCGGTCTATCGATGAGCAGTGGACTTTGGGATCGCTTCGGTCGCCGAAACTTTGCCAAGCAACTTCACCATTTCAGCACGTTGCTAATCCTACCGTTTCTCGCCCTTCATCTCATCGGTCTACTTGGTGACGCGTCCATTCCTTTCACCATCGCGAACCTTCTGATTCCCGGTTCGGCAACGTACCAACCTTTCTTAACCGCACTTGGCTCACTTTCTTTGTATGCGGTGATCGCCCTGATCGCATCGACGTATCTTCGTCAACGCATCGGGCAAAAAACGTGGCGAACGCTGCATTTCCTCGCCTTTCCGACGTTTCTTTTTGTGACGATTCATGGCTTATGGCTCGGCACGGATAGTCATTCTCTGATCGGGATTTTGCTTTATGTCGTCCCTCTTGCGATCATCGCTGGTCTTGTTATGGAGAGGATCGATCGCGCGAAAAGCAAACAAAAAGCCAAGACGACAGCTGCTTAATCGCTGTGGTCTTGGCTTTTTCCTATCCTACTTGATCCAACCATAAGCTAGCGCATTTTGAACCATCATGTAGATCGCAACAAGAATGATCACCCCGGCAAAAAGATACTGTAAGGTGCGACGACTTTTGCCTAACACCGTACTTACTTTCGTTCCTAGAAATCCACCGAGCACGCCACCTACGATATAAAGCAATACGATAAACCAGTCCACAAGGCCTGAAGCGGCGTAGGATACGGATGTGGATAGACCAAAGACACCGACAGAAAACAACGACGTGCCAATGGCGTCCGTCATCGCCATACCGGTCGCAAACATCAACCCTGGCACGATCAAAAAGCCTCCGCCAATCCCAAAGAAACCCGAAAGAATCCCTGTCCCCAAGCCCACTGGACTGACTTTACGAAAACGCAAGGTCATGCGCTGCGGCGATTGATCTTGGTTTCGCGTCGGTTTTATCATCAGCACCGCAATGACGATCATGACGATCGCAAACAAAAACAACAACGCTTTGCCATCCATCATTTTCCCTAAATACGAGCCGACCAATGTGCCAACCACACCAGGAACGGCAAAGGCCACCGCGGCGAGCCACTTAACATGGCCAGCTCGCCAGTGGGGAAAAAGATTGATGAACGCATTGATCGCCACCGCAAACGCGGTCGTACCAATTACAAGATGTGCATCCTTGATACCGACGACATACAGCAATAACGGAACAGCGAGAATAGACCCACCGCCACCGATCAACCCGAGTGCAAAACCGACAATACCACCAGACACCACGGATAAAACGATTTGTTCAATCGTAAGATGCATCATCGTTTCCCCTCACCTCCTTATGACAAAGAGTATGCCCATCACCGTTCGATATACCTTATGGGGTATATTATAGAGAGTGGGTGACCATACTGTCAAACGTCTTTATCTGTCGTTGCTTAAGCGTCTTCGTTGAGTCCGTATACTTGGTGTAAATTCAGAGGACGCACTAGGTTACCTACCATAAAGCGTCATCTCGATTCTATGGTGTAGAATTGCTGTGACAAGTCGCCTTCGATGCCATACTATGGATAGGAAGAAAGAAGAAGGGCGAGCGTTTCAAAGCATGATTAGCCTCGCCCCTACTATCTAATTTACAAACTAAGGAGGGCTCGGCTAATTTCTTCACAAAGGTCTTTGGCTTGCGATAGTGCGCCTAGTTTGTCAAAAAAAGCGTGCGTACTACCCTTATATCGAAGTGCCCTCACCGAAACGCCAGCTTGCGCCAGTTTTTGCGCATAAAATTCGCCTTGTAGCCGTAACCCATCAAATTCTGCTGTGACGATGAGTGCTTTTGGCAATCCTGACGCATCCGCTAGGATCGGACTAGCATAAGGACTGTTCGCCATCGTTTGATCAGGAAAATACAAATCATGCATACCAGTTTGTTCTATTTCATCATTAGGGCGAGGTCGTCCAAGTGACAGCATCGGTTCGATGATCGCCTCTTCTTCTTTTGCCATCGTATAGGAAGCCAGATCCCACTGATACCCGTTCACCGATTCACCCGATAACTGTACGACCGGATAAATCAACATTTGCATGGCGATTTGATGACGTTTCTCATCGCGATCCTTGATCGATACGGCAGCAGCGAGATTGCCGCCTGCACTGTCACCAGCTACCGCGATTTTCTTTGGATCGATACCATATTGTTTTGCATTTTTCGCGATATGATGGACGACATAGTAGGCATCATCAAAACCTTCGGGAAAAGGATGCTCTGGTGCGAGCGAATAATCGATATTAAAGACGACCGCATCGGCCAATTCAGCGATCAGTTTACACGGATTTTCTAACGTGTACACAGAACCTCCGATAAACCCGCCACCATGAAAATAGATAAGACAAGGAGCATCGCCTTGCCGTGCAGTCTTACGTGGAAAGTAATGCCATAATCCGATGACACGATCTTCGAGATAAACTTCCTCAAATTTCGTATGAATTTCGATCGTATTGAGATTGCGATTAGGAAAACCCATGCTATCGCGAACCAGTTGAAGTTGTTCTACTGGTGTCAACGTTGCGTTCATACTTGTAGGCTCGGCTCGATATGCTTCAACGATTTTCATTTCACAAGGATCCAGATAGCCGGGCCGAGGCTCTTTGGGATTGATCTTCAGGGTAACTAGCTCATTTACGGTTTGCTCAAGTAACGCAACATCTACATCGATCGTTTCTACTGAAAATGACTTCACAAAACAACACTCCTCGTACGCTATCTTCATGCACAATAACTGCGACTCCCATTGATTGTAGCAAGCGTGTGTTACCTTGCACAACAATCGCATATCAAATTTATAATTTTATACGGATAATATTGATTTATATTTTTACCCTGGTATAATTGCTTTGAAGCTACCTTTAAGGAGATGATCTTATGCATCTGGATACTTCGCCAACGACTTGCACTGTCTTTCTTGGCGTCAAAAAAATGGCACATGGCTCAATCGAAGAAGTGATACCATGGCTTAAGCAGTCATACGCTGACGAGGCTCTTACTACCTTTCTTCTATTTGACGATGCGACCGGTAAAACGTTTGATGTTGATTTTCGCGGTACGATCGATGAGGTCCTTGCACGTTTTTTCAAAAAAACAGGAATCGATCCATCACAAGAGGAAAGCCCGCTTTCAACAAAGCGAGTCGGTCGTCCAAAACTCGGTGTTGTCTCTGGGGAAGTCACGCTTTTACCACGACATTGGGAATGGCTAAAGCGCCAACCTGGCGGGGCTTCCGTCACGTTACGCAAACTAGTCGAAGACGCCCGTCGTACAGATACACAACACAGTCACGTTCGAATTGCACAAGAAGCCACTTACCATGTCATGACAACGTTAGCTGGAGATTTTCCTAACTACGAAGAAGCATTGCGGTCCCTGTACGCAAAAGATGACGTTCGTTTCGATCAGCTTCTCGCCTCGTTTGAACCGGATGTGCGCGACTATATCAAAGCATTAGCGACACCCGTTTTTCAGAAATAAAAATGCGCAACGGAATCCTTTCTAAAAAGGCTCCGTTGCGTTATACCTACGCAGCATCCAATCCTATCTTATTGCGTTTCTTTCACCGCACACACACCATCGGCACAGCCATCTTCTTTTGCGTCTGCTGACGAAGGCTTCGGTTTAAGCACCGTCAAAGGTTGATGCGTTTCTTTCCACATCGAGTCAAGCGCTTCTAAAAACGTCCCGGCAGGTTGCGCGCCAGAAATGCCATATTTGCGATCGATCACAAAAAATGGCACACCTGAAATGCCTAGTTCACTGGCAACACGTTCATCCTCACGAACGGCAGAGGCGTAATCATCCTTCGCTAAAACGGCTTCAACGTCCTCATGCGATAATCCGATCGATGCTGCCAATTCAAGCAATGTAGCGCGATCACCAAGATGACGCGAATCGGTAAAGTAGGCTTGAAACAGCGTTTTGGTCATCTCATCCATCTTGCCATTTTGCGTCGCATACTGAGCAAGTCGATGCGCATCAAACGTGTTGGTGAGAATCATCGAATCCATCGCAAACGTCAAACCTGCTTCTTTCGCCATTTCGACGATGTTATGATTTAACGCCATGGCACGATCACGCGTCATGCCATATTTTTTCGCCATCAGCGTATGAATATCTTCCTCAATCGTAAGTGGCGCTTGTGGATCAAGTTCAAAACTTCGATACACGACGTCAACTTCATCACGATGTTCAAATTGGGCTAGCGCCGTTTCAAAGTGTACTTTTCCGATATAGCAAAAGGGGCAAGCAAAATCCGACCAAATCTCGACTTTCATCGTCACAACTCCTTTACCCAAGCCGAGTCATTCCTTCGACTCACCTTTATACTATAAAGGTAGTTACTTGTCTTTTTCAATAGAAAACTCACGATTTTACCTTCACAAACGTGTGCGTAGCGGCCGATTCCATCATGGCAAGCACGACCGCCAATGATTTTTGCCCTTCTTCACCAGGAATCGAAGGCGTCCTACCTGCTTGGATGCTGTCGATAAATTCATCGATCACACCACTGGCCACTTGTTTTTCATTGGTCGACACCGCTCCGACTTGGTACTGTTCGACGGAACCGTCCTGCAGATGAACGATCACTTGATATGTCGGATCATCGGCAAGACGCATAACGCCATGCTCACAGTACAGTACCGTACTGTTATCCTCTTTCTTATAGGACCAACTGGCCGTTAGCGTACCGACCGCGCCTTTGGCCGTTTTGACAAGACATACCGCATTGTCATCGATCGTCGTATCTTCTTTCGCCAAGGTCTCGACGAAAGCACCGACTTCTACGATCTCATCATCGAGCAGATAGCGCATCAGATCGGTTTTATGCACGCCAAGGTCACCCATCGCGCCAAGAACAGCTTGCTCTTTTTCAAAAAACCAACTGTTGCGTCCATCGATACTCCAACCTTCTGGACCACGATGACCAAACGCCGTACGAAACGAAATCACTTTACCCAGATAACCGCGCGCTAAAATCTCTTTAGCTTTTTGATGCGGTGCCATGAAGCGCTGATTGTGCCCAATCATCAAAAGGACGTTGTTTTCTTTGGCCGCCGCAATCATCGCAAAAGCTTCCTCATCGGTCGTCGCCATCGGCTTCTCACAAAGCACATGGGCTCCAGCCTTCGCCGCCGCGATCGTCACTTTCGCATGCAAGTAATTGGGCAGACAGACGCTGACCACATCCGGTTTTTCTTCTTGTAACATTACTTCATAATCGGTGTACGCTTTCGCTTGATACTTGCTGGCATAACCATCTGCGCGTTCCTTTACAAGATCACAAAAAGCGATCAATTCCACATCTTCTCTTGCAGCGTACTCCGGAATATGACGATATTTGGCGATCGATCCACAACCGATCACAGCGACTTTTATTTTTGACATGGATGTATCCTCCTCATGATGAAAAAACTCAAACAAAACCTTTAGACGCAAGATATGCATAACTGCGCGTGATACTTTCGATCGGATCATCTTTACACACATCTTGTTCGACAAAAAACCATTTCACACCAGCACGAAGACCCGCCTGGATCGCTTCATCAATCGGAATTTGCCCTGTCCCAACAGGAGCAAAGGCTCGTTCTGCTGTGTCTTCCATGTCTTTGACATGCATCAGAGGCACTCTTCCTTGATATTGCTCAATATAAGGCAATAAGGGAACGCCCGCATACGTCACCCAATACATATCGAGTTCTAAAGAAAGAAGCGACGCGTCTTGGCGCGCCAAAATCACATCAAGCGCATAGCGATCATCGATTTTGTCGAATTCAAAGTCATGGTGATGATAACAAAGTGTCAAGCCATGATCTCGACAAGTAGCACCGATCACTTCAAGTTGTTGCCCGAGTTCGGCATAATGGTGACGCGCATCTGGCTCAAGCCAAGGACAGACGATATACGTACACCCAAGTTCAAGATGCTCTTCGATCACACGATCGAGATCATGCAATAAGCGATTGATCGGCACGTGACTCGAAATCGGTTTGAGATCAATTTCTCGCAAAAGTTGCTTGATGGTTTCCACGGATTCGTTACCAAACCCAGCAAACTCGACGCCTGCGTAACCAATCTCTTTGACTTTACGCAACGTCCCCAAGAAATCGCTTTCCATTTCACTACGCAACGTATACAATTGCAGACCTAGCGAAAGCTTCGTCACACGATCACCTCAAAAATTTTCATAAAACGATTTTATTCTAGTGTAAAACGAATAGGGTGCGCTAGAATATAGCGTAAGTCGTCATGACATGACGGATCTTGCTAACTTTAATTGTAATTGAGGTGCACACCTTGATCAACATCTATTATTCTGGCTATGCGTATCATGCACATCGTGATTTTTTTCTGAAACAACCCTGTATCCCTACCTATCTTTTTCGACTACAAACCAGCGGACAAGCTACCGTGATGATCAATGATGATACGTTAATCGCAACACCAGGCACGTTGATCCTGCTTAAACCAGGTGATTATTATGAACTTTTGATCCATGAACATACGACGAGCTGTGATTACTACCTCGCTTGTAGCGGAGACTGGATCGACCATTGGTGGCAAAAAAGCCCCAAGCCGCAAGCATGCGCTATTGAACTCGATGATAACCTTTTGCATCTTTGGCGACAAATCCTTGTCGAATCGCATCAAGATGATTTTTATCAACAAGATGAACTGCGCCATCATCTTTTGATCACCTTATGCCTTTCCCTCGAACGCGCCATGCAGCGAGGTGCCAAACCGTCTTACCATCATCATATCGTTCAAATGACACGCTTTATCGAAGAGCATGCCACGTCCGATCTTACCCTCGAAGCAGTAGCAAAGGTAGCTCACTTAAGTCCATCTCGCGCTGCGCATCTTTTTAAAGCGCAACGGGGCAAAACGATCATCGAATATGCGATCGATGTCCGATTAACTTGTGCGATCGATCAAATGAAGTACACGAACATGACGCTCGAACAAATCGCCATTCATTGCGGATTTGGTAGTTATCCACACTTTTATCGCCTTTTTAAAAAACGCTACGCTCGTTCGCCAGGTGATTATCGTACCACCTTAGAATCATGACCGATCCACCTGCCACTTGCGCAAGCGGTATTGCAGGCTTTGTCGACTGACGCCAAGTGTTCGGGCTGTCGCCGATACATTGCCATCATGATCAGCTAATTGTTGCAAGACATACGCCTTTTCATAATGCGCTAATTGCTGATGCAAATACGCACCGCCTTTCTCAGACTCCACTTTTGAAGAGAAACTCGCTGGCCAACTTCGTACCATCACATCATCTAATTCAGCAAAGCGCTTACGGACATGCATCGGCAAATGGGACACGAGTAATTCTTTTTGATCGGTGGCGAGGTTCATCGCACCTTCAATCATATTTTCTAATTCCCGGACATTACCATGCCAAGGATACGTCATAAAAAAATGCATGATCTCTTTGGAAACGCTCTGAACTTGCATGCCAAATAAGTCATTGTATCGGTGAAGAAAAAACGCTGTGAGCGGGGCAATATCTTCCTTATGTTCTCGTAAGGGTGGCAGAAAAAGCGTGACGACGCTCAACCGATAATAAAGGTCTTTGCGAAGACGCCCTTGATTCACCGCATCGAGCGGATCTTCATGCATCGTCGCGATTACGCGAACATCGACATGCCGATCAACCGTGTCTCCGAGTCGCCGAAGCGTTTTTTCCTCAAGGACACGAAGCAATTTTGTTTGCAAAGGAAGGGGTAAAGCACTGAGACCATCGAGTAAAAGCGTCCCACCTTCTCCTTGTTCAAACCATCCTTGGCGGTCAATCGCGCCTGGAAACGCACCGTGCATCGTACCAAACAGCACACTTTCTACCATATCTTCAGGCAAAGAGGCACAATTGAACGTGAGAAATGGCCCCATCTTGCGCGGACTTTCCTGATGAATACTTTGTGCAAACCGTTCTTTCCCTGTCCCCGTCTCACCGACGATCAGCACGGACGAATTGGTTCGCGCCGCGCGTTTTGCTTCAAGAATGACCGCTTGCATCACTTCGCTTTTTGCGATTAGCGTAGCAAACGTCGTCGGGTTTTCCTCACGCGACCGCAGATTTTCTTGGATACGCTCAATCTGCGTGATATCTCGTGCGATCTCTACAGCGCCAATGATCTCCCCCGCTTGAACAATCGGCATCGTTTTGTTAAGTGTCGTCACCACTTCGCCTTTACCATTGTAATACGTTTGCTTACGGTACATGGATGTAGCGCCAGTCTGAACTGCATAGAGCAAAGTACTATAGCCATCTTTGGGAAAACTAAAAACCTCTTGCACTTTCTTATCGAGGACATCCCCAACGAGCATCGATTCGATCGACGCCATCTTCGCGTTGTAGATCACCGTCTTACCACTTGCATCGATCACATGAACCCCTTCATCCAATTGCTCAACAAGAAAGTCATACATCGCGCGTAACGTTTCATCCCAGTTCACCATTTCACAACCACCTTATGCAAAATATCTTTGCACCTGCAACTCAGATAGGCAATTGCATTATGCCAATTTTTTTTGCATGATGAAAGATGAAAACGGTTAAATCGTGAAATTCTATTGAAAAAGGAGGATGTACCATGTCGACCACAATCCCATCATCGCAAGAACTTGAAGAAAAATACGGCGCACATAACTATCATCCCCTACCGATCGTTCTGACGAAAGGCGAACGGATCTACGTGGAAGATGAACAAGGAAAGCGCTACATCGATATGCTCAGTGCTTATTCTGCACTCAATCAAGGTCATCGTCATCCTAAAGTCATCGCTGCCTTAAAAGAACAAGCTGATAAAATCACGCTGACTTCACGCGCATTTTATAATGATCAACTCGGAAAACTGTATGAAAAACTGGTCAAAATCACTGGCAAATCGATGGTCTTACCGATGAATACGGGCGCTGAAGCGGTCGAAACGGCCGTGAAAGCGATCCGCCGCTATGCGTATGACGTCAAAAAAGTACCGGATAACCAAGCGGAAATCATCGTCGCCTCAGGCAATTTCCATGGCCGCACGACAACGATCATCTCTTTTTCTTCCGATGAAGCTTACCAACGCGGATTCGGTCCCTTAACACCAGGCTTTCGTCTCGTTCCTTACGGCGATCTCGACGCATTACAAGCAGCCATCAATGAAAATACTGCCGCCTTTCTCGTAGAACCGATTCAAGGGGAAGCGGGTATCGTCATGCCGCCAGCCGGTTATCTCAAAGGCGCTTATGATCTTTGCCAAGAGCATAGCGTATTGTTTGTCGCCGACGAAATTCAAACCGGACTTGGAAGAACAGGCAAAATGTTCGCCTGCGATTGGGAAAATGTCGTTCCTGACATGTATATCATCGGTAAAGCGCTTGGCGCAGGCGTTATACCCGTATCAGCAGTTGCTGCCGACAAAGAAATTCTTGGCGTCTTTGATCCTGGTTCACACGGTTCCACCTTTGGCGGAAATCCCTTAGGCTGCGCTGTCGCCGTCGCGGCACTTAGCGTGATTGAAGAAGAACATCTTCCCGAACGTTCGCAAGAACTCGGCGCTTACTTCTTAGAAAAACTGCGTACTATCGATCATCCACTCATCAAAGAAGTGCGCGGCCGTGGTCTTTTTATCGGCATGGAACTGACGGTCAAAGCACGACCTTACTGCGAACGTTTGATGCAACTTGGTCTTTTATGTAAAGAGACGCATGACAACACGATTCGTTTTGCCCCGCCGTTAATCATTACCAAAGAAGAGATCGACGAAGCGTTCGATCGCATTCATCAAGTTTTTTCCGTATAACACTTATGATTTATTCTATTTAAAAATCAATCTTCAGATAAGGAAGTGACCTGCATGAAAGAAATCCGCATCCTTGGTGTACCTTCAGATTTAGGACAAAATCGTCGTGGCGTCGATATGGGACCAAGTGCGATTCGCTATGCTGGCTTAGAAAAAGCGCTTAAAAACCTCGGGTATCAAGTACAAGATCTTGGCAATATCAATGTTCCCACACCTGAAATGGAAGAACTTCCGCATTCGAGTTCAATGCGTTATCTGCACGAAGTCGTCAGCGTCTCGGAAAATCTGGCGACGCTTGTCGACCAAGTGATGACCGAAGGTCATCTTCCTATCATCCTCGGTGGCGACCACAGTATTGCGATTGGCAGTCTTGCTGGTATCGCGAGAACGAGCACCAATTTTGGCGTGATCTGGTTTGATGCGCATGGTGATATGAACACCGATGAAACCACACCTTCTGGCAACATCCACGGTATGCCACTAGCAGCAAGCCTTGGCTTTGGCCATCACGATCTCACTTCGATCGGTGGCATCACACCGAAAGTAAAATCGCAAAACGTCGTCTTAGTTGGCATTCGTTCCATCGACCCCGAAGAAGCGAAGCTGATCGCCAAAGCGGGCATTCGCGTCTTTACCATGTCGGAGATCGACCAACGGGGTATGGCGACCGTCATGAAAGAAGCGATCGAAATCGCCTCCAAGGATACGGATGGCATCCACTTGAGCCTCGATCTTGACGCACTCGATCCGATGTTTGCCCCTGGCGTTGGCACGCCTGTCAATGGTGGCGTGACCTATCGCGAAGGTCATCTCGCGATGGAAATGTTAGCCGCTTCAAAGAAATTGGTTTCCGTCGATGTTGTTGAAGTCAACCCGATTCTTGATGAGCAAAATCGCACGGCACTGATGGCCGTCGAACTCGTCGAATCCCTCTTTGGCAAAACGACACTATAAACGAAGAGACACGAAAAAACCCACATCATAACGAACTTGCTGCTTATGGTTCGCGATGTGGGTTTTTGTTGATCTTATTTTATGGCAAAATCGCGATCAGGCGAATCGGCGAAGCTGAGCATCCGACCAAAGGTAAAGGCATTGCCATTACGTGAAATCCTTGTTTGGGGAGGCGATCAAGCCCTACAATTTGTTCGATATGGCAATAGTTTTTTTGCAGACCAACCCGATGACCTTCCCAAAACAAGTCGCCATTGCCCGTTTCTCTCGCTAATTTTGCCGTCTTAGCAAGCGGTCGATCCCATCCCCATTGATCGATACCCATCACCCGAACACCTTGATCGATCAGCCATGCTGTCGCCTCAGCGCTCATGCCTGTACCTTGTGTCATATAACCTTTTTTGCCCATTCGAGAATCTCTTCCTGTTCGTATTAACACGATCGTACCAGGTTGAATCGAGAGTTGTTCCTTCTCCACATAAGAAGACACATCGTCTTTCGTAATCAATTCCATATCTTTTTTATTCGTCATGTCGATAACGACACCGTCGCCATAAAACCAATCGAGTGGAATTTGATCGATCGTCATGGCAGGTTCTCCCGCAACGGACGGTCCATAATGCCATGGCGCGTCGATATGTGTCACCGAATGAACACCCATTTTACGAATCGTATCATCTGCAAACCCTATAAAACCGAAAGGAAATCGGGAAAAAGGCAGACCAAGAAGTCGAATCAGCCACCGAGAAGCTTTATGGGGCTTATGTTTGATTTTCACTTTAAGTACAAAAGGTTCTTCCGGATAGTATTGTATAGGTTTGGTTAAATCAATAATCGTTGCCATTAATTTCTCCTCGTGGTTGCATCATATATCATAGCATGAAGAAGTTTTTGATCGATGCCATTGATCTTATGGTATTTTTCACGATACATTGCCTCGACGATCGCGATCCATTGTTCTAGGTTGATCGGATTTGTTGCACGATTTTTAACCCATAGATATAAGGGAACCTTTTCATCACCGACGCGTAAAGGCGGTTGACGATAATCAATCTCCTCACGCCTGACGAATCCCTTGGCTTGAAAAAACCGTTGTCGCCTTTGCCCATCTTCCCGCTCGGATTCACTTTTCGCTCCATCTTCTCGCTCTGTCTCAAGCACGATCGCCCTTACAGTTTCAAACGAAGCCGCGCAAGCATCTTCTTCAAAGCTTTTTTCTAGTTGCAAAAGCAACTGCGCCCCAATACCTTGACGCCGATAGGATGGATCAATCGCCAAATACACGATAAAGCCAACATTCACGTCCGCGAAGTAGTGCCCAGTAACAAAACCGATCACGTTTCCTTGTGCTTCACCGTCAAGAGCAACATGGATGTGATACGCATCAGGGAAAGCACCCATGCCATGCGCCAAACTTTTCAAAAAAAGCTCTGATGGTTCTCGCACGGCAAGAGCAAAAGTCGCTTCATACAGGGCGATCATTTGGGCGAGGTATTGGGAATCGCACAACGTAATTTCCCGATAGCACGCACCGTTCATCGGCGATCAACTGGCTTTTCCAAGGCATAAAGCTCATCTTCAAGTCGCTGCGTCTGCTCCAAAATCACTTTTTGGCAATCTTTAATGGCCTCATTGTAAATGACAGGAGCGAGCCGCTCGATCATAAACACGAGAAGATGATCGGCGGCTAATTCTCCGATCGATTCGGCGCGTTGTGTTTCAAAATACGCCTGAATATCCTGAAGTAACGCCTCTTTATGGTTTTTCGCAAGTTTAATTTTCATACGGACTCCTTTTTTACTTTTCTGTCAACACGATGATCGAATAGCGTGGATCACGCGGATCTGTTTGATACGAGTAGCGAATCGATCCACGAATATTCAGCATTTGCAATTGGGCAAGATCTTGCGTCTTCATGCGAAACTGCACGGTCATCGGCAAATTCTTTTGCCACTGATCAAAAGCTCGCTGCAAGTCAGTCAGATTGGAAAAGGTATAAGCGGGCGTCTCTGCTTGCAACCCTGGCGCTTGCAATATTGCTCGATCCTGTCGTTTTGAAGCATGCATGAGCGTTGCGATATAATTCGTCGTAGCCATAGGATAGGCGGTTTGTTGCCAAGAATGATCGGCCTGCATCTGCGCGTTGGTCAAATTAAAATACGCATAGAGTAAGCGGTTCTTTTGAAACGGAACCGGATCATCCCATGTCGTGTCAAGTTGATACCAATGCCCAGCTAATAGCACCTCATTCCAAGCGTGCGAACCCGTGCTAAACGAATTGTTCGCCGTTCCAACCACGATTCGATTCGTAATACCCGCTTGCTTGAGCATTTCATACGTCAATAAGGCAAAACCTTGACACGTTGCTTGATGGAGAAAAAGCGCATCATACGCCGTATAATCTTGCAAACTGGTATCATACACGACATGGGTGATGATGTAATCATGAATTGCCTTTTCTTTTTGAAACGCGTCCATGCCTTTTTTTAAAATTTGTGTCGCTAATAATTGACCTACCCGTCGCACGACAGCACGATACTGCGCTGCATTTTCCCGATAACTCACCTGAATGGTCAACGTACCTGGCAAGTAGCTAAAACCATACTGTGCGATCACGTTGCCTAGATAATCATGCGAATTCAACACATTTTGAAATAGTACGCCAAGTTGATGGTAAGAAACGCTGCCAACAGACAGTGTAAAATCACTTTTTCGCGCTTCAAGAGCTTGTGTCATTTCCCGTTTAATCGTAGTCTGAGAGACAGATTGCGCTTGTGCCATCATCGGAACGAGATTTGCCATACTACCGACAAGCAAAAGTCCTGCGAAAAGAAGCTGTATTTTTCGTGGAAAAATACGCATATGCACTCATCACTCCCATCTTTCAAACTTTGCCAAGCAATCGACTATCTCTTTCTTCTCCTTACTCTTTTCGATTATGCTAGAAAGAAATCCTTCACGCAGCTAAGAAACGGAGGCTATTTTGGAACTTCGTCATTTACGCTACTTCATTACGCTTGCCGAAGAATTGCACTTTGGTCGAGCCGCAGCGCAACTTCATATCGCACAACCTGCACTTAGTCAACAGATTCGCCAACTCGAAGAGCAACTAGGCTTTGCGCTCTTCTTGCGCGATAAACACCAAGTAACGTTAACCGATGCCGGAAAAACTTTTTTGGCAGAAGCGCGCATGGTGCTTATTGCGGTAAAGAGGGCGACTGAAACCGCGAAACGTGTACACGAAGGCGCCATCGGACGCTTATTGATCGGATTTGTCGGCTCAGCGACTTATCACCTTTTGCCGATGCTGACGACTTATCGTGAATCTTTCCCACTGGTTCATGTCGAATTGCAACAAATGAAATCGCTGGAACAACTGCAAGCACTGCATGAGAAAAGAATCGATATCGGTCTGATCCGACCGACTTCAACTTCCCTTGCGATCACGCAAAAAACCATTTTTCAAGAAGCGTTACTCGTCGCACTGCCGCAAAACCATTCTTTAACTGGTCGTACCTCCATCGCCATGCACGAGCTTGTTAACGAATCTTTTATCGTCGCACCGATGCGAAGTGGCTCAAGTTACTATGAAGTCGTCATGCAAGCTTGTTTAGAAGCGAATTTCACGCCACATATCACGCTAGAAGCGCCGGAATTTCACACGGTGATCGCATTTGTGGCCTATGGGTTAGGTATTGCCTTAATTCCAGAATCGTTCGCTAGGCAAAAACACGCAGGCGTTGTGTATCTTCCGATTCTAAACGTCAAGCCAAGGCTTGAATTAGCCTTGGCTTGGCGAAGTGATGCTATCTCTTCTGTAGTGCGAACCTTTATCGATCATCAACAGGCGCATCCTGTTGGCCAATCGTAGGTAAGACCGTCTTGGCCAACTGCTCGTCGAGTTGTTCATACGCATAATAATCGATCGCTTCATAAAGCTCTTTACGCGTCTGCATATGATCGACTCGATCCTTTTGCGATCCTGTATCGCGAATGGCGGTAAAAACAAGCTCATACGCTTTGGCTGCTACACGAAGGCTCGTCACAGGATAGATGACCATTTGAAACCCGAAGTCCTGAAATTCCTGTGCGGAATAATACGGTGTTTTGCCAAACTCGGTCATGTTGGCAAGCATCGGTATCGTGACGGCAGCACGAAAAGTGAGAAATTCTTCTTTACTCAATAAAGCTTCGGGAAAAATACCATCCGCCCCTGCTTCTTCATAAGCGCGCGCTCTTGCCATCGCCGCCTCCATGCCTTCGACCGATCGTGCATCCGTGCGTGCGATGATGACGAGCGTTGGGGCAACCTCTTTGATCACCCTTATTTTTTGCATCATCTCATCCGTTGTAATCAGTTTCTTGCCATTTAGATGACCACATTTTTTCGGTAATTGTTGATCTTCAATCTGTACGGCCGCAACGCCAGCTTCTACCATTTCCTTCGCAGTTCTCGCCACGTTAAGTACGCCGCCAAAACCAGTATCGATATCGACAAGCAGCGGAAGATCAGTAGCGCGAACGATATCGCGCGCGCGTTCAGCCACTTCGTTTGAATACACCAAACCAAGATCAGGCAGTCCACGACTCGCCGTATACGCAGCGCCTGAAAGGTACAACGCCGAAAAGCCGACTTGTTTGGCAACAATGCCTGCCATCGCATCATGTGCACCCGGCATGATCAAGATGTCAGGTTGTGTGATCGCTTCACGAAAGCGATTGGCGAGTGTTGCTTGTGCAACCTCTTGTTTAATTAACCACGTCATGCTCGTTACCTCCCACGCACCTCACGCCTTAGATCATGTGCATTTGCATAAATTCTGTCACCTTGAGCGTTGCCAAACGGTCCTGATCCTCAAAAACCGCTAGAATTTTATCTGCCTTATTGCGGGGAAAGCGTGTTGCATAATTCGCTTTTGCCTTCGTAACGACAAGCGGCAAGCCTTCTTCCCGTCGACGACGATGACCGATCGGATAATGCACGACGATTTTCCCAGACTTTGTCCCATCGTGATAAATGATCTGCAATGCATTAGCAATCGATCGCTTTTCCGGATCGAGGTAATCCTGACTATACGAAACATCTTCCACCACGGTCATTTTTTCACGAAGTCGATCGATGCGTGGATCGATCGCGATCGCATCCTCATAATGATCCGCAGTCAATTCGCCAAAGATAAGACCGATCGCGATCATATACTGCAGACAGTGATCGCGATCGGCAGGATTATGCAACGGACCTTTTTTATCGATGATACGGATCGCCGATTCATGGGTTGTCACGATAATTTCCTTAACCTGATCGAGACGATCTTTCACCTGTTCATGGAGGGCAAGCGCACATTCCACCGCTGTTTGCGCATGAAATTCGGCCGGAAAAGAAATTTTTAATAACACATTTTCCATAACATAAGAACCAAATGGGCGTTGCAAGGAAACCGTCTGACCGCGAAATAACGCGTCTTGAAAACCCCAAACTGGCGCAGTCAAGGCACTTGAATAGCCCATTTCACCAAGAACGGCCATCATCGCAAGGCGTACACCCCGACTTGTCGCATCCCCGGCAGCCCATGATTTACGCGAACCGGTATTCGGGGCATGCCGATAGGCACGCAGACTCGAATTATCGAGAAATGCGTTCGATACCGCATTCTCAATTTCTTCACGAGTTGCGCCAAGCATTCCGGCGGTCACAGCGGTCGTCGCGATTTTAACGAAAAGAACATGATCCAAGCCGACGCGATTCAGACTGTTTTCAAGCGCGAGTACACCTTGAATCTCATGCGCTTTGATCATCGCCGTCATCACATCTTGCATCGTCAACGAAGCTTCACCCTGCGCGACGCGTCGTTGACTTATATAATCAGCTACAGCCAATATACCCCCGAGATTATCGGAAGGATGCCCCCATTCCGCAGCTAACCAAGTATCGTTGTAATCCAGCCATCGAATCATCGTACCGATCGAAAAAGCACCTTGCACAGGGTCAAGTTCAAATTGTGTTCCAGGTACGCGAACACCCTGTGGCACGACCGTACCAGGAACGATCGGTCCAAGATGCTTAGCACACTCCGGAAAACGCAAAGCGAGTAAGCCAACGCCGATGGTATCCATCAAGACATGGCGTGCAACACGATACGCCTCTTTCGACGCGATCTGCGTATCCACGACATACTTCGCAATCGCTTCGATCACATGATCAACTTTTCTTTCCTGCTCCATCGCCCATCCTACCTTTCTTCGTTCACCTGCGTTACTTGAAGGCCTCGCGTACCTGTATAGCGCACACGCGGTCGAAACAAACGATTATGTTCATGCTGCTCCATCACATGCGCACATAGACCAGCTGTTCGTGCCGCAAAAAATATCGGTGTATACAATTCAATCGGTATGCCTAAAAGATAAAAGACAGGTGCCGCGTAATAATCGAGATTGGGATGGAGATTTTTTTCACGCAACATCACTTTTTCACCGATCTCAAAACGCGCATAAAGTTCTTCCTGCCCTTTCACGGTAACCAATTGAGCAAGCGCCTCTTTCATCAAAAGCGCACGAGGATCCATTTTATTCATATAAACACGATGGCCGAAGCCCATAATGCGTTCCTTATTCGCCAATTTTTCTAGCAAATAGGACTCTACGTAATCCGCTTGTTGTGCTTCGAGCATCATCAACATCACCGCTTCATTCGCACCGCCATGCAGCGTTCCTTTCAAAGAAGCCACCGCACCGGTCAAAGAACCATAAAGATCAGAAAGCGTTGACGCAATCACGCGAGCGGTAAACGTCGAATTCGGCATTTCATGCTCAATGTAAGCGCTTAATGCTTGATCAAAAATCAACGCTTCTTGATGAGTAGGAACGGCACCGGTTAAACGATAGAGAAATTGCGCACTGTAAGAAAGCTCAGGTCGAGAAGGAAACGGTTCTTGACCCTCTTTGATGGCGTGACTGGCGGCCACGAGTTGTGGCATATAAGCGAGAAGTCGTATCGTTTTTCGCAAACTCGCTTCCTTACTTCGATCATCCAGGTCAGGATCAGAACCAGCAAGTGCGGAAATTCCCGTTCGCAAGTAATCCATCAAGTGTGTTGTTTTCGGCAGCGCACGAAGTATATCGAGGATCGCCGTTGGTATCTCCTTCGCTTGTTGAATTTGCTTAGCAAAAACCTCAAGTTCTGGTGGATTAGGCAATTGACCATACACGACAAGATGAGCGATTTCTAGGTAAGATTTCTGCTTGGCAAGAGCGATCAAATCATAACCGCGAATCACGATCTCTTCATGGTCCGTATCGAGATAGGACACCTGTGTTTCACAAGCAATCACATTTTCTAATCCCGGATGATAGACATCTTCCATCGATGAACCCTCCCCGATCTTTCACAACTTTCTGCGTTTTCAACCACTACGTTACGGTATCGATCGCTTTTCGTCCAATATCGAATTCCTCTTTGGTTATAAGTGACATTGATCACCACGCAAAAAAAAAAACACAGATCATACGATCTGTGTTTAAGGCATAAACTTACGCTCATCCTCGATGAAGGGCGACTTTTTCTTTGACATAACGCGTTAATTCAACGGTCATCTCATAGCGTAGCATTGGCGTGATCAGATAGATGCCATGAAAATAGTCGACAGCAACGTCGATTAATTCTTTGGCAATCGCTACGCCTTCTGCTCGAGCTCGTTCGCCTTCGTAGTTCGCCATGCGTTTTCTTGCATCCTCCGAAAGCGTAATTCCTGGCACTTCATTATGCAAAAATTCCGCGTTACGGTGTGACAAAAGAGGCATGATACCGACAAAGATCGGTACAGAAAGATGTGCCGTCGCTTTCGCTAACTTCGCAAAGACGGCAGGATTATAAATGGGTTGCGTCATGATATAATCAGCACCCGTCGCGATTTTTTTCTCAAGACGCGTAATCGCCTTATCGAATTGCGCGACGTTGGGATTAAACGCAGCGCCGATAGAAAACCGCGTTTTTTGCTTAAGCGTCTGCCCTGAAAAGGCTTTGCCCTGATTGAGGTCTTTCACCATGCGTATCATATCAAACGAAGATACATCAAACACCGAAGTGGCTCCCGGCAAATCACCAAACCGTGACGGGTCCCCGGTGATAACGAGAATTTGATGGATATCGAGGGCATGCAAGCCCATCAAATGCGACTGTTGTCCGATCAGATTGCGATCACGACAAGAGATGTGCAAGAGGGGTTCTATGCCTTCTCGCTTCATCAAGGCGCCAAGTGCCAAATTGCTCATGCGCGTCACCGCGAGTGAGTTATCGGCAAGTGTGACGGCATCAGCACCTGCATCGCGAAGCGCTTTTGCTCCAAGTAAAAACTTTGCGACCGAAAGATCTTTAGGTGGATCAAGCTCTACGATCACCGTTGAAGTATGCTTCGCTTTATCGTGCAGATACGAAGTCGGATAATCCGAGCCAGCCTTTTCGTCCGCGTCAAGCGCAGCATAGGACAAAGCGTGATCGAAAGATTCTGCTTTTGGCATGACGCGATGAACGATCTCAACGGGTGCCAACCCTTCTAAGGCTTTCGCCATCGCCCGAACGTGATCGGGTGTCGTACCACAACATCCGCCGATGATACGAACGCCAAGCGCACGAAATTCATCCGCCATTTTGCCAAAGTATTCGGGTCGTGAAGCGTACGTATAATCGCCATCCGTGACACTAAGTAAGCCTGCATTAGGATAAACAGAAAGCATCAAGTCAGGATCGATCGGCGTTTTGGCAAACGCTTTGTAAAGATCCGCAGGTCCATAGCGGCAATTCAAGCCGACGACGGTTGCACCGACTTGGCGTAGTTGTTGAAAAGCTTGATCAAGTGGCACACCATCGCGCGTGACACCAAGATCGATCAGCGATAGTTGAGCGATTATCGGTATCGTGGTCAGCGTGCGTGCCAAAGTAACGACGCAAAGCAATTCTTCGAGATCAAGAAAAGTCTCGAATAACAATCCGTCTGGTTGCCCCGCTAACAACGCGTTAAGTTGCCGTTCATACGCTGACTGGCGATCAAAAGATCCTATTGTCGTTTTTCGTACACCTTGCAGGGAACCGATCGTGGCAACGACATAAGCATCATCACCAACCGCTTCACGCGCAATGCTGACGCCAGCAAGATTAATTGCTTCGAGCTGGTCTTCGAGTCCATAGCGAGATAGTCCCAATACGTGCGCGGAGAAAGTATTGGTTTCAATCAGCCGCGCGCCAGCCTCATAATAGGAACGGTGCACCGATCGCACCACATCGGGTCGTGATACGTTGAATTCCTCATAACACACACCGACAGGCAAGCCCAGTTGGTATAACTGGGTTGCCATTGCACCATCGCCTACCAATAAATGATCTTGTAAATAACTCGCTAGTGCCACCCGATCTCCCATGTATCTACCTCAATCTCTCTCTCGTGATTTCTTATTCCTTCTACTTCGTCGACGTATCGCGAAGTTTCGTCTTGATCTCTTCGAGTTCATGGATTTGCGCTTCAATTTTAGACGCTTGATCGCGCAAAACGTTAAGATTCTCGCGCAAACTCACCATGCTTTTATCCACTTCATCAATCATACCGGACAATTCATCCGAGCCGACTGTCTCTAAGCCAGACAGTACTTTATAGAGCTTTAATCCTGACAGTGCTGCTGTCGTGACCATATTCGATGCAGCAAAAGCAACACCAGGCGACGTGGCTCGAACGCCAGCTGCACCCATGCTCGCGAGCCAACTCATCGCCTTACCCGCAGGCGTGCCACGTTTTTTCAAAAACTGTTGCAAATCTTCCTCTTGTACAAGGTATTTGCCTGTTGCATCATCCGCTTTTAAAAGTCCTGTGCGAATCCATCGGCGCACCGTTTCTTCAGACACATCCAAACGATAAGCAATTTCGTACGTCGTAAAAGCCATGCGTATCCCCTCCAAAATGTCGATTCTACGCACAGTATACGCGCACACATCCGCACACACAAGAGGTATGTGCGGATATTGTGTTTATTACGTCAGAAAAGGGGCTAAACGTGATCGCACCGCTTCTTCATAGCGCATGGCCAAAGCTTTCGCATCGTCCTCATCGCGCCCTTTCACGCCGATATACACTTTCAGTTTGGGTTCTGTTCCGGACGGTCTTACTGCAATCCACCCGTCATGAGCATAGCGAAATTGCATCACATCGGAGGAAGGAAGATCGATCGGTGTCAACGTTCCCTCCTTGGTTTTGCACGTTTTTGCAAGATAATCCTCCACAGCCACAAGTTCAAGATCCTCCATGAGCAACGGTTGTTCGCGAAGACTTTGCATAAAACGATTCATCATCTCGATGCCTGACAAACCGGCAAAAGTAAATCCAAGAAGGCGATCCGCAAAAAATCCCACTTTGTTGAATAAATCAGAACGTGCTTGAACCAAATTACTACCCTGTTCTTTTTGCGCTGCGGCTGCATTGGCGATTAAAATCGCTGCCTGCACACTGTCTTTATCCCGCACGATCGGTAACGCTAGATAGCCAATACTCTCCTCATAACCAAACACGAACGTATGCGAGCCTGTCGCTTCATACGCTTTAATTCGATCACCGATAAACTTAAACCCGGTAAGCACACGCTCTGTCGACACACCATAGCATTTTGCTACTTCCTCGCCAAACGCCGAAGACACATTCGTCGTTACAACCCTTGCATTGCCTGGCAACGTTCCTTGTGTTTGTTGATAAGCGAGGTAATCATCGAGCACGAGCGCTCCGACTTCGTTACCTGAAAAAAAGACGTATTTACCGTGCGCATCCTTAGCCATGACGCCGACGCGATCAGCATCTGGATCCGTAGCGAGAATCAAATCGGCATCGATTTCTTTAGCTAAGGTAAGAGCAAGATCGTAGGCGACCGCTTCTTCTGGATTCGGATTTTTAACGTACGTAAAATTCGGATCGAGCTGTTGTTGTTGCGCCACGACGTGAACTTCGGTAAATCCAGCGTGTGCAAGCGCTTTTGGCACGGCCGCTTGACCGGTGCCATGTAACGGCGTGTAGACGATTTTCAAACTTTTCTTCACGTCATCGGAAATCGCACGCGACAACGGCAAAAGCGCGTTAAAGTAAGCTTCCTCGACCTCATGCGCAATCGTATGCAATAAACCTTTCGCGATCGCCTCATCTTTTGCCATCACGGGTACGGAAAACAAATCGGTCACCGCTAAAGTATGACGAACGATCACATCCGCTTCATCGGGCAAAACTTGTCCACCATCTTGCCCATATACTTTGTAACCATTATATTCAGGCGGATTATGGCTGGCTGTAAGCATGACACCTGCTTGACACGCTAATTCCCGAACGGCATACGAGAGCATCGGTGTGGGGCGTTCTTCCTCATAGACATGTGCCTTTACGCCATGCGCTGCGGCAACGCGTGCCACTTCAAAAGCAAACTCCTTCGAGTGATGACGGCCATCATAACCGATCGCGATCGCAAGCGGCGCATTCGGAAATCGTTCTTTCATCCATGCCACAACACCATACGTCGCTTTTCGCACGGTAAAAACATTTAATCGATTCGTGCCAACACCCATTTTCGCGCGTAAACCGCCCGTTCCAAACTCGAGATCTTTGGAAAAACGTTCCCTAAGTTCTTCAGACTTATCTTGATCGATCAATTCTTGTAATTCTGTCTTTAATTCAGCCAAAACGCGCGAATCGTTTAACCAATGTTCATAGGTAAAAGTGGTCATTATCTTTATACGCTCCCTTTTATTTCATTATATAATGAACATCCCATCACCTAGTCGAAATAAACCTCTAGGCGAAGGGGCAATGATCTTGTAAGCTAAAGAGTGAAAAATAAGAAAAGGGGTACCGAAATGGAAAAACAACGTTATCGCACAATTTCACTTCTTACAACCATTTTCGCCTTAAGTACCCTTTTTGTCCAGAGCGGAAATAGTCTTGCAAAGACAGTGCCTGCAAATGCTGTACACCTTTATCAAGCAGGACTAGCCATCATGCATCAAAATGCTACACAAGCTCTTGCTGATTTTACGGAAAGCGAAAAACTTGCGCCGTGGTGGGAACCACCCGTTTATGAACAAGGGCAAATCCTCGCCGTAACGGATTTTCAAAAAGCGATTCCGATCCTTATGCACGCAGCACAACTCGCACCGAAAGATGATACTGTATGGAATATTCTCGGTTGGGGTTATTATACGCATCAAGAATTCACCCAAGCGATCCAGGCGTTTACCAAGCAACTCACCGTCAATCCCACCCAAGCAAACGCGCATTGGGGCCTTGCCAATCGTTATGATAATAGTTCTGTTCGCCAATTTGCTAAAGCTCGTCAGCAACTGCAGTTACTTTTGTCATCTTCAGCATTTCGAGCCATGGCTCAAAAATCGTTAGCCTCTTTACCGCCAAACGCCATCGATCTTACCTACCATGATTCGTTACCGATCAGCGAGGAAGATGCTATCGCTGCGCTACTTTCTTACCGTCGCATGGTCTATCCGACTTCCAATGTACTCATTAAAGGACGAGATGGTCACTTACCATCCCCTGAAGTAACGAACTACATCGCCTATGCCGACCAAATCGGTCTTTTAAAAGGTCTTCAGATCTCTTCCTTTCAAGCTTCGGCGACTCGCGTCTTTCTCGCCCAACTATTGGCCAATTTTTATGGCATCAACCAATATGATTATATACGTCCTTTCCAACTCAACGATATAGCAACACTTCCTGTTGCTACGCAGATGACGATCAACAGCATACTAGCTAATCAACTGATGACGACAGTAACACCGAATGATTTCGCACCGTTACGTACGATGACACGTAGCGAATTTGCTTCAACCCTACAAAATGCTAACCGCATCATGAAAAACCCGCCGTCTGGCGATCAACTCGTCTCGCCTGAACCCCATTTACGCACCTCTCCGCCGTTTATTTATTTTTTTTCAACAAGTCAACCGTCGCTATCCGTGCAAAGCGCTGACCTTACATCCCACCAAAAGCAAATCAGCGCGATCGGTCTGACTTATTTCCCTTTTATCGCTGATTTCCCTTCGGGCTCTGCCAAAACTCGGCAAGCGATTGATCAAACGCAGTATCTGCTTACTGTGGCCTCAGCAGGTGGTGGCGCAACGCAGGAATGGCAACAGCTTGAACAAACGTCGATCGCTCCCTTCATGGTGCTGGCCAACTACAATAATGTCACCCATCAAGCTGATCCTGCGATCGTCGATCAGATGTTGACGACGCCAGGAAGACCAACTGCGTTGATCAATGAGATCACCGCCATAGCCCGTAAAGAAAAGTTGCGTGGGGTCACGGTTGACTTTGAAAATATCCTTCCTAAAGATCGTGTGCCCTACGTTAATTTTATGCAAGCCTTGCATGCTCAATTATCCGCCAATGGGATCACCACGATGGTCTGCCTACCCGAACGCGATCAAAGTGCCCCACAAAGTCCGTATGATTATGCTGGCCTGTCCAGTCATGCCGATTTGGTCATGCTCATCACGTATGACGAGCATGTACCTGGCGGCAAACCGGGTACCATCGCTGCGCTTTTTAACGATCAACGTGTCATTCAATATGCCCTCACACAAATTCCAGCCAACAAACTACTGCTTGGCGTTGCCGACTATGGCTACGATTGGTCAGCAGGAACTGGCGTTGAGGTGAGTATGCAACAAGCCAAGTCGTTAGCATCCAGCTATCACGCCACCATCACGATCGATCCCTCCTCCCAAACACCGACATTTCAATACACCGACGCTAGTGGCGTCAAGCATACTGTCTGGTTTGAGAATGGCCAAAGCCTTACCTACGTCGATCAGTTAGTCAACACTTTCGCATTACGAGGCATTGCTGTCTGGCACCTCGGCGCAGAAGACACTTCCTTTTGGCATGCTTTAACTACGGCACATCTAAGTACATCATGATCACATGATAAAAAGGCTGCCGAGGATAACTCGACAGCCTTTTAGCCTAACGATTTATTCTTGATCGAGCAAAAACGAAGCATGAACGCTGTTGATCGCAGCTTCAAGATAACTACTTTCTATCACACACGAAACTTTAATCTCAGACGTACTTACCATTTTCACGCGAGCGCCAGCCGCTTCTAAGGCTTCGAACATTTGAGCCGCCACACCGGGATTGCTGATCATACCCGCGCCAACGATCGACACCTTACATAGTCCTTTTTCATGAACGATCTCGCGATAACCGAGGGATTCTTTCAATGCCTCAAGCAATTCTAACGCACGATCAAGATCCGCTTCCGAAACCGTAAAGGAGACATCGACTTCTTCTTCGCGCAAAATACTTTGTACAATAACGTCAACATTGACATTTTGTTTTGCCAGCGTGCGAAACATGTTCGTTAAAGGCTTACTCGACGGTGGAACGCCAACGATCGCTAGTCTCGCTACTTCCTTTTCTTGTGCTACACCGGTTACGACGCGTAACCCTTCCATCGTTGTCATGTCCTTAACCACCGTTCCTTCCGCATCCGTGAAACTCGATCGTACAACTAACGCGACTTGATGTCGTTTTGCTGTCTCCACCGCCCGTGGATGGAGTACTTGCGAACCGAGGTTCGCCAATTCTAACATTTCATCATAGCTCACTTGTTCTAATTTATACGCACCTGTCACTTTTCTCGGATCGGCCGTATACACGCCATCCACATCGGTATAGATTTCACACAAATCCGCTTTCAGTGCGGCAGCGATCGCAACTGCCGTCGTATCTGAACCACCACGGCCAAGCGTCGTCACAGCGCCTTTGGCTATACCTTGAAATCCTGCGACAACGGCGACGCCATTTTCTTTCAAATAGTCAGATAACGGTTGCGGGTCGATCGTCTCGATCCGCGCGGCACCGTGCACAGGTTCTGTTTGAACGGCAGCTTGCCATCCTGTAAACGACTTCGCTTGGATCCCGCGTTTTTGAAGTGCCATCGACACAAGCGCTGTCGATACCTGCTCCCCTGTCGCGAGTAATGCATCCATCTCTCTTTTATCTGGATTTTCTGTCACTTGTGCCGCTAGATCGACAAGTGCATCTGTCGAATGGCCCATCGCAGAAACCACAACGACAACCTGATGACCTTTCGCGATCGTTTTGGCAATCCTATCGGCAACTTTTCCGATGCGCTCAGGCGATCCGACGGAAGTGCCTCCGTACTTTTGCACGATCAGCAAAACTATCCACTCCTGTTTTCTCTTACTCAAGTCCTAAAACTATTATGCCTATCCTATCACAAAGTTGCCTAGTTGCTAACCGCGACTTTCCAACTTGCTCGGTTATTTGTACAATAGAGATAAATCGATCGCATGACGATCTTGCCTAGGAGTGAATATGAAACCGATACGTCGTCTTATTGGCCTTATGATTCTCAGTCTGTGTACTGTGTTCATGATGATCTTTCCGCCCGCCAAGCAAGCTTTTAGCGCTGCACCTGTCACGCCCTTAACGCCTCTGAATCAGCCCTATGATGTCGCACAACAAGCTACGTATACCGTATCTTCCACCGATAAAACCGACACATTCTACCATCAGATCGAGACGAAAACATACCCGACACCACCGGGTGGTCTCATGTCCGATGGGCCGAAATGGAATGGATTTTTACGTCAGCTCAATCGCACAGTCGTCGTCAACCTCGGTCAACCTTATACGCTCACCAGTGCTTCCATCGACTTTCTTGAGGAGACGACGCGCGGCATTTTATTTCCCACGCACGTCCAATTTCTCATCTCGCAAAACGGCACACAGTGGTTTACGGTAAATGATGTCAAATCCAATATTCCGCTGTACTATTCGGGGACGTTGACCCAGACATTCTCCACACCAATTCCACATATTACAGCGCAATACGTAAAATTAGTTTTTCCCGTGGACGTGTGGGTACTCGCCAAAAACCTTCAGGTGTATGGCTCACCTTTACTCACACCGAGCCTAGCTCAATTACCTATTGCGCCGCCAAAACCGTTCGCCCCGGGTACGCTCTCGCCATCTTCTAAAATCGCAGATGGTATCAGCAATGCTTTGCTCGTTTATAGTGGCGCAAATGGCCAAGAAGGAACATGGACACCTTCTGACTTTGATCCGATGGTCGCCTATCATTCAGGAAATAACCAGATAAGTGGTAAAATGTTCGACACTTTTCTTTTCTTACCTTACGGTAGTTCACTTACGACCATCTACGGGTGGGAGAATTATATGAACAGCCTTTTTACCCCAAATCAACAACTCGATGCGCTTAATCAAACTGTGGGTGCCGATGAAAGTGGTCTTGCGAGTATCGGCGTCAATGAACCAACGGTCAATGTGATTTTAGCCATACCGTATCCGAATGCTTCCATTACGAACTTCGGAAAACTTTGGAGTTCTAGCAGTTTGTCTTTTAGCAGTAACGGTCAAGGCACATATGTTGCTTACCAAAATCGACTTCGTGCCATTGAATTTTATATCAACAGCGTCTTAGCGAGATTTCGCGAAGCACATTATGCGCATCTACGTCTCGTCGGACTGTATTGGGATGCGGAATCGGTGTCCTACGCATCGCCAAATGAAGTCAATCTCATCGAACAAGCGGCGAATCTCACGCATAAAAACAAATTGAATTTCTTTTGGATTCCGACTTACAACGCGTCAGGACTCGTATCGGGTTCTTCGTACGGATTTGACGATATCATTTTGCAATCCAATTATTATGAAACGCCTTCCTTAACGCCACAACGAATGGTTACCGCCGCGAATGAAGCGTTTCAACTCAATCTCGGTCTTGAATTAGAGATGGGAAATGGCATCTTAACGTCACAGACGGCACGGGATCGCTACTACAATGAACTGGTCGCCGCTTTTAATAGCAACGCGGAAGGCAATACCGTTCATGCCGTCTATGCAGGTTCCAAGTTACTTGTGCAAGCTGCGCAAAGCACGGATCCTGCTGTAAGAAATGTCTATGTTGAGACGTATGACTTTCTGATCGGTCAATTCACGAACTCCACCTACATTAACGGTTAAATCAAGGGGCTGTCCCTAAGTCAATGCACGACCTTTGGGACAGCCCCTTTTTAATTTTTCTCTTACGGTGCCGACTCTTTGGTCGATCGAACGAATGCTTCGAATTCCTCATCAAAGGTCTGGTGCAATGAAACTTGCGCTTGCGCCACGCGCGTCTCTTGGGCTAATGCTTCAAGCCCGCTGTTTTTCGCTTTATCCATCAAATCCGAGGCCTGCGTCATCCATAATTGCGCCTTCGCCGCTGAGAGATCCGCTTCAAGCTCATCGCGTTGTTCCATAAAGTCTTTCACTTTTTCTCTCATCGCTTCATAACTCTGTTCCAACATCATAATCTTTTGGGAAAGAAATTCAATCTTCTCCTCAAATCCGATACGCTTCGCTTGCTTCTCTCTTTTTTTGACCAAGAAATCTCTCGCTGCACTTTCATCCTCTTGCCGTAATGTTTCTTTCGCTTTCTGCTCTAAGGTAGATTCTTCAGAAAGCAAAAGGGCCACTTGTTCTTCGAGCCTTAGCTTTCTACTTTTAACTTCGGCGATCATCAATTTCGTTTCACCAATGGCAGAGAGCATCGATTGATAGTGCAATTCTAATTGTTCTTGGACACTCATTGCTTTTTGTTTGCGATCTTGCACTTCAGCTTGCACGATTTTTGCCGCACGATGAAATAACCCCATCAGAAACCCTCCTTAATCGTTTAACGAAAGGATCAGTTGCGGACGCTCGATCGAATGGTTATCCGAGATCGGCGTTACTGCCGTACCTACCGCAAAAAATTCAATAACATGACTTCCCCAACCATGACTTTTTTCTTGAAGTTGAACACCGACAATTCCTTCGGCCTTAACCTCATGCGCCTCTTTTTGCATACGCTCCATCGCAAGTTCACGCGCATCGTAGAGCGCTTGCGTGTAATTTGGCAATTCACAGTTCTGCCCCATCGAACGCATATACTGACGCATCGATTGATGGGCGACGTGATATACGCAACTCCCCATCACCATCGAAAGTGGTCGATAACCGGCGCGCATCAATGTCCAAAAATCCTGTCCGGAAAGATCACTGGTAAAAGGCAACCCAGTATGCGTGCGAAAGTTTTGACTGCGATCTCGTGATACGACAGCCGTTCCCACAGCGATAAATTCAGCGAGATCTGCTCCCCATTCATATCTTCCCACATCAAGACGTACGCCGACAACACCGTCAGCCCCTAATGCTTGCGCCTCTTCTTCCATACGCGACATGGCGAGTTCACGAGCGTGATACATCGCTTGACTTAAGACTTGCATCTCTTCATTGTTGCGCCAATTCGCTTGTTGATAGCCGATATGATAAATTGAACTGCCGACCACCATGCCGATCGGTTCAAACCCTGCTTCTCGAACCAACAAAAATTCATTCACCGAAAGATCACTGGTAAAAACGCCTTGAGGATGATTCGCACTGCGAAGTCCTTGCAACCTTTCTAACGCATGCTGAGGTAAATCGTTGTAATTTTCAGTCATATAAGAATTCCTTCCTTTCAGCCATGGGATAAGCTTTAATCATTTAACGAGATGGTCGTGATAATATGCGGTTTAGGTTGTTGCGAACTATGTTCAACCGCCGTACCTAGCGCGACAACATCCAAAATATGATCGGTCACACTTTGATTTTCCGATACTTCTCGCTCTACTTCTTCAACTGTTAGATGAAAATCAGCGCCGATCACGCCACTTGCCTCCAAAGCATGGGCATCATCGATCATTCTTTTCATGACTTTTGTTCGAACTCGCGCAACACCTTGTTGAAAGTGTCCCATCTCTTGGTTATACAAACTAAATTGCTGACGAAAATCGCGCCAATCGGTCATCAGGTAATAATAACTGACGCCCATAGCAAGACCTACTGGCATCGCCCCCGCTTCGATGAGACGCACAAAATCCTGACCAGATACCGTGGCAAGAATCGGTGATTTCGGCGTAGGTTTACCTTCCAAGCGAATGGCCGTGCCAACAGCGATGAATTCGATGATATTCTCTTCAGGAATCTTCGTCACCTTTTCTAGGCGCACCCCTACGACAGCATGTGCATGCAGTGCCATCGCTTCTTGTTGCATGCGCCCTAACGCAATTTTTCTCGCCTCCATCATCGCTGAAGTCGGAGCTTCAATCTCGAAGCTTTGTGAAAAATAAAACCCTGCATTGGCAAGCCGTGACCAGCCTATATGATAGATCGAACTCCCCATCACTTGACCTAATGGCAAAAACTGAAATTTCCGTAATGCTGCCCATTCCTTGACTCGAAACGATGATGTAAAAGGTAATTGCCCTTCTCGCATCGCATCAAGACGGTTAGTTACCTGTGCAGGAAGTTGCCCAGCACGAAGTGCTTCCTCCGTATCCTTCGCCCTTCTCGCCAATTCTTCTTGCGAAAGATAGTTTTGCGTTGGAATTTCCCTGCTCGGCTTTTGTTCCACCGGTTGCTCTACTTGCTTATTTTTTGAAAAGCGAAAACCAAACAATCGCCTCACCCCAATGTCTGTCTGGCTTTATAACAAAAAATCTTCCAGCGTTTGTCTCATTTCATGGTGTTCATTTACATAGCTACTAAGTGCTTGTGATAATTCTTCAAGCCAAGTATTGAGCGCAATATCTTTCGTGGATAAAACAATACCGCGCACGATTTTTGCTTTTCTCGCAACAAAACTACCTCGTTCTTTCACAAGTCGAAATCCCTGTTCACCAAACGTCACTTCGATAGCAACGATCGGACGATCCTTTGAAAAAAGTTTATGCTCGCGGTCGATCTTCGTCAGCCCTGGTAAGGATTTCTCAAGACGTTCGGCTAAAGCGACAATAAAACTCAGTTCATCACGCGCATCATGGCGCCATGATGCCGACATAAGGTCAAAATCCAGATCGCTCATTCTTTTCCCCTCCCTCTTCGTTGTACGCGCAAAAAGCCCGCTTTTGCAAGGACAAAAGCGGGTTTTTCATCAAGATTTTTTACTTTGTTCTTTTTTCTTCTCTTCTTTTTGCACGCGTATTTTTTTTTGAGCGCGTAAGAAATCAATGCATCCTTCGACTTCGGTAAACGCATCTCCGTAGACGACCGCATACCGCACCGCTTCTGACTCTTGACCTGGTTCAGCTTGTTTCGGCAATTTTTGCGGTAACACCCTAAGACCCAGCAGATAATCTAACACAAAAGGATTGATTTTACGCGCTGCCACAAAGAGCGAACGGGCAGGTAGTGAATCGCCATCAAGCGCAAAAGTATAAAGGAGGCGAGTATAGAGCATCGGTGTGGATTGCTCTGCTTCGTATTGGCTCGCCAGTTTTTGTCCACGTTCATAATCTTTTCGTTCAAGATAAGCTCGAAGTAAAATAAAACGAATCCCCTGATGATCGACAGGGTTCAATCGTTGCGTTTCTTCCAAGATGGCAAGCGCTTGATCGTGCTCACCGATCTCCCAGAGCACTTGTCCAAGACCAGCACGGGCTTGCATATAGGGCCTTGTCTGCGCCACTTGCCAAAAGCGTCCTGTCCACTCCTCTTTCTTATCCGCAAAAAAACGATCACCGGCAGCTACTGCTTCTGTTAAATACTTCGCGGCTTGTTCAAAATCGGTGGCCGCTTCATTAGCAAGAAAAAGCCATGCTTCAATACAATCGTTTGAGATCGAAACCGCCTCTTGCGCGATCGCTATGCGCTTCGCTTGATCTGGTTCTTGTGTCGCTTTATTAAGCACATCGATCGCTTGACTTACTTTTTGAAGACTTTCCTCACGCATGGTGTTGCCCCTTTCAGACAAAAGCTAGCACCATTATAAGCGAAAAAGTGATTTGTCA
>JABEUY010000013.1 GCA_013044175.1 Bacilli bacterium
GGTACAGACCAAGGTTCGACACCTGTAGAAATGTTGCTTGCTGCGCTTGGCGGTTGCATCAATGTCTGTGTAACTTCTTTTGCGCCGATGCATGACGTCGCGATAGTAAGTCTAAAAACGACGGTTGACGGCTATCTCGATCCTGACGGTTTTACTGGCGCTAATCCTGAAGTGCGAAGTGGATTTAGTGAAATCACCTATCGAATTGCACTCGAAACGACAGCCGATCAGGAACACATCGATGCCTTGCTCGCGCACGCCTATCAAGCTTGCCCTGTAAAAGACACACTTCTCCATGGCGTACCCGTTCATTTCGTCCTTGAAGAATCTACCTTGCAACCTGTCTAATCCACTTTTACTCTTTTCAAATTGTGTTACAATACTCCCTAGTACTTGGTACTAGGGGGCATTTGGATTGCGAACATTATTATCCTCAAAATTGAAATTTCCTGGTTTTATTCTGTTAACGATAACAATCATTTTATTAGGTATCGGCATTTCGATCACTCGACCGTTTCTTTCCCTTTATTTAACGAACGTGATTCATATGTCACCTTTTCAACTCGGTCTTTTCATGTGCTTAAATGCGCTTGGCGGGATCATTGCCAGCACGTGGTTAGGTAAATATTCGGATGCCACGGGAGCACGAAAAGGTATCATGTTATTATCATCTTTTGCTTCCGTATTAGGCTATCTCGCCTTTTTACTGCTTCATCAATACGTTCTCTTGCTGATTGTGACCACGTTACTTCTCGGTCTTGGTTCATCGACGTTCCCACAAATCTTCGCTTATGCACGAGAATCAGCCATTCGCACACGCCAGCAAGATGCCACCTTTGCCGTATCAACGTTACGCTCTTTCTTTTCACTCGCATGGGTCATCGGTCCGCTCGCAGGCGCTACGCTTCTCGGTATATCGGGTTTTCATGGCTTGTTTCTTATCACTGCATCACTATTTCTGATCGCTTTTTTTATCGTCTTATGGCGGTTACAAAATACAAAACAGCAAGCAACGTCTTTGCAACGTCCCAAAGACCCAATATCACTTTGGCAAACGCTTAAACGATGGGATGTATTGGCCGCGAGTATCGCCTTTATCTTTGCCAATAGTGCTTTATCGATGAATGGTCTTTATATGCCCCTTTTGGTTACAAAAGCGATCGGCGCACCACAAAGCACCGTAGGGATTGTTGCCAGCTTGAGCGCGTTTCTCGAAATCCCTATCATCATCCTTCTTGGCGCCATTGTAGGACGCTTTAAAAAACGTTCTATGTTGCTCATCGGCTGTCTTAGCGCAACGATTTATTATTTTGGCATGGCATTTTCACATTCCGCATTAGAAGTATTACTTCTTCAGATTGTCTGCGCGATCAACGTCTCCGTGCTCGTCAGTATCGGCATGAGCTATTTTCAAGACTTCCTTCCTCATGCGCCAGGCACAACGACAACGCTCTACAGCAATACAAGCAATCTCGGCAGTTTAATCGGTAGCATCGGCGGTGGTTTAGTGGCACAGTTGATCGATTTTCGCTTTGTCTTTGTCCTGTGTGGTATCCTGGCACTAAGTGCATTGTTCTTTCTCTACATAGGAAAATCAAAAAAGCCCGAACAAACTCTGCCTTAAGCAGACCTGTTCGGGCTGATTCTTATCGCTTACGCTTCTTTTGTCGCTTCGATATCCAACGTGATTTTCACTGAATCGCCTACGAGAACGCCGCCTGTTTCAAGAGCTGCATTCCACGTTAAACCATAATCGCTGCGTAAAATCGTGCCTTTCACGCTAAACCCAACTTTTTCATTTCCCCATGGATCTTTACCCGAACCTTCATACGTCACAGCAAATGTCGCTGGCTTCGTCGTACCACGAATCGTCAAATCACCCGTGACATCGTATTCGCCATCGCCCGTTTTTTTCACCGATGTCGAACGAAAGGTCATTTCCGGATGGTTTTCGGCATCAAAAAAGTCGCCGGAACGAAGGTGGTTATCACGATCACCATTACGTGTATCAATGCTTGCTACGTTGACGGAGAAACCGATATTGGCTGTGGTTAAATCATTGACATCCGCTTCAACATCCGCACTGAATTGATGAAATGCACCTTTCACCGTCGCGATCATCATATGTTTAATTGAAAAATCTACGGAACTGTGTGCTACGTCTACTGCCCATTTTTGTAATGCCACTTGTCATCGTCTCCTCGAATGTTTTGTTAATTACTTTTTTTAAGTTGATATTGCAAGTATAACTACTTTATTTTAGCGCGTCAATGCCCTTTCTTATTTTTTTGCATGGTATACTGAAGGCAAAATGCGATAAGGTGGGGATTACATGAATCTACATACGGCATGGGTTTCGTACGGGGAAAATAATGAGTATCAAGGTTATGTCGCCTATCCCAAACGAGCAAAAGCAACCCTTCCTGCTATCATCATCATTCAAGAAATCTGGGGTGTTGATGAGCACATCGAAGCGGTAACAGAACGTTTTGCCATGGCAGGTTATGTTGCCTTTGCTCCCGACCTTTATGCCAGAGACGGTCAACGCGAAGAAAAGTTAACGCGCGAACGTGTCGGGTTAATTAAAGCCTTTATGGAAAGTCTCCCACCAAGCGCATGGCATGATGAAAAAGCTCGTGAAGATGCCTTAGCGAGCCTACCTGAAGATATACAACAGCAAGTTCGAGGAACCTTTGCACGGCTTTTTGGTGGTCTTCCGATGCAAGATTATGTCGTCCAACTCACGCATACGTCCGAATTTCTTCGCGAAGAATATGCGATAACCAAAGGGCAAGGGGTCGCTTCACTCGGATTTTGTATGGGAGGCGCGTTATCCGCCTTGCTCGCCTGTCATGATGACAAATTAAAAGGCGCCGCCATCTTTTATGGTCGAACGCCTGCCGATGATTTATTGCCAAAGATTCAGTGCCCCGTCATTGGATTTTATGGTGAAAATGATCCAGCCATTACGGACGGCGTCGAAGCTTTCGGTAAGAAGATGAAAGACCTCGGTAAAAACTTTGATGCGCAGATCTATAAGGGTGCAGGACACGCCTTCTTTAATGACACGAGAAGTTCTTATCACATAGAATCTGCTCGCGACGCTTTTGTTCAATCCTTGAGTTTTATGCAAGATGTCCTTGCTTACTAATTTTGCTTCTTATGCATTCTGTTCGAAGAAGGCGAGCGCCTTCTTCGAACAGAAGCGATGGCTCCTAACAATGCGGCTAGCGCTGCTGCGTAGAATACGGTATGCAATGAAGTAAGAAATGCTTTGGGATCAACTACTTCAACGCCAACTTGAACAAAACGCCCGGTTAAAAAAAACATTTGATAGGAAAAAAGCAGCACAGACAACGAAATCCCCAGTACCATGCCGATATTGCGCACCAGCGCATTGATTCCACTCGCCACACTTAAACGCGCTTTATCAACACTTCCCATCACCGCCGCATTGTTCGGTGATTGAAACATCCCTTGTCCAATTCCGAATATCGCCATATGTAAAGCAACGAGCCAGGGTGCAACCGAAGTCGAAAGCGAATTTAATAATATAAAGCCAAGTACGTTCAGGAGCAAGCCACTTGTCGTCAACCAAAAGGGTCCTATCTTATCAGAGATCGCTCCAGATATCGGCGCTGTCAATACCATCGTCAAGGGATAAGCAGCCATCACATATCCCGTCGTAGAAGGACTATAGTGTAAGGCTTCCATCATAAAAAAGGGCATCATCACCGTCGTGCAAAATAAAGAAATAAAAGAAAGCATCGCCGCAAGTGTCCCCGTCCGAAATGCGCGTATCGCAAATAGCGTAAGATCGAGCATAGGGAATTTTGCTTTTCTTTCCCTAAGGACAAAAAGAGCAAGCAGTATGATCGCAATGACCAAACCACCATATGTAAGCGGTGAAGTGAGTCCCCAAGTTGGCGCATTGCTAAAGGCATAGAGAAATAACGTAATCCCCAAGATAAAAAGACTCGATCCAAGATAATCGAAAGGTTCTTTTTTTGTCGTCATCGGTTGTGCAGAAAGGATAAATAAGCCTGCGACAAACCCGATCACACCAATGGGAACATTGATATAAAAAATCGATGGCCAACCAAAAGCACTCACTAAAATTCCACCGATCGCAGGACCTGTCAGCGACCCTAATGAAACCATCGCACCCGTGATACCCATAGCCCTACCACGTTGCGTGACAGCAAACGTACTCGCTACGATCGCTTGATTATTGGCCATCAATAAAGAAGCTCCGATGCCTTGTAAGATACGACTTAGAATGAGCCAAGCGATATGACCAGACAAACTACAGAGAAGCGATCCAAGAGAAAAGAGTAGAAAACCAGCATTATAGACACGATTTCTTCCGATACGATCTGCGATTTTACCGATGATCGGCAACATCGCACATATGGTCAACAGATAGGCCGTAACTACCCACTGCACAGTATGTAAAGAAATCATAAAAGCATGTGAAATCGTTGGTAAAGCTACATTGGCGATACTTCCGTCCAAAGTCGCCATAAACGTTCCCACCGAGATGTTGGCCAAAATCCACCATTTTTTCTTCGAAGAAGCTGCCATTCTCTTTCCTCACTTCAAATCAACCAAAATAACGTGCAATCAGTCCAATCCCTTTCCCTGCACTGAGTACACGTTTTAACACAGGATACACCTTCACGTACGATTTCTCACCTTCCAAGACGGAGAAACCTTTATGCATAAATTGCGGATAACGTGTGATCATGCGATGAATAAGCCCAATATTCGGGTAAAACACATCATTAACTTTACTGAGCATCGTCAACTCAGGCATGATTTCACGTTCAATCAAGGCTTGATAGCCAGACAAATCACGACTTGCCTGTTTTCCTTGCTCAATGACATGATTCGCTGCAATTTCACCACTATAGACAGCGTAATAAATCCCTTCTCCACCAAACGGCTCGACGAACCCTGCAGCATCACCAAGAAGTAGAATCCGCTTTGTCGCAACCTTCAAGCTTCGCCCGCCAAGAGATAGATGATGCCCTTTTGCATCAATAACAGCATCCATTATCGCATGCCTTTCCAGAAACTGATGTAAGATCGCCTGTAAATCTTGCGCTTTTGTTCCAAAAGAACCAACACCGATCGAATAATGATCATGCTTCGGAAACACCCATAGATATCCATTCGCAACTGCCCCATAATCGATCATGATACTTCGTGGATGCTCTTGCATATACGTTGGACCCTGTGCTACTTCATACTCGAGCGCTAAAATTTTCTGTTTTTCTTTAGCTAAACCACAAAGTCGAGCAACCGTACTATTTACGCCATCCGCTCCCAGGAGATAGCGACATTGATACTGTTTACTTTTCGTACTGACGATAACAGCGTCTTTTGTTTCTTCAATGTGCTTTACTGCTTCGCCCGTTTCGATTTTTGTACCACAGGCGATCGCATGGTTGGCAAGCAAGTAATCCAATTCATCGCGCATTACCATAAACAAATAAGGACGGTGATGCGTAAAAACCTGCTTTTTTGCACCTTGATTGAACACGATCAACGAATCGATCGATTCTCGAATGATCGGTGTAATATCAACAGGCATTTTTTGCAAAGCTCTTCGCGTCACACCACCACCACACGTTTTGCTTCTTGGCAACGGGTATTTTTCAAGTAATAAAACTGACATTCCAGTGGATGCGATCCGAGCGGCCGCTGTCGTGCCTGCAGGACCTGCTCCGACGATGATCACATCATAATCATACGCAATCATACCTCATCTCCTTTTGTCGGTTTATTTTGAATCGGTAACCATGAGGCAATTTGTAAAGCCGGCATCGGTTTGGCAAGGAGATAACCTTGCGCCTGGTGGCAGCCATTTTCCTTAAGATATTCTAATTCTTCTTCATGTTCAATCCCTTCGGCAACGACCGTCAAACCTAATGTGCTGGCAAGAACAAGAATGGCATACACAATCGCTTGACCATCCACGAGCGTTAAGTCTTCGATAAAGGAACGATCAATCTTTAATTTATCGACAGGTAATCGACGTAAATAACTGAGCGAAGAGTAACCTACACCAAAGTCATCCATGGACGTTTTAACGCCAATGCGATGCAATCGATTGATAGTTGCAATCGTATGATCGATATCGGCAATCATCGTTCTTTCTGTGATTTCAACTTGTATAAGTTGCGGAGATATCCCAACATCGTCCAAGATCGCTTTTAACCGATCTACATAATCAATCCCTTGAAATTCTAATAACGAAGCGTTAACCGCAATCGGAACAGCATAATGCCCTTGATTTTGCCATACAACAATTTGCTCGGCGACTTTTCTCGTCACCCAAGCGCCAATTTCGATGATCAGTCCTGTTTCCTCAGCAAGAGGGATAAATTCACTAGGAGAAACCATGCCTCTTTCCTTACTAGGCCATCGAATTAACGCCTCTGCACTGACAATTTTATTCGTCGCGATATCCACGACAGGTTGATAAAAGATTTCAAACTCGTTATTCGAAAGTGCACTTCGCAAAGCTTGCTCTAATTCATTACGATATTTATATTGATCATCTAAAGTCGGCGTATAGAGTTGATAACGCGCTTTCCCTTCCGCTTTTGCAGCATACATCGCCATATCTGCATTTTGTAATAAAGTTTCTTCATCCGTACCGTGATCCGGATAGACAGACAACCCGATACTTGCCGATAGATAAAAGGATCCGCCGAGCACCTGAAAAGGTGCAGCAAACACGCGCATTAATCGCTCCGCAAAATGTACGATCTCATCCATATCTTTAAGGTTAGCGGATAAGAGACCAAATTCATCACCACCGAGCCGACTGACAAACTCGTTTTGCATCAGGGAGACAGACAATCTTTCGGATACAGCTTTGATGACTTCATCCCCTGCTGAATGACCGAGTGAATCATTTAAATTTTTAAAACGATCAAGATCGATAAAGGCGATCGCAATTTTAGGTTTCTCAGTTAATGTTTCATACCAGGATAATGTCTGATGCATGCGATCTTTAATCATCGATCGATTAGGAAGACCCGTTAAATTATCATGAAATGCCATATACCGAATAACATCAGCCGTTCGTTTACGATCGGAGATATCCTGAAATACAAGTTGAAAAGCAATATCATCCTCATAACGGGTAGGATAAACGAGCAGTTCGAGGTCAACAATCTTATCGTCTAGCCTTCTCGCTTTAATTTCAAAAGTTTGTTGAAGAGCTTGCTGCCGTTGAAACAGCGATTGTAAAATTTGTGGATCGTTATCTTTAATAAAAAAGGAAATGTTGTGTTGCAATATTTCATTAGGTTCAATAGCACCTAAAATTTTAGCCGCTGTCGGGTTAACATATCGAATTTTACCTTTTTGATAAATCAACATACCGATCGGGGAAGATTCTAATAGCTCTTGATACTTGCGCTCATTTTCTTGGAGGCGCAACTCAGCTAAACGTTCTTTGGTGATATCGATTAAAGCCGCTAACTTCGCGTCTTCACCCAAGAAACGCACAGTAAGCCCCGTGATCTCGGCAAATCCTCGCTGACCTGTTTTCGTGATATAACTGAGCACCACTGCATCCACTTGTTGCGCTTCGCGTCCTTGAAACTCCTTGATAAAATCAGGAAAAAAAGTGAGCAGGGAATCAGTATCTAACGCCTCAAGCGCTGTAAACCCCATCAACGATTTAAAAGCGATATTCACGTAAAGCATCTTCGTATCTCGATGAACAAACATCGGAATCGGAGATTGTTCAACCAAAGTACGATAACGGTCTTCACTATCTTTTAAACGGTCAAGGGTATCAGTTAATAAAGTTTGCGTCGTCCGTAAATGAGAAATCGTATGGGTATAACGTTGATTATATTGCCGAAATATTCTCAACCCAATAATGAGTCCCAAAATAATCGTTACGTCAAAACCGATCGTCGTGGCAAAGAGACCATTTTGCAAATGTGCAGATAAAGAACCACGTTCCGGATCTAAAAAATATAAAGAAGAAAGCGAATTCATTCTTTGCCCAGACAACGATATTGCGATGATCAAGGCAGTACTAATCGTCAAGCGTCGATCGGGAAATTGTAAGGAATTAAACGTCAACCAGATAATCACAAACGAGCTTACGACTGAAGTGGCCCAAGAAAAAAACAAGATCGGCCATTCATCAGGTATGCCAGGGTGTAATATTCCGATGAATTGGACAAAATCTAGCGAAGTACCAAGAACAAAAGTTATCCACAACAGCCAAAACCGCTTATTTTTTTCATTAAGTAAAGCGTAGTAAGATAAAGAGAGAACAACCCAAATCCAAAGAAATAAGAACACTTCGGATACAATGGGTTCCGCCAACTGTTGCGTATTTAACCCATCATTCATATAACGAATAAACCAGACGATCAAATCAACTAAAAAAGCCGATCCTATATAGCGAAAATAAGGGATTTTGAAAGATAGGATTTGATCTTTTCCCCGCAAGACAAGCAAGGAGAAATAGGCCAAGGCAAAAGATCCTACTAAACCGACGATCGTTTTGAAAATCGCGATAAAAACCATTGGATATGCCCCCCTGCAAAGACACAACAAAAAAAAGCGATATAAAAGCGATATCTATAACCATATCAAATTTGTACAAGCTACGCTAGATTTTATGCCATGGATTGCGTTGACAAAATACCGAACACCCATGATAATTAACGATATTAGGATGCCTGGCGTATGGATAATTTTTGAATACAAAGGAGGAGCAAGAATGTCAACAGTTCGTGCTTGTCTCTTCGACCTTGATGGCGTAATCGTCGATACCGCAAAGTATCACTTTTTAGCATGGAGGCGTTTGGCACAAGAGTTAGGCTTTGAATTTACCAAGGAACAAAATGAACGTCTTAAGGGTGTCAGTCGGATGCAATCCCTTGAGATCCTGCTTGAGATCGGTGGTAAAACCTTTTCACAAAATGTAAAAGAAGAGCTTGCCGCTAAAAAAAACCTTTGGTACGTCGAATACATCACGACCATGAAGCAAAATGAAATTCTTCCTGGAGCTGCTGAATTTCTTCTTTCCGTTCGACAAGCTGGTTTACAAACCGCGCTTGGATCGGCAAGTAAAAATGCGATGACGATTTTGCATAACGTTGGCCTCGTCAGTTACTTCGATTCGATCATCGATGGGACAAAAACCGCTAAAGCTAAACCTGATCCTGAAGTTTTTTTACTGTGTGCCAAAGAACTCAATGTGGATCCTGCAACTTGCGTCGTCTTTGAAGATGCAAAAGCTGGTATCGAAGCGGCTCGCAACGCTGGCATGCATTGTATCGGCATCGGTACAAAGGAAGATTTGCCAGACGCTGATCTGGTCGTACCTTCCCTTGCTTCGATTACGTTAGAACAGATCACCCAGCTTTTCTGATCGCTTATTTTTATCCATGTGCAATCGTTTGCGCAAAAAGGAGTGTTTCTTATGAACCCTTATATCAAAGAAGATCCATGGTCGATCATCGAAATGGGCTTTGAGCCCGAACGCCATGAAATTTCTGAAAGTCTGTTTAGTCTTGGCAATGGTCATATGGGTCAACGTGCCAACTTTGAAGAACATTATTCTGGTGCATCTTTACCAGGTAGTTACATGGCGGGCGTCTATTATCCTGACAAGACCCGAGTCGGTTGGTGGAAAAACGGTTATCCTGAATACTTTGCTAAAGTATTAAACAGCACGAACTGGATTGCCATCGATATCTTTGTCGACGCAGAACGTCTCGATCTGGCGACATGTCAAGTTCAAGACTTCGTTCGCGAATTATCGATGAAAGCGGGTGTATTGCGTCGTACCTTTACAGCGACATTGCCATCAGGCAGAGCAATTCAAGTCGACGCTACCCGCTTTGTCAGCATGAAGCACAAAGAAATCGGTGTCATCGAATACAATGTAACGCCACTTGATGCCGATGCAACGATTACGATCGTACCCTCTCTTAACGGTGATGTGATGAATCGAGACACCAATCACGGCGAACAATTTTGGGATTCGGTCGCATGCCTTCATGATCAAAGCCGTGCTATTTTAACGATGAAAACTAAAAAACTGGATTTCTACGTAACGAGCGCTATGCAATGTCAGCTTTCCATCGATGGCAACACGGTAAAAACCACGCCAACCCTATCGAACGTAGCGAATCAACTTTCTAATCAGTATGTGATTGCAGCAAAAAAAGGCGAAAAGGTCACTTTACACAAATTTGTCGCTAATGTCACTTCTCGTGATCACGCGATCGATCAATTACACACGGTAGCACAAGCAGCTGTCCTTCATGCGCAAACGATTGGCTATAACCAACTCCTACGTGAGCAAGAAGAAGCCTGGGACTTAAAATGGAAAGAAAGCGACATCACGATTGAAGGCGATGTCTCGGCACAACAAGGGATTCGCTTTACGATTTTTCAACTCCATCAGACTTACTCCGGCGATGACGAGCGGCTCAATATCGGACCCAAAGGCTTTACGGGTGAAAAATATGGTGGTAGTACGTACTGGGATACAGAAGCTTATTGCCTACCTTTTTACCTGAGCACAGCGCAAGAACACATCGCGCGCAATCTTCTTATTTATCGTTATCGACATCTTGATAAAGCGCGCGAAAATGCGCGTAAAATCGGTTTTAAAAAAGGCGCACTTTATCCGATGGTCACGATGAACGGCGAAGAATGCCACAATGAATGGGAAATCACCTTCGAGGAAATTCATCGTAACGGTGCCATCGCGTATGCGATTTATAACTATGTAAATTATACGGGTGATCGTGATTATCTTAGCGAATATGGTCTTGAGGTATTGATCGAGATCGCACGTTTTTGGGAAGAACGCATTCAATATTCTGAGGATAAACAAAAGTATGTGATGCTCGGTGTCACAGGTCCTAATGAGTATGAGAACAACGTAAACAACAATTGGTATACAAATCGAATTGCCGTCTGGACGATGGATTACGCACGTGAAGTCATCACGAACCTTCAGGAATCCGATGCGCAAGCGCTACTTCGTATTCGTGAAAAAACGCAATTGCTCGATGAAGAAATTAAAACATGGCAAACAATCAGTGAAAAGATGTACTATCCCTACGACGATAAACGGAATGTCTTTTTACAACAAGACGGGTTTCTTGACAAAGAATTAATCCCGGTTAACGATCTCGATCCTCAAGAACTTCCCTTGAATCAACACTGGTCATGGGATCGTATTTTACGATCTTGCTATATTAAACAAGCTGATGTATTACAAGGGCTTTTCTTTCTTTCCGATCGATACGATGTCGCTACCAAAAAACGTAATTTTGATTTCTACGAGCCTTTGACCGTTCATGAATCTTCACTGTCACCGTGTGTCCATAGTATTTTAGCGACGGAGATCGGTTATCACGATAAGGCGTACGAAATGTATTTGCGTACTGCCCGCCTTGATCTTGATAATTACAATAATGATACGGAAGATGGTTGTCATATCACCAGCATGGCAGGAACTTGGATGTCGATTGTTTACGGGTTTGGCGGACTTCGTGTAAGTGCTGATCGATTATGCTTTACCCCATCCGTGCCGAAACAATGGACTTCGCTCTCATTTAAAGTGATTTTTCGCCATGCTCGTATCCTTATTACCATGACGCAAGACACAGTAACCGTCGAAAACGAGACGGACATACCAGCTAAGTTGATGATTGGACAAAGCGCAATCGATCTCGCGCCGTATACCCATCAAACGATAGCACTGTAAAGAAACAAATCCGAACAAAACGCACCTTCAAGTCCCCATTGTGACGTTGAAAGTGCGTTTTTATATTTCTTCTTCGACAAAAGGGACGGTAACCTTAAGTTTTTGTGCCACATAAGGCATGGATGTCGCTTGGATCAATATCGTCATGAGAATGGCAAGAAAAGTAACTGACTCAATCAACATAGCCTTCGGCACATGGGAAGCTACGAGCATACCCGATAAAGCAGCTGGTAAAACGCCAGTCTCTCTCACCCAACTCATCAACAAAATCTCAGGTAACTTAAATTTTGCTCTGCGATCAGGCAATACACTCGTAAGCACAGTGAGTGGTCTTGCAACAAACATCAACACGAGAACGATCAAAAACAATGACCCTATGTTGGGTACCATCGAGGCAAAGACAACTTGCGATCCAAGTAGCATAAAGATCAAAATGCGAAAAACCAATCCGAGTGCAGAAAAAAAATGGTTAACATGCTCTTTCGTTAATGCGTGCAAATCCGCGCGAAATGATTTTTCATTTCCCGTCACAATACCAGCGACAAACGTGGCCATAAATCCACTTCCATCCCAAACTGTCGCCAAAAGATACGCACCCATCGCGCACAAAAAGATGACGATCGAAGCATATTCACGCAAAAATCCACTTTTTGCTTGCGTAATTAAATGAAGGGATATAAAGCCGACAACAAACCCAACGGCGATACCAATACCAGCATTTAATACAAAGTGACTGATAAGATACGTCACTGTCAACGATTTTCCCATCAAACTATGCACGATACTGACGACAAGAACAGCGGCTGTCGCGTCATTAAACGCGGATTCCGCTTCCAAGGTCTGTCCTAATCGTGCGATGACAGGCACTCGGCGAAAGACTGGGATCAAGGTCGCAGGATCTGTCGAAGACAGTACTGCCCCAAGCAACAAAGCATCGGAAAAGGAAAGATGAAATAGATTTTGCGCCGTGATCGCTAACACCAAGGCAGTAATAACAACACCGACCGTCGATAATAACGTAACCGTCAACCACGTTTTGGAAAGAATCGATAAAGAAACTTGTCGACCACCATCAAAAAGAATAATGATCGCACCCATCGTCAAAATCCATTGATTCACTAAGGAAACTTGCGGCACATCAATGACATGGAGAACTTGTGAACCGAGCAGGATGCCCATCAGTAAAAAAACAACAACATCAGGAATTCTTGGTTTTTCTGTTATTTTCGTCAACAATAACCCCAGACCAAGAAGTAATGCGAGAATGGCAAAGCTATTTATGAGCGAAGAAAACGTCAACAACGAATTCACTCCTATAAAAACGGTTCAGCTACTTGTCCCCGTTGCCCATTATCCGCGATCAACCACTCCGTATTCTCCAGATGAGATAGTGCTTGATGCTCAGGTAGCGATACCCAATCATACAGATCAGACTGCGTTTTGTGTGCACCAAACGCAAGCCATTTTTGTTTTTTTACTGTGCGGATATCGATTGAAACCAGTGCATTTTTATCTAATTGATACTTGGCAGGTTGCTTCGCATAGGCTGGCCAGGCAACAAAATACAACCGGCAATTCGGATGGGTTTGTTGATAATGCGCAAAAGCGATCGTCGTTGCTTGACCGATTGTGCAATGGTCAGGATGACCACCGAGGCGTTCATGAAAAGTAACGACCCAATCAGGTTGAAGTGACGCAAAGGATGCTGTAATTTTTGCAACCATACTATCCATCGGTTGAATTTCAAGTGATTTATCACGATAGGAAAGAAAATGCAAGCCAGCTATGCCGAGATGGTCACAGGCTTCGCGCAGCTCATTTTCCCGAATGGTTGCGATCGACTCACGGTTCGCATAAGGAGGAATCCCCATTCGCCTTCCCATTTCTCCTTTGGTCGCACAAAGCAAATGAACGTGATGATCCAGAGAACTCGCTTTGGCAAGCGTACCTCCACAGATAAACGTCTCATCATCAGGATGAGCAAAAACAGCAACCAGCGTACCCATGTTCCTCTCTCCTCACATCGAAAATGGCTGAAAGCTGATGGCGACCATTCTTGCTAAACGTTGTTGATCATCATACCCGATGACGAATACTCTTTCAGGATCGATCTCACAATGCGTGACTTGATCAATTTGTATCAATCCTTCAGGCTCTTTCATGGAAATGAAAAGGCGAAAAGGGCCATCCCCACGAACATAAACAGAATCGACGTGGCCAACAGCATTGCGATAGTATGCACCTGGGTTTACTTCGAGATGAAAATAGACTTTGTGATCCTCAAACAACTTCATAGCAGCTTGAAGCCTATCTTTTTCGATTTTTTCTTGCATACGTCATCCCTCACCTACTTATCTCATCAAAAAACTGATTTTGTAAAACCCATTCCTCTTTATCTCCCGTAACGGTACCAACACGGCGAAGATCATTCCAAATACGATTGACCGATTCGCGACTAATGCCAATCATATTCGCGATTTCTGTATGCGTAATCGGCATTTTAAAATGGATGCCATCTTGCATTTCCGTACCGACTTCTTGGGCAAAATGTCGTAACAGTGCATAGACGCGTTCTCGCGCATCAAACAACACCATTTCTCGTAGCTTACCTTGCAACGTGAGGATCATCTTCCCCATCATCCGCATGACAGAACGAGCGATCCTCGGATCATCGATCAGTACTTGTTCGAACTTATGACTTGCAATGCCATATAAAATGACGGAAGTAAGGGCTTCAGCCGTCCCTGGATACGGTCGATCATCAAAAAACCCAACATGAGGAAACATCTGCCCTCTGCCTAATACATTGACGATATGCTCTCGACCTTCGCGATCAACACGATAGATCTTGACGAGACCACGTACGATAAAATAGACATGATCACGCGGCTGGCCTTCCATGAATATACAATCACCGCGAACAAACCGATATTCTGTTGTAATCTGCATAACTCGAGCGAGTTGGTCCTCTTGTAATTCTTTGAAAAGTTCAATACTTGATAGAATAGCATCGTAATGCTGCATTACCTTACACCACCAATCTCCCATGGTACTATAGATTCGCGAGAAATCCGAATAAGGAGATCACTACGTATGCACGCGCGAACGTTACTGTCCCATTATGGCTATCTCGGCATCCTGATCGCCTTATCGCTCGAGTACTTGTTCATTCCCTTTCCAGCCGAGACGATTCTCATTCTTGCAGGTGCGATGTGGCATCAAGGCGTATTCGCCTTCTGGCCGCTTGTCTTGATCGCCACCGTTGGCGCTTTTATCGGGTCATGGCTTGGCTACTTTATCGGTGCCTGGTTAGGGCGACCTATGCTCTTGCGCTTTGGCAAATATGTACGTTTGACCGAAAAAAAATTGCAGCAAGTGGAACAGCAGTTTTCTCGTTTTGCGATTTTTCTTTTGTTATTTGGTCGATGGATTGCCGGTGTACGTGTCATCGTCACCTATATCGCTGGCATTAATACGATGAATCGATCGCTCTATCTGCTCATCACCTTGATTTCATCAGCCTTATTTAGCACACTATTCATTGTAGCTGGTGCTTCGATCGATGCCAGTTACCGCATCATCGCGCAGTACTTGATCACTCACCTATTCATCAGTGCGCTGATCTTTCTAGCATTACTCGCCGTTCTCATCTTTTGGTATTATCGCAAAAAAAGACAACAGTCTTAAGAATTTTGTTACGCAAAGCAACTACACTGCCCTGTCACGATTATTGTACAATAGAAGGCGTTTGAAAGGATGGTGAAACATTGAATCGTTTTCTTTCCCTCGTCGGAGGACACCGTAAGATCGGGTGGCCAGATTTGGTCGTCATGATCCTCTTAATCGGTGTTCTTTATGCCGTGATCGATCTAGGAAAAGGGATGGTATCTCCCTTATCCTTTGCCGTTCATCCGCGCATTCATTTAAGTATCGCTTATTTACCTTACTATGCTGGTCGTTCCTTGCTTCGCATGTTTATCGCATATTTTTTATCCTTAGCCTTTTCCCTACTGTATGGACGTATAGCTGCCTATAACAAGTTTGCCGGCAAAATCATGATACCTGCTCTCGATATCTTGCAGTCCGTTCCTGTACTTGGTTTTCTTTCGGTTACCGTCACGTTTTTTTTAAATCTGTTTCCTGGCTCTGAACTTGGCGCCGAGTGCGCCTCTATCTTTGCGATCTTTACAGCACAAGCATGGAATATGACGTTTAGTTTCTATCAATCACTCATTACGATCCCGAATGATTTACGAGAAGCTGCCTATATCAATCGTCTTAAACCTTATGCACGATTTCGCGTCTTAGAAGTCCCTTATAGTATGATCGGCCTTATTTGGAATAGTATGATGTCTTTTGGAGGATCTTGGTTTTTTCTCGCTGCATCTGAGTCGATCAGTGTTCTGCATGAACAAATTCAATTGCCAGGCATCGGATCGTATATGGCAACCGCGATGGAAAAAGGCAACGTGAATGCTTTGATCGCCGGCATCATCACGATGATCATCGTTATCGTCGCCGTCGATCAATTTGTTTGGCGGCCATTAGTCGCTTGGGCCGAGAAATTTAAACTCGACATGAACGAATCGGATGATGCGATGACCTCGTGGTTCTTGCAACTATTACGTCGTTCAACATGGTTACAATCTCTGGGTGAATGGCTTTCACCCTTTCTTTATCGGATGTCACAAGCGATATCGTTCAATCGTAAGATAAGGAAAAAAATTCCCGAAAGAACGACGCCACGCCGCTGGCCTAGGTGGATTTTGATCCTTCTTGGCATTATCCTTTTGCTTTTTGGTATCCGCTATGCGTTCGCCGCTGTTCTCGAAATCGCTACGCTCGGCATTTGGCAGATTCTCGACGTCATCAAACTTGGCTTTTATACCTTTTTGCGCGTGATGTTTAGTACCCTGCTTGGCGCACTGTGGACGATCCCCGTAGGGGTCGCAATCGGCACGAACAATCGATTATCGCGTATCGCCCAACCCTTTGTACAAATCGCAGCATCCTTTCCGAGTAACGCGATCTTTCCGCTCGTGACGTTACTTTACTTGATGGGACATATCAATTTTCAGATCGGTGCCATTCCGCTAATGATGTTAGGCACGCAATGGTACATTCTCTTTAGCGTCATCGCTGGAGCGATGGCAATTCCGAGTAGTTTAAAAGAAGCCTCCTCCATCTTGCGTCTACGTCGCATCGAACGGTGGAAAACGATGATTCTTCCCGCGATTTTCCCCTTTCTTGTCACGGGCGGAATCACAGCGAGTGGTGGTGCTTGGAATGCGAGTATCGTCGCGGAAATCGTCACTTGGCGATCGCATACGCTCACCGCTTCTGGCATTGGTTCCTACATCACGAACGCGACGAACAATGGTAACTGGGCACAGATTCTATGGGGGATTATCGTCATGTCGACGTTTGTCGTCATCATCAACCATTTTTTCTGGCGTAAATTACAAAACCTCGCCCAAACCAAGTACCATCTCGATTAGGAGGTTCCAACGATGCAGCCATTAGTCGATCTGCGCAACATCACGAAAGATTATGAAGGAGCCAATGGCAATAAAATCCGTGTGCTCAGCGATATCTCATTGCAAGTAACAGAAGGTGATTTCGTCGCTTTACTCGGCCCATCAGGATCGGGCAAATCCACCTTATTACGCATCATTGCAGGACTCGTTCAACCTACGTCGGGTGAAGTGCTCTACCGCGGTCGAACCTTTCAAGGCACGAATCCTGGTGTCAGCATGGTCTTTCAATCTTTTGCACTCTTTCCCTGGCTAACCGTTTTAGAAAACGTGACGCTCGGTTTACGCTATGCCAAACTGACCTTTCAAGAAAAACGGGATAAGGCGCTCGAAGCGATCGATATGATTGGCCTTGATGGATTTGAATCAGCCTATCCACGTGAACTTTCAGGCGGTATGCGACAACGTGTCGGTCTCGGTCGAGCGCTCGTGATGGATCCAGACATTCTTTTGATGGATGAACCCTTCTCTGCGCTTGACGTACTGACGGCAGAAAACCTTAAACGCGACTTGCTGGAATTATGGCAAGGTGGCAAAATCCCGACAAAAGCAATCGTACTTGTCACGCACGGTATCGAAGAAGCGGTCTACATGGCAGATCGTGCTCTCGTTTTATCACGCGATCCTGCGCGAATCGTCACACAAGTTCCCATTACCCTCGCCCATTGGCGCGACAAAAAAGCAGAACCATTTACTCGTTTAGTCGATGAACTGTATTCCGTTTTAACCCAACAAAAAGAAATAAAGACGATTTTACAAGAGCAAACCCAACCTACAGCGAGAAAGCTGACCGCGTTACCCGATGTATCGACAGGCGCCGTCACTGGCTTTATGGAATTAGTCGATGACCTTGGCGGCAAAGTCGATCTTTATAAGATGGGCGAAACACTTGCCTTTGACTTAGAAGATCTCCTGCCGATTGTAGAAATTTGTCGTATCTTTGAATTTTGTACAGTAACTGAGGGCGATTTCGAACTCACCTCGATTGGCAAACAGGTAGCCGATGCTACGGTTCTGGATCGCAAAACGATCTTTCGTGAGCAAGCTTTAAAAAATGTGCCTTTTATGGAACGCATCTTATGGGTACTCCAATCGAAGCGTAACAGCCAAATGCCGAGGGAATTTTTCCTTGAAATTCTCCAAAAGAACCTAGGCAAAGACGATGCTGAGGCACAGTTAGATGCCTTAATCGCATGGGGACGTTATGCAGAACTCTTCGCGTATGATGAAGATTCGAAAATGCTCTATCTTGAAGAAGTCGAAGCGGTGGAAGAGGTCACCGATTAGAAATCGATTGTGCTATACTAAAGAAAAAAAGGCGATCGACAAAACTTGATCGCTCGAGGTGAGGTGTCTACTGATGGCTTATGATTCACCAGAATATGCTGAAATCATCGCGCCGATGCGCGAAGAATTGACGAGTATCGGTTTTAAGGAATTGCATTCCGCATCAGAAGTGGAGCAAGCGATCGCGAATGCCAAAGGCAATACACTTTTTGTCGTTAACTCCATCTGTGGTTGTGCAGCTCGTATTGCGCGTCCTGCCGTCCGCGAAGCGCTTGAGAAGTATCCGCAACAAATCGAACATCTCTACACGGTCTTCGCCGGGCTCGATATCGAAGCAACGGAAAAAGCGCGTGACCTTTTTACGAGTTTTGCGCCGTCCTCCCCTTCGATTGCTTTATTTCAAGATGGTGAATTCAAAACATTAATCGAACGCAAACAAATTGAGCGTCATACAATCCCTGAAGTCAAAGAAACATTAGTCCAAGCGATCACAGAACACTTTGTTTCCTGATCGAGTTTTCCTTCGCTTTGCAAAAGACCGATCTTTTGCAAAGCGAAGTGACTATCTATTCTCTTCAAGGGAATAAGTACGATAAGGTTCCCAATGTTTTGATTGTTTCACAAAGAGGACAACCTGATGTACCTTAAACGAAAACGGCAATAGCGAACTCCTGCCGATCTCTTCCTCCATACGTTCCATTTCTAACAATGATGTCTTAAATGAAGTCATCGCCAAAGTTAGATGCGGATGATACCTCCTCAAGTCTTGCCTACCTGACCAATTTTCTAGCGTTTGCTTAAGTTGATTTAATCGAGATTCGACATCTTGTACAGTAAGAAATAGGACGCCTAAATCAAATCGATCCGTCTCCTTCAAGGACAACGTGAAAGAAGGTATACCACGCAATAAAAAAGGTAATTCTCGAAATCTTTCGATGTTTTCCCCCTCGACTTCAAAGGGGGGCAAAACTGTGATATGCGGTTGGCAATGCGCGGCAAGTTTAGGACAAAAGCGTATTCGATAGGCATCAATCGCATTCGCATACGATGCAGGTGGAACGACTGCAAAAAAATAGCGCATGACAGGTTTCGACTTCTTTCGCTTGTGGTATAATCATCCTTACGACATGCTATGGAGGGACCGTTCTCGTGGGGGGAAATGCGTCGTCTCAGAAAGCCGATTTTAACGCGCTTGAGAACTTACGCCAGCAAATGGCCGACCATTATGAGAAACACACAGATCTTCATAATGATCACTTGATTAAACTTTCGCTTGAATTAGATCAGATGGTGATTGACTACATGAAAAACCATATTCTATCTTCCGACAAAAAACAACTATGAAGCGTTTTTTCGGCTTTATCATCGCGCTTTTCTTGCTCGGATTACTCGCCGTGCCGATCATAATCTATGTCTTTTGGAACCCATCGGATCCGGCAAAAATCGAAAATGTTGTCCAAGCGCAAGCCTCTGCGCACGGTGGTTATGTACCACTACGTGCGATTTCACCTTTTTTAGTACATGCACTCCTCGCTACCGAAGATCGCAATTTTTATGGCAACCATGGCGTCGATCTTTTGTCGATCGGTCGCGCTTTTCTTGTTGACACAACACAAGGTAGCTTAGCACAAGGCGCAAGCACGATCACCGAACAACTCGTCAAAAACACGTTGCTCACCGATCAAAAAACCATACAGCGTAAACTCCAACAGATCGCCATTGCCGTCATGCTCAGTTTTGTCATGAAAAAAAATAAAATTCTCGAATTATACCTTAATGATGTGTATTTTGGTCAGGGTGCCTATGGCATCGGCGAAGCGGCACAGATCTATTTTCATCGTACGCCTTCACAATTGACGAATGCACAAGCAGCGATGCTCGTGGGCTTGTTGCAAGCTCCTTCCGCCTACGATCCGATCACACACTATTCACTTGGCAAACAACGCCAGGCCATCGTATTGAAAAACATGGTGATTGCTCATTACATTTCTCTTGCTATGGCAAAAAAGCTGTTTCTAGAAAAAATATTCTAAATGATATATGGCGATTTTTTCTTAAGTAATGCTCTTCGTCTTTTCGCACCAAATCGAACCCACCATTGCTCCTCGTTATCCAGATAAATCCTTATGCCAATCCACTTAAGCGGCGTCCAGATCTGAATACAGAGATACTGCTCCCTTTTTCCCTCTCGCATTGCACGATCTCTTCCTTATGTAAAATTGAATTTCGCTACTACCGTACCAGTATGTCCACAAAAATACTGTCGAAACGAAAGTCTGCCAATAGAAAACTTTTCGACCTTTCATCCCATGTATTAAAACTAGTCAATGCGTAATTGGATTTGTTACGGTTATGCGTAAGGAGGGATTGAATGCATACCATAAAAAAACTTTTTGCGCCAATACTTTTTGCTGTGTCGGTCTTCATACCTTTAGCGACGACAGCCGATGCAGCTAGTTACCACATCGTTTCAGGTGATACGTATTACGTCATCAGCAAAAAACTCGGTATCCCGATCACAGCACTCGAACAAAGTAATCCGACGATGCCTGCCAATGATCTGATCATCGGCGCATTGATGAATCTGCCATCGATGGAGACCAATAGTCATATCACCGGCTATACCGCCACCGACTTATATTGGCTTACGCGTGTTATTGCCGCAGAAGCGACAGGAGAACCTTTTCAAGCCAAACTTGCCGTTGGTTCTGTCATTCTCAATCGCGTTCATTCACCCTACTATGCCAACAGCATTCAGGGCGTTATCTTTCAAACCCTCGATGGCTATCCGCAATTTACTTGCGTTGCCACGGGTTGGATCAATCAAGTCATACCGACTGCCTCCGATCAACTCGCCGCGTTGCAAGTGCTGTCAGGCACTGATGTAGTCCCGAATGCTTTCGTTTTTTATAATCCATCCAAAACGGCGGCTACGAGTTGGGTATTCACACAACCATTCGTCGCAAAATTCGGTGATTTTGTTTTTGCAAGCTAAACAAAAACCATTTCATCCTTCAGACGCACATCGTGCGTCTTTTTTTGATCTTTATCAAAAAGTATGCAGGAAAGTTTCTTATACAGAGCGAATTGTTCATTATCTTAATACAGCTAAAAAACTAGGTAAGTTGTCTTCAAAACGATTCCTTTGCTGTAGACCCGCATGGTCGTATTGTCATCGAGCGCAAGGAGTGAAGAACATGAATCAAGAATACCTATCGATGTTTATCGATGAAACACGCGAGCACTTGCAAGCTTGGTCCGATGGACTGATCGATATGGAAAAGACCGGGAGCACGGACTCCGTACCGACGATTTTCCGCGCTGCCCATACGATCAAGGGCATGTCCATGACGATGGGCTTTAATCGCATGGGAGAAGTCACCCACAAAGCAGAGAACCTTTTAGATGACCTGCGCAACGCCAAGATCAGTGTAACGTCCAACCTGATCACTGCCTTGCTTCACGCACTCGATGTCCTCGAAGAACTGCTTAATGGTATTGAAAATGGCGGTGATGAACCGGATATCGATTTTCATACTGTCGTTCAAGAACTCGCCAGTTGTACAAAAAGCGGTGCACCAGCCGCACCCGTCAATGTGCCTACACTCGGTACGATGAGTCCTTCGCCTGCTGCTGCAACAGCCGTTGCAACAAAACCCGCTTCAACCAAAATCATGAATGCCTCCATCAGTAGTGACATCATCGAAACGGTTGCAAGTAAGGTCATGGAACAAGGATTTCGTGTCTACGAGATTGAAATCGGCTTTGCCGATTCCTGTGTCATGCCACTCGCACGTTTCGCACAGTGGCTACAATTGATCGATCAAAACAATATTCTTTATATGGTTCCTGATGCTACAGTTATCGATGCCGGCGATTACACAGGAGCTATTACCGTCGTTCTTGCAAGTACTGCCGATGTGGAAGATGTTGGTAAAACGCTCGACAGCGTAACCGAAGTGATCATCAAATCAATGTCTGAGTGGACGAGAAGTACCGATTCTTCTCTAAGCCGTTCCGATAATCTATTACCGCAAGACCGTCATATCACCGATGATGAATCGGTAAAAAGCGTTATCGCCCAGGTGCTTAATCAAGGGCTTCATGCCTATGAAGTGGGGATCTTGTTGGCAGAGACATGCCAAATGAAATCCGCCCGGATCTATATGTTATTTGAATCGATCGGCGGACAAAATCATCTGCTTTTCACCACACCGCATATTCAACAAATCGAAAAAGAAGAAATGGAACGCTACGTATTGTTTGTCATGTGGTCTTCCGAAGGTTTACAACAAGTTCATCGTGCACTCGATCGCGTACCTGAACTTGAGATCGTCGAATTGCGCGAGTGGCACACGCAAGAAAATAATGCCGTAAGAGGTCCTAACCAAAGCGGTGCATTAAGTGCCACCGCTTCTACACAACAATCAACCGAAAGACGCAAGATGAGCACGATTCGCGTCGACACGGACAAACTTGATGAGTTGATGAATCTCGTCTCGGAACTTGTAATCGACAAAACACGCCTTGAACGCATCCGTGGCGAGATCGGCCATGGTGGCCTTACAGAGACGGTCGATCACATGAGTCGCCTTTCAAGTCAACTGCAAGAATTGATCATGTCAATTCGGATGGTTCCTGTTGAAAGTGTCTTTAACCGATTCCCCCGTATGGTTCGAGATACTGCGCAACAGTTAAAGAAAGAAGTCGAATTCGTGATTACGGGCCAAGACACTGAGTTAGATCGTACTGTCGTCGAAGAAATTGGCGATCCGATCATGCATATGCTACGCAACTCATTAGATCACGGCGTTGAAGAACCACTTGATCGTTCCATCGCCAACAAATCGACCAAAGGAAAAATCGAACTTCGTGCCTATGCGGCTGGAAATCATGTTTTTATCGAAGTCGAAGATGATGGGCGCGGAATCAATCGCGAGAAAGTCCTCAAAAAAGCGATCGATCAAGGTCTCGTCAAGCAAGGTGAACATCTGAGCGATCACCAAGTCTATCAGTTGCTATTCGCATCCGGTTTTTCAACGGCAGATCAGATCAGCGATCTTTCAGGTCGTGGTGTAGGGCTTGATGTCGTTCGTGCCAAGATCGAATCGCTGTCTGGCAAAATCGACATTTACTCCGAGGAAGGCAAAGGTACTCGTTTTGTCGTTCGCCTACCGATGACGCTTGCGATCATGGACGGCTTGATGGTTCGAATCGGCGATCATCCTTATCTCATTCCGATCAGCAGTATTGCTGAGACAGATACCTTAAAAACACCAAAAGCTGTTCATGGTGAAGAAGTCGTCATCTGGCGTGGGCGTGTCGTACCACTCGTTCGTGCTCGAAATATCTTTAATGAGCCAGAATCCGATAAGAACGGTTTTGTCGTCTTCGTCAATCGTGGCGAGAAAGTGGTCGGTATCGTGGTCGATGAATTGATCGGCCAATTTGAAGTCGTCTTAAAAACGCTCGATCAAAAGCTAAAGAAAATTCCATATTTCGCTGGTGCCACAATTCTTGGCGATGGCGAGGTTGCGCTGATCATCGACGCAAACTCATTTATCGAATAAGAACAACGCAGTTCGCATTCTAGGGGGATCAACCAACATGAGAACGATACGCAGCCAGATTTACGGAGGGTTTTTACTTCTTGTCATCATCGTCGCCGTGACTATGGGTATCGTGACCATTGAATCGCGCTCCAACATGAGTCAAGCTTCGCAAATTATATCGGGAGATACGAAGGTACAAAGTGCTGCGCAGTCACTCGCCTTTGATACGAGAGCCACCGATAGCGATGCCGGGCGATACCTGCTTTCGCACGGTACGGCTGGAAGCTTGCAAAACACGTACTTGATGAATTATGTGGCTGATGTTACGAAGACGAATAAAGCGATTCCTGCTTTGCAAAAATTGGTTCAAAGCTCAGGAATCGCAAATAGCTCCGTTTATTTAAAAGATCTCACTGAGTTCCAGACGCGCTGGACAGAATACTTGGCTGGAACGGCAAATGGCATCAATACGATGGAAAGTATCTCACCAAATGTAACGCTAAAAGACATTTTAAATACGGCACAAACACCGTTCGATCAAGTGCAAGTCGCTAATGTTACCGACCCGTTAACAACGCTTGTAAACCAGATTCAACAATCGGTGAGTACCGATAAAGCGAGTTTACAGGCTAACTTAGCGATCATGAACACCATTCAGATCGTCGGCATCATCTTAGTCATCCTACTCTCCATCGTCGTGGGACTCACTTTATCGCGACAAATCAGTGGGACGATTGATGTATTGGTTCAAGAAGCCAGCGATATGGCGAAGGGTGATTTTGTACAAAAGCGCAAAATCGTCGCAAAGCAAAAAGAAACCCAAGTGCTTGCTGATTCCTTTGATGCTTTACGCAGTACGATTTCTAATCTGATTTCTCATATGCAATCAACTTCGAGCGAGCTCGGTGCCACCTCGGAAGAACTGACCGCGACAACGCAAGAAGTCGCAGCTTCCTCAACGCATTTGGCACAAGCAGCTGCTCTTGTCGCTGATATCTCGACCAAGCAGAATCTCAGTGCCAATGAAATGGGCGATACGTTAGCGAAGTTGATGACGATGATCGATGATGTTGATGTTTCATCGAATAAAACCAAGCAATTTGCCGAAGAACTTTCAGAACAAAGTAGTCGAGGCGATAAAGCCGTTTCCAATGCGATCACACAAATTGGATCGATACAGAAAAATGTCGAGAATACCTTTACGCGCATCCGTAGCTTAAACGATCGAGCCAGTGAGATCGGATCGATCATTGCGTTGATCAACGAAATTTCTGAGCAAACGAATTTACTGGCATTAAACGCGGCGATCGAAGCCGCACGAGCCGGCGAGCAAGGCAGAGGTTTTGCAGTTGTCGCAGATGAAGTTCGAAAGTTAGCCGAGAATTCGCGTAGCGCTGCACAACAGATCGCAAAACTCGTCGTCGAAATGCAAAAAGAAGCGGAATTGTCTGTGCAAGGTGCGGATGAAGAGAAAAAACAGGTTTCGCTTGGCACACAAGCGATGACGCAAGTTCGTTCTGTTTTCGATCAGATCGGCAATCAAGTACAACATGTTATCGTACAGATCCAAGCCGTGTCTGAATCTTCATCTGTCATGAAGAACCAAGCGGTACAAGTTACAGATACCGTCAAAGAGATGATCAATCTCTCCGACTTGGTTTCTCATGAAATCCAATCCGTTTCTTCAACGGCTGAAGAACAAACAGCCGCGATGCAAGAAGTTGCCGCTTCGAGTTCTCATCTCGCCGAACATGCGAGTACGCTTGCTGAGGAATCGGCAAAAATTCGTGTTTCGCAAGATCAACCTATGCTTCGTGAACAACCGACACACGAAGTTGGTTTACCCGAAGAAACGCAACTTGATGAAACGACGCAAGAAACTGTACATGATGCCTTTGGATTTGCTCTTGAAGAAGAACCTGCTAGCGAAGTGGTCACAAAAGAAGAGGTTATCGACCATGCGCTCGAACCTGATGATCGGGAGGAAGAAAGATGAAATTAGTCACCTTTCGTGTCGATGAAGAACTGTATGCTGTCAATGTTGACTCCGTAAAATCCATTGAAAAAATCGTAC
>JABEUY010000109.1 GCA_013044175.1 Bacilli bacterium
ACACGCTTAAACTTTGAAATTTTACGCAGTTCACCAGCGACCTGAATCGCAAGTTCACGTGTCGGTAACAATACGATCGCTTGTACATGACGACCAGTACCCGTTTTTTCTACTAAAGGAATACCAAAAGCTGCCGTTTTACCCGTACCTGTTTGAGCCTGTCCAATTACATCTTTGCCATCGATCACAAGCGGAATACACGTCGCCTGAATCGGAGACGGCTCTTCAAAGCCCATTTGGTCGATTGCTTCTTGTACTTTTTTACTTAAACTAAATTCTAAAAACGATGTCATTCCATCACCCTCGATTTTCATTTACGCGTTGAAATAATGCGTGTAACGCCACTTTGGCGGATCGTAATCTAATTTGCGCACGATCACCTGCAAATAACCTGTAGAAAACATGACAATCTGTTGCGTCGGCAATCGCGAAATAGACCAAACCAACAGGTTTTTGTTCTGTTCCCCCATCAGGTCCAGCAATACCTGTAATCGAAACGGCATAATCGGTACCAAAACGCGCTCTCGTACCAATCGCCATCGATTTTGCCACCTGCTCACTAACTGCGCCATATTGGGCAAGTTCATCTTCTGAGACGTCGATCATCGCAGCTTTCACTTCATCCGCATAAGCAACGACTGATCCTTTAAGCGTACGCGATGCACCAGGAAAATCCACGAGCATCGAAGTAGCTAATCCACCCGTACAACTTTCAGCAAAGCTCACTGTTTTCCCGGCCTTAACCAAGGTGTTAAGAGCAACAGAAGCTATCGAATCTTGTTCATAACCATAAAAAAACTGACCGATTCGCGAAAGAATCTCACGTGAAACGGGATCGATCAACGCATTCGCACTGTCTTCATCCTTCGCTTTCGCGGTAATGCGAAAGAGTATCTCGCCTTCACCAGCGAGCGGTGCAATCGTAGGATTGGTTTGATCGCGCAATAAATCAGCGAGTTGATGTTCCGCATCCGCTTCCCCGATGCCAAAAAAACGCAGGACACGACTCGTAATCATCGTCTCACCAAGCAGTGCCATTAAGACAGGACGAACTTGTTCAAGATACATCGGTCTCATTTCTAGCGGTGGTCCAGGAAGTAAAAAAATATGTTTTTCTTGATGGACAAGATATTGCCCAGGAGCTGTTCCTCGTAAATTCGGAAGAAAAGTCGCCGTACCAACTCGTCTTGCTTGCGATTGCTGAATCGGCTTCGCAACTCGTCCAATCCGATCAAAATAAGGTTTAACAAACGTGGTAAACGCTTCTTCATCATAGGTAAGTGGTAACCCCAACGCTTTGGCAACAGCATCACGCGTAAGATCATCTCCAGTTGGACCAAGACCACCTGTGACGATCACGATATCGGACCGTGACATCGCCAATGCGATCGTCGCTACAACACGATCGAGATTATCACCAACTGAGGAATGAAAATAGACAGGTACACCAATGGCAGCGAGGTCGGTCGAAAGATAGCGAGCATGCGAATTATCGATTTGCCCTAGCAAGATCTCTGTACCTACAGCAACCAATTCAGCTTTCAGCTTCTTCACCCTACTTTCATCGAGAATAATCGATCACTTTCCAATTGCGCACGAAATAATCGATGCCACTGATTACCGTCATAAGCGCAGCGAGATCAATCATGATCGTAGCAAACGGAAAATGCCATAACGAAAAGGGAAAGTTATTTAAGAGAAGGGCAATGATACCAATCATTTGTAATCGAGTTTTCCATTTACCGAGCGATCCTGCCGCGATGACAATGCCGTCATCCGCCGCGACAAGGCGTAAGCCTGTAACAGCGAACTCTCGCGTCACGACGACGATCACTACCCATGCTGCGACGCGTGACACTGCCATTAAGCCTATGAGGGCAGCACAAACGAGCACTTTATCAGCAAGTGGATCGAGAAACTTTCCAAAGTTCGTGATCATGTGATATTTGCGAGCCAAGTAGCCATCGATGCCATCTGAGGCAGTTGCAAGAAGGAATAATACGGTGGTGATCAAATCACGATCCGTAAGTGCAAAACCACCAACATGACTATCTAACGCATGCCAAGGTACAAGTTGAAAAAAAACGACAACAGGCATGGCAATAATGCGTGCCAAGGTGATCCGGTTAGCCAGATTCACCTACATGACCTCCCCCACAAGATCGAAATCGAGCGAGTGACTAATTTGCACTGGTAAAATCGAACCGATGACAATTCCCTGCCCCTTGACGTAGACGACACCATCAATCTCTTTTGCGTCATAAGGCATTCTACCTACAAACTGTCCTTCCACGTCATCATCGATACGCTCGATAAGTACAGGAACAACCTGACCGATATAGCGTTCCATCCGGGCGCTAGCTACTTCTCGAGCCACTTCCATCAATTCACTGGCACGACGCTCTTTCGTCATCGCATCAACTTGATCCGCAAATGTTGAAGACGGTGCTGTTTCTTCGGGCGAATAAGTAAAAACGCCGATGTGATCGAACCCGATTTCACGAACAAATTGCTTTAATGCATCAAAATCTTCTTGTGTTTCTCCTGGGAATCCTACGATAAACGAAGAGCGAAACACGACATCAGGCACTTCGCAACGAATTTTTTCGATGAGTTGCCGAATATGCTTTTGTCTTCCAGGGCGTTGCATGGCTTTAAGAAGATGATCTTCCGAATGTTGTAATGGCATATCGATATACTTTACAACCTTCTTCAGATCACGAAACGCTTTAATCAAGGTATCATCAAATGAACCAGGATAAGCATAATGCAGGCGAATCCATTCGATGCCTTCCACATCGTTGAGCGCAGTGAGAAGTTTGGCCAAACTTTTTTCCTTATAGATGTCCAGACCATAATGCGTCGAATCCTGGGCGATCAGATTGATTTCGCGTACGCCTTCTTGCGCCAATTTCTGCGCTTCAGCCACGATACTTTCAATCGAACGCGAACGAAATGCACCGCGCATTTGTGGGATGACACAAAAAGTACAGGCATGGTCGCATCCTTCTGCGATTTTAATGTAAGCCGAAGGTCCTTGTTCAAAAGATTTACGCGGTGTAAATTCATCATAGATATACGCAGGATTCCCGATATACACAGGTCTTTTCCCTTGATCGATCTCGTCCATGACTTCATTTACTCGTGTAAATTCACCTGTTCCTACCAAACCATCGATCTCTGGGATTTCTTCGAGTAACTGATCCGCATACCGCTGCGCCATACAGCCCGCAACGACCAATTTCTTGCCCATCGCTTTTAAATCCGCCATCGAGAGAATCGTATTGACAGATTCTTCTTTCGCAGCTTCGATAAAAGCACATGTATTCACGATGATAACATCCGCATCTTCTGGATTTTCGGTTACATCATAGCCTTTTTGAGCAACAAGACCCATCATTACTTCCGAATCAACGCTATTTTTCTCGCATCCTAAAGTCACAAATGCTACACTACGCGACAATTTCATTCACCTTCCCATACAAAGGGGCAAAAAAATGGAGCGGAGATTCCCGCTACCATGATCCACCTTTGAATTATACAGATAAAACTTCACACTGTCAAAACTTTTTACGATTTCTTTACAATCTACTAGCGATAGTTGACAAACTGTAATTCAACTGGCAAATCACTGCCTCGCAACAAACTAATTACTGCTTGCAAATCATCTTTGCTTTTTCCGGTCACCCGTACTTGATCGCCTTGAATTGAGGCTTGTACTTTAAGTTTTGAATCCTTGATCAGTTTGATGATCGTTTTGGCAACCTCTTGCGCTAGGCCTTGCTTCATCGTGATTACTTGGCGGACAGTTCCTTGCGAAGCAGGCTCGATCTTCCCATATTCCAGTGATTTTAGAGAAACTTCACGACGAACGAGTTTCGTTTTTAAAATATCGATCACAGCATCGAGTTTAAATTCATCATCGGCGATTAGCGTGATTTGTGCACCATTTTGTTCAATTGAACTTTTGCTTCCCTTAAAATCAAACCGTGTCTCGAGTTCTTTTTGCGCTTGATTGACCGCATTGCCAACTTCTTGTAAATCACATTCTGAAACGATATCAAATGACGCATCTTTTGCCATTGTCGTAACCTCCCCTTATGCCCGCGTAAATAGATACGTATAGACTCCCGTTGCTTTATTCATCGATACCGCTTTGTTATTTACATAGACTTGAATATGCGAATTTGCACCGACGAATAGTTTTGTACTCGTTACGTTTTTCACTTCGTACGTTTGACCAGAAGAAAGCAATAAACTCGGTTTCACCATAACACCATTGGCAGTTATCTGCATCCAACACGTGCTCGACACATCATGGATCGTCACCGAAAAACCAACATTTTTACTATGGACAATGTAAGCTGTTTCCCCCGGCGTAACTTTCGATAAGGATAGTGTTGTCACAGCATGGGAAGGATGATGGACGAGCGTACCAGAAGGTTTTTTGCTGCTTTGACTCTGATTCCCTTGAGATGATCCTGTTTTCGTTTTACTCGTCGAAGAGGGCTTTTTTGCTTTTGAACCTTTACTACTTGACACTGAAGAAGAACTTGCCGTCGTCGAAATTGAAACTAATTTTGCTTTTGGCGACGAACTAGCCACTAAGCCAAATAGAGCAAGTAAAATGATAAGCAAAATGACCACCACGGCTATGATACCGATTACGGTCCACAACGTTCTGGAATCACGCGTTTTCAACGCATAAGGATACGCAGTTCCCTCTTGTCTTTTTGCCATATCGGGACGTTTTGTCGCTAAAGGACGAGCAACCGGTGTCGCCCATTCGACGCCCTCATGGTGATTTCCGTTTTTACTCACACTTTGCTTTTGCGTACTAACAACATGTTCATTGGACGATGGCGATGAGGAAAGAAATTGCGTAACGATCTGTTGCCCGTCTAACCCTAAAAAGTCAGCATAGGATCGGACAAATCCACGCGCATAGACTTCGCTCGGCAAATCATCCCAATCACCATCTTCGATCGCTTTAAGATATCGACTTCTTATTTTCGTCGTATCCACAACATCTTCAAGAGAAATATGCTTACCTTCTCTCGTCTTGCGTAAAAATGCGCCTAGCTCATGGATCTGATGTTGATTCCCTTGCGAGACGCCCGGTTTTACCGAATCATTCACAGGTTGTACACCATCCTTCACATATTGCGAAGCAGTCCATCATACGTTATTTCCTCGTCGGCCTGATTGCGCAGTTCAATAATACGATCAAATGTCTTCCAGCCATACTCTGTATTATTCACGAATAAATCAGGATGCTCAATGATTTTCGGTGCATCTAAACGTAAAATTTTACGGACGAGACGCATATGCTCCTCATTACCACGCATCGTCGAAACGATACCATCGATAATATACACATGATTGTCTGTATTGAATTCCTCTTCATTGAGGTCAGTCAATATCGTTTGCTTTAATAACGTCGAAGATATAAATTTCCACCGCTTTCCAGCGTACACGCTTGCGGCGACAATCGATTCCGTTTTACCCACCCGCGGCATTCCACGTATACCCATCACTTGATTCCCTGATTTTTTCAAATGCTCACCGAGAAAATCGACAAGGATACCAAGATCATTGCGCGTAAAGCGGTACGTTGTATACTCATCTTGTTCTCGTTCGATAAAGCGCCCGTGACGGAGTGCGAGACGATCGAGTAAGGTTGGTTTTCGACAAGCGGTCACATGGATGTTCGTCACTTGTTTCATGAGAGACTGTAAAGCTTCAATCTTTCCAGGTTCATCCGTCTGTAACAAGAAACCTCGTCGAGTATCCTCAACGCCATTGACCGTCGCGATATTGATCGATAACATACCTAGTACCGAAGCAATATCACCAAGCAAACCAACGCGATTGCGATCGATCGCATATTCAAAATACCATTCTTCCATGAAGATTAGCCCTTCTTTCCTTTCGACGTATTCGTCGAACTTAACGACGAGTTCGAAGGTAGAATCGTCGAAGCGGTCGTCGAATGTTTAAGATACGTGATACCCGTTACTGTTTTCGCTGGTATGGGAAAACCGGATAATTTTGCTTGCGTCGTTGTCCACACGCCGGAAAGTTGCGGAATTGCATTATTTTGCAAATTAGATATCTTTTGCGTAAACGTTGTAAACCCTTTAATTCCAAGCCAACCCGTGTACTGCTTACTCACGTCCAAAGTACTCACGATCACATATTGCGTACTTGGCAGACTTTGACCTGTCGCGATATAACGAAAAATCTGACTCATTCCTGAGGCAAGAGCCGATTGTACAGCGAGACTCGCCATCATCGAAGGTGTTGACGTCGCCATCGATCCGGTCAAGTCGATGATCGGAACCTTACTCTGAAGTATAGCAGAGTTGATCGCTGTCGAGACATCGCCTAAGACGATAACCGCTTGATCTTGACTCGTACTAAGTGGCATCGCAAGTGTGTCATGATTCGTAATTCGATCCACGAGCACTTGATCCGAAGAAAACGCCGCATAAACGCCGGAGGATAGCGCAATCAAGGAAGGACTTCCTCCTGATATGGCCGAATTGCTCGTTGCGATAATCGGTATCAATTTACCCGTAGAACCGAGCGTACCTGCAACATAACCCGCTAAAAACGCGCTATTTAAATCATATTTCACCGCAATATTCGTTATGTTACTATAAGAAGCAAAACGATTTGTCGATGGCATGAATATGATGAAATGAACAGAAGGAAATTGCTGCGCTAAAGCATCAAGATAAGCGCTATCTGTACCAAGTAAAATCACGTCACTTGGCGCATCCATCTGAATCGTCTTAGTGATTGTCTTTTGTGATTGGGGAAATTGCTGTTGTATTAAGCTGATCCCTGAAGGCAACGTTGACAAGCTCTGCGATAAAGTTGGCACCGCCAATAATGCCTTAGTACCTACTAATAAAACACCCGTTTTAGGCAAATTGGATTGTAGACTTGTCACATCTTGAAAACCACATCCAGATACCAAAAGGGTTAACGCAGCTATACTAAGTATCCTAAACCTATGTTGCCATTTCATCACCAAGACACCTCATCCATCACATTCCTGTATATTGTACCATGAACCTATCACAAGAAAAACTGCTCGAAAAACTTGCTAGAATCCATTTCAAACCGCATAATAATAAAGAGCAACTACTTATGAGGTGTCAATGTATGACAGGTAAACAAGACCACCGTTCGGTGGCACAAGCTCTCTATCAGTTGGACTTCTACCTTAAAACGGTCGGATTTTCATTTCGCGTAAAGGATCTGTACCGTGCAGCTTACCGCGAATTGCGGGGACAACATTACTCCGATGAATGGTTGGATCATCTCGAAAGCGATCCGCGCGTCACGGAGAGTATCCAAAAACCTTTCACCACACACACGATCGCAGAAACCCTTCTTCTTACAGGTCACCATCCGATCTTACGCGAGATGATGCGCCGACTTCGCGAAGAGGGCATCGGCTTTACGCAAGCTTACATCGCCGGAAGCGAACGTCGCAGCCAAGGCTAACGTTGCCATTGCGCAAAAGCTTGTCCCTGTAAAGGACCCGTAAAACGATCGATATGTTGAAGCGTCTTAAGAAGCATGACCCCTTGATCGGGATGAAAATTCTCGATTGGGAGGTCTTTTTTTGCCTTAATCCCCAACCCTGCCATCAGAATATAATGCCCTTGAAAACGCAAGGCAATTCCGGCATTGTCCACGCGTACTGATCGCAATTCCTCGTAAACACCGTACATAAACTGGCTGACTACATCAGCTACTACAGAAAAATTCAGTGAATAGGACGTTAATGATCCTGTCGCTTCGATCTGATAACCGCCATCCGATTGTGGAACAAGGTAAACTTGATCGATCATCGGCGAGAAAGTAAGAATCGATTGGCTGATGAAGGCAAGATTTATTTCCCTTGATGAAGAACGAACCTTTGAGGTTAAAAAGTCAGAAAATGAATTCGCGACAAGCAGGCTAACACTCATCGACGTTAACAAACACATAAATAACCACATACTTCGCTTTCGATTCCATAACCATACCATAGAAACATGTCCCCTTTTACGCTTTTCTTTCTACCAGCGTATGCAAAGAGACAGTACGATTAGGACTCGCTGTGTGAAAAACGGTTTTGCCACTCCTCTTTTGTCATCAAGACTTCCCGAGGTTTACTGTTTTCAAAAGGTCCGATAATTCCCATCGCTTCTAACGAATCAACGAGTCTAGCCGATCGAGAATAGCCGATTTTCAATCTGCGCTGTAAAAAGGAAACCGACGCTTGTTGTGATTCAACAATCCATCTGACAGCTTCTTCAAAGAGAGGATCGAGGTTATCCGTATGCGCCGTACTTTCTTCAACCAAGCTGAAATCTTCGATGTACTCAGCACTTTGTTGGTTTTTGATGAAATCCACCAAATTTTCAACTTCCGTCTCAGAAAGATATGCCCCTTGCAGACGTACAGGTTTACTCGCGCCAACAGGCAAATACAGCATGTCACCACGTCCGAGCAGTTTCTCAGCACCCGTGCCATCGAGAATCGTTCGTGAATCAACACCAGATGACACAGAAAATGCAATTCGCGAAGGAACGTTAGCTTTGATCAAGCCTGTGATCACATCGACAGATGGTCGTTGCGTAGCGATGACAAGATGAATACCTGCCGCTCTCGCCATTTGGGCTAGACGACAAATCGCATCTTCCACATCACTCGGTGCAACCATCATCAGATCGGCTAATTCGTCGATAATCACGACGATCAAGGGCAACGCAGGCAACCCTTGCTCTTTAGCATAAAGATTATAGCGTTCAAGGTCACGCACTTTGGCTTTGGAAAATTTATCATAGCGATTTTCCATTTCTGCAACAACTTTGCGCAAAGCCGCAGCAGCTCGTCTTGCGTCGGTTACGACAGGTGAAAATAAATGCGGAATATCGCTATATACGCCAAGTTCAACCATTTTAGGATCAACCATGATAAATTTCACATCATCAGGATGTGCGTGAAATAAGATGCTCGCAATTAAACCATTAACACACACGCTTTTGCCTGAACCTGTCGCGCCAGCGATCAGTACATGAGGCATTTTGGCCAAATCACCGATGATCACATTCCCTGCGATATCTTTACCAAGGGCAAATGCGAGTTTGCTCGACGCCTTAGTAAACACATCCGTTTCAATAACTTCACGAAAACTAACCAGCGCGATTTCACTGTTGGGCACTTCGATGCCGATCGCCGACTTGCCAGGAATCGGCGCTTCCATCCGAATGTCACGCGCTGCTAGCGCAAGAGCAAGGTCATCCGTTAAACTGACGATCTTAGATACTTTGACGCCGACGGCAGGTTGTATTTCGTAGCGCGTGACAGCAGGCCCCCGACTATAGCCAAGCACTTTGACGGAAACGCCAAAGCTTGCAAATGTATCGGAAAGTTTCTTCACATTCGCGGCCAGATCGGCTGCGACAGCATTAGCATCACCTTTGCGTCCTCGAACCGTATCCAGTAATCGCAAATCAGGAAGACGATAAGGCTTTGGCATGTCTTTGGTGGCATCGACTTCATACTTACTTTCTTCTGGCTGAATCTGGACTTTCGTAACGCTTTCTTCGATTGTCGGTAATTCTTCATGCGTAAACGTCGCGGTTATACTCGCCTCATTTTCTTCAAAAGTAACCGTTGGTTGACGAGTTGGTTCATAACTATCCTGCCCCATAGATAGGTCTGACGTAACAAGGAACGCTTCAAAAGGACGATGTTCTTGTTGATCAAGATCGAAATTAGGATAGGGAAAATCATCTTTTACTTCATCATCCACGAAAGAATCATTCATCTGAACGGCAGTCGTATCGACGATTGGCGATTGTCGATCATCAACTACGATCGGATCCACGGTACGATCGGATTCTTTATTTGACCGTCTTGCCTCTCTTTTATGTTCGATCCGAAATTGCCACTGTCTGCGCAACCGCTCAACATGGAGACGAGTCGCTTGCATGATTTTATCCAAATAATGTTCAATCCACGAAGCACCATGTTCAATCGTCGCAACCAAGGATTTTCTCGTGATCAATACGGCTGCGATCAAGGAGATGCCAAAAAGCGCAAAGTAAGTTCCTGTTATCGAGAATAGATAATCCAGTCCTTGAAAAAAGACAAACCCAAGCAAGCCACCACCAGCACTCATCGCGGGAATCGCTGCATCTTTACCCGAAAGCATGCCATGAAGAGATTGCAAGAGCGAAGCGATACCGAGATTCGTCTGAGACAGCAAGGAAGGTTGCTTGGTACCTTGATATAACGTATTGATTTGCGTTTGTAAGGTAAGTTCTCCCCACGTCAACATAATCAAGATAACGAGTAGAAGTCCGATCTGAAACGCTGTAAAGCGAAAACGATGCCTGCGAATCATCACATGCAAGGCGATCCAAATCATATAAATAGGTAAAATAAAATGCCAATTACCTGCAATTTGAATACACAGATCATCCATCGCTTGCCCGACGGCACCCAAATCTCCTAATGTGATAATACTGAGCAGTAACACGACGATACCGATGATTTCGTAACGAAGTATCTGCTTAGCATGATCGATTTTTGCCATCGAAAAGCCCCCAACCTAAACGCGATAAACGAACAAACGTTTTATTGTCTTACCTAGTTTCGGCAAAATCCATATAAAATCCTGCTCGTTGGGGGCTGGTTTCGGTCAATTCTTTAACGTATTTCGTAAAACACCGATTTTTTCAATTTCCACTTCGATGATATCGCCAGGCTGTAACCACACTTGTTGATCGCTTGGATAGCCCATAATAACGCCCTCAGGCGTTCCTGTAAAAATCAAATCACCAGGTTGAAGGGTCATAAACGTCGAAAGATAATGAATCAGGTGTTGGCATGAAAATAGCATCGCCGATGTCCTCGCCTGCTGACGCACTTCACCATTGACACGGCACGCGATATGAAGATCTTGCGGATCGATCGCATCTCTAGTTACCAGATACGGTCCGACTGGTCCAAAACCGTCTAAAGATTTACCGAGATGCCACTGACTCGTTCGTTTTTGCAAATCGCGTGCCGATACATCATTACCAGCCGTATAGCCAAACACGTACGATAAAGCGTCCTCTTCTTGAACATTTGTCGCCGGTTTTCCGATGACGATCACTAATTCTGCTTCATAGTCATACTTCCCCACCGAAGAAACATAAGGAATCGAAGCGCGATGACCCGCTAAGGCATTTTGACTTTTAGAAAAAATCACAGGATAGGTAGGCATGTCATGCTTTGCTTCTTCAATGTGCGCTCGATAATTTAGACCCACACATAGAATTTTACTCGGATGCTGTACGACGGGTAAAAATTCGATGTCTTCTTCTTGATAAACGGGAATTTCCCAATTTTCTTGTTCAAAAAGTTCTATCATCGCTGTGAGGTTTTGATGCCCTTGGTCACCTTGTTCCATCAATTCGACCATCGAACTCGCCATACCAACTTTGCTTTGTGCCGACGCTTCCGTTACCGAGATGATGCCTTTTTTCGTAACGACGCCAAAATGCTGAACACCGTCTTTTTGAAAGTTCAATAATTTCATATTGTTCCCCTCCTTTCTCGATTGTACCATGAAATAGAATCCCTACCTTGCTGGGGTAAAGAGTTCGGTACGCGCAACAATTTGACCTGGCGCCATCTTCGGGTGCAAATAATCGGAAGCATACGGTGAGATCATGCGCACGATTCGACAATGCGTAGCATCGACAGGTTCTACATATAGTGTTCGGTGCCCTACTGTGATCATTTCCTGTTCTGAGGATACCTCTTCACCTTCCATCGCGATTTCAAAAGGAATCACCGACCAAAAGATCATTGCACGACACCACCTTGCTGTGCTTTCGTTTTCATCATTTCTTGGAGTTTTGCCATCGCTTCCCCAAGTCCACCAATCCCATCGATCAAACCATAACGAACCGCATCTTTTCCCACGACTGTCGTCCCGATATCGCGGGCGAGTTCCCCTGTTGTGAGCATCAATTCTTTAAGTGCGCGTTCATCAATTTTCGAATGCATGGTAATAAATCGCGTGACCCGTTCTTGCATTTTCTCCAGATATTCAAAACTTTGCGGTACACCGATCACAAGACCATTTAAGCGAATCGGATGAATCGTCATCGTCGCCGTCTGTGCAATCAAAGAGTACCGACTTGCAACCGCGATCGGCACTCCAATCGAATGCCCACCACCAAGCACCAGCGTCACGGTTGGTTTCGATAAGGAGGCGATCATTTCCGCGATCGCTAATCCTGCTTCCACATCGCCACCTACCGTATTTAAAATGATCAATACACCCTCGATGCGATCACTTTGTTCCGCCGCCACAAGCTGTGGAATGATATGCTCATACTTCGTCGTTTTGTTTTGTGGGGGCAAAATGATATGGCCTTCGATTTGACCGATAATTGTCAACGTAAATACATTGGAATCGTCACTTGGTGGATTCGTCTGCCCTAATTGTGCAATGGCTTGCGTGACCTTTTCTTTGTCGTCGTTTATGATTTCCGGTTCTTCTTGCCCACTTTTAGGTTGTTCCAATGAAAAAAAACGAGTATCTGTCACGATAATCCTCCTTACGCATTAAGAATGCCTAAAAAGAAGTATCCCGCCAGCTACTCGTTTTTAATCCTAAACGATAATCTTCTTATACTTCCATGATGATCGGCAATACCATAGGACGTCTTCTCGTCTGCTCATATAAAAAGCGACTAAGGGCATCTCGTACACCCGTCTTAATCCCCGACCAGTCATTCACATTATCGGTCATCAATTTTTGCAAGGTAGAACTGACGACGCGATTCGCTTCTTCAAGCAAGGATTCCGATTCGCGCACGTACACAAAACCGCGCGAAATGATATCGGGACCTGATAAAATTTGACCCGTTTGCGTTGACAACGTGACAACGACGACGAGAATACCATCTTGCGAAAGTAATTTGCGATCGCGAAGAACGATGTTACCCACATCACCTACGCCTAATCCGTCGATCAAGATCGCGCCAGCTTGCACCTTACCACCGAGTCGCGCTTCATCATTTTGAAACTCTAAGACATCACCGATATCCATGATAAAAACATTTTCAGGGTCAACACCGGTTGAGACGGCTAATTCAGCATGACGATTCAGCATACGGAATTCACCATGAACAGGAATGAAATATTTCGGTCGAATAAAATTCAACATGAGCTTTAACTCTTCTTGACTACCATGACCCGATACGTGAACGCCAGAAACCGAATGATAGATCACGTTAGCCCCGATGCGAAAAAGCTGATCGATCGTACGCGAAATCGATTTTTCGTTACCAGGAATCGGTGACGACGCGATGATAACCGTGTCACCAGGTAAAATCTCCACTTTGCGATGCGTTGCCCGTGCCATTCTTGTGAGCGCTGACATGGGTTCACCCTGTGATCCTGTCGTCAACAAAGCGATTTCACGCGCATCATAGCGATTGATATCATCCGGTTCGATGATCGTCGAAGGCTGTACTTCCAGATAGCCAAGATCACGAGCGACTGTGATGTTATTGACCATACTGCGACCGACCACGGCCACTTTGCGGCCTGTGCGTTCAGCCGCATGAATTACTTGTTGCACACGATGAATGTTCGATGCGAACGTCGCGAGAATAACACGGCCAGTCGCTGAACGAAACGCTTCGTAAATCGTCGTGCCTACCGTTCTTTCGGACATCGTAAATCCTGGACGTTCCGCATTGGTGCTATCCGATAAAAGCGCTAATACACCGCGTTCACCGAGCGCTGTCATTTTGGCATAATCGGCGTGGCGACCATCGACCGGCGTCTGATCGAATTTAAAGTCACCCGTTTGCACGATAAGACCTTCCGGCGTATCAATCGCATAGCCAACCGAATCGGGAATACTATGACTGACATTAAAACATGTGATCGTAAAATTGCCGATTTTGATTTCACTGTCACTCGTAATTGCAATCAATTTGGTTTGATCCAAGATACCATGCTCGCGTAGTTTTCCCTCCACGAGGCCAAGCGTGAGTCGCGTCCCATATACAGGAACGTTAAGACTTTTCAACACATACGGTAAACCACCGATATGGTCTTCATGACCATGTGTCAAAAAGATGCCTCGTACTCTCGTTTTATTATCCACCAAATACGTGATATCCGGAATGACGATATCGATCCCGAGCATCTCTTCATCCGGGAATTTTAACCCTGCATCGACAACGATAATGTCGTTACCGTACACATAAGCGGTCATATTTTTACCGATCTCGTTCAAACCGCCAAGGGGGATTACAGACAATCTTTGAAAAGAATTTTTGCTCAACGGTACACCTCCATCAAGGTAATCTTTCGTGTGATACGCCTTCACCGAACAGATCATGTTACTTTGA
>JABEUY010000110.1 GCA_013044175.1 Bacilli bacterium
ACTTTCAAAAGCTTCGCCCTCCTTATCAGTCGATCGCTACCAGTCTATGCATGCCCGATCAAATTGACAAAAAGAACTGTCAGACGCTTTACCTGGGGGTGGGATGGGATTTGCCACAGGTAGATCGCCAACAGTTCTCTAAGGTTAAAATAGTACGTGCCGTCATTATAGAGTTTCCATCTAAAACTGTCAAATTTATAGCATTATGGTCTGGCTCTTTTTTGACCGCATGTCACTAATTTGACAAAAATCTTGATATACCTTCCTTATTGTACACGAAGTTGAATAAAGCGTCTTTTCCCGACTTGTACGACTTGGCCATCTTGAGGAAGTACTTGCCATTGATCATCGTGAATGACTTCCCCGTCGATTCGGACACCACCGCCAGCGATTAGGCGTCGAGCTTCCGAATTACTCGGTGCCAATTTTGCTGTGACCAGCAGGGCAACGATACCGATCGCTTCGTTAGCTACGTCATACGCAGGGATATCTTCTGGTAACGCATGCTTTTGAAAGACGCGTATGAATTCTTCTTGCGCCGTTTGCGCTGCTTCTTCACCTTGAAACCGTGTGGTCAATAAGTAGGCAAGCCGCATTTTCGCGTCGCGTGGATGTTTCGTTCCGTCTTCAAGCCCCGACTTGATGACAGTAAATTCATCCTCATCAACACCACTGACTAGTTCATAATATTTAAGCATCAATTCATCGGGAATCGACATCGCTTTACCATAAATCTCACTGGCAGACTCGCTGACACCGATATAGTTACCAAGACTTTTCGACATTTTTTGTTTGCCGTCAAGACCTTCAAGAATCGGCATCGTGATCGCGATTTGTTGTTCTTGCCCGTATTCCTTTTGTAACGTTCTTCCAGCGAGCAGATTGAACGTTTGATCGGTGCCTCCAAGCTCAACATCTGACGCCAAAGCGACAGAATCATACCCTTGCATCAGGGGATAAAAAAATTCATGAATGCTGATCGGCGCATTTTCTGTGAAACGCTTCTTAAAATCATCGCGTTCGAGCATGCGGGCTACCGTAAAGGTCGAAGCGAGGCGGACAACATCTGAAAAAGTCAAAGTGGCAAGCCATGTTCCATTGTAATGCACTTCTGTTTTGTCAGGATCGAGAATTTTGAAGATCTGTTTCTGATAGGTCAGGGCATTTTGCATGACCTGCTCTTCGGTCAATTGCTTTCTCGTCTCCGACTTACCGGTTGGATCGCCGATTTGCCCCGTAAACGTCCCGATCACAATCGTAATGATATGACCAAACGATTGAAATTGGCGCAGTTTCTCAAGCACAACCGTATGACCGATGTGAATATCGGGTGCTGAAGGATCTAAGCCCAGTTTGATGCGAAGCGGTTTGTTTTGCTCGATGCTTTTCGTGATTTTTTTGACGAATTCATCAAAAGGTGTGATTTGTTCCGTGCCGCGACGCAAAATCTTGATTTGGTGATCGATTTCATCTTGTCTTAGTGACATCATTCCACTCTCCCAGTCAATTCTTTTTCCATAATCTCATTAACGCAATCGTACAATCGTCACGCCACTGCCACCCTCACCCTCTACACCAAGTCGCTGACCGGCAACATGAGGATGGGTTCGCAAGTAAGCTGTCAAACCTTGCCGTAAAGCGCCTGTGCCTTTGCCGTGAATCAAAGAGACTTGGTGATAACCAGCCAAAATCGCTTTATCGAGATAACGATCGACCATCACCGAAGCTTCTTCGACATTTGTCCCACGCAAATCGAGCTCTGGCGCGACGTGATCGTTAGAACGCGTCACCATCGTTGCTGTTTCTTTTCTCTGCTGTGCTTTTTTAATCAGTTCGACATCTTGGATACCCACTTTAACTTTCATAGCACCGAGCGCAACGGTCAGTTCTTGACTTTCCATGCGTTTTTCGATGACCACAGCCTTTTGTCCAGCTAGCGATAACACACGCACCTCATCACCTTCGTCAGGCACTTTAGCGGTTTTAGCTTTCGCTACCGTCCTTAACGTCTTAGCCGGTGCGATCTGTTGAAATTGATGACGCATCATCGTCACTTCGTGATCTTTCAGCGATTGCCCTTTGTTCTGTTTTTCACGAAGCGACTGAAGTAACTCTTCCATCTCATTTTGCGCTTGCTTCATCTCTCGAGAAAGTTCATCGCGCGCTTTTTGCCTATGCTTTTGCAAATCTTCTTCGAGGGTTGCATAACGTTGTTCCCATTGTTGTTCGCGTGCTTTAATGGTCTGATTCGCGCGCTTAACTTCTTCTTCTTCCTGCCGTACCGCAATCACGCTGGCTTCCAATTGCCGGATAAGATCTTCGACGCGTACGTCTTGCGTCGTCATTTTTTCCATGGCAACTTGGATGATCGCATCGGATAAACCGAGTCGCGCGGCGATCGCAAAAGCATTCGATCTTCCTGGTACGCCAATCATCAGTCGGTATGTCGGTGAAAGTGTCTCGACATCAAATTCCATACTCGCATTCATCGCACCTGGCGAAGTATACCCATACGCTTTTAGTTCACTATAATGTGTGGTTGCCATCGTCACGATGTTGCGTTCTCGCACATCATCAAGAATCGCCATGGCTAATGCTGCCCCTTCGGTCGGATCCGTTCCAGCGCCAAGTTCATCAAACAATAACAGCGATCGTTCATCCGCTTGATCCAGCATCTGTATGATCGTCTTCATATGGCTGGAAAATGTCGAAAGGTTCTGTTCAATGCTTTGCTCATCACCGATATCGGCAAAAATCTCGCGAAAAAATCCGATCGTCGAACCTTCCGCCGCCGGGATAAACAAGCCAGAAAGTGCCATCATCGTCAAAAGTCCCACAGTCTTTAAAGTAACCGTCTTACCGCCAGTATTAGGACCGGTAATGATTAAAAGATGAAATTGATCACCAAGGCGCAGATCGATAGGAACGGCAACAGATGGGTCGATCAAAGGATGTCTGGCTTTTCGCAAGTGAATGCGCGGCTCATGGATTAAGGTTGGTTCATGCGCTTTCGTAGCACTTGCATAACTCGCTTTGGCTAGAGCGACATCAAGGTCACCAAGCGCAGCGATCATCGCAGTTAGCTCTGGCGCATACGTAGCGACCAGCGCGCTAAGCGCCATTACTATCCTCTCGACTTCCTCTTCTTCTTGCGCTTCGTGACGACGTAATTCATTGCCAAGTTGCAAGACACGTTCCGGTTCGATAAACAACGTCGCACCCGATGCGGATGCATCATGCACGATGCCTCGCACTTGGCTTGCACTATCTGCCCGGACAGCGAGACAATACCGATCGTGTCGCATCGTGATGATCGTATCTTGCAAGACTTTTTGCAAGCCTGGTGAACGAACCATCTCTTCAAGACTTCGGCGCATTCGATCTTTAACGACGCTGATTTTTCTGCGGATATCATACAAAGTCGGACTGGCACTATCTTTCACCAGTGCATCTTCATCGATACATCGTGCAATTTCCTCTTCAAGCTCTTTAGAAATGACCAATTTTTGCGCTAGCGGCATCAATAAGGATAGATCAAGCCTATCTTCAAGCGAAAGCAAGAAAGCGTATACTCTTCGTGCTTTATTCACGGTCATCCCGATGGCTGCCAATTCTTGAGGGCTAAGAATGCCACTGTTTTTTGCTTTCGCAACCGCCGGTCGGATATCGAAAGCATCGGGAAAAGGTGGTGCGCCTTTACGAGCGTAGACGCTATACGCTTGTTGCGTCATCTTTAGGGCAGAAACGGCTTCTTCAAAAAGAGCAAAAGGACGAATTTGATAAGCCAAAGCTTGCCCGTAGGGCGTACTGCATTTTTTCACGATGTCTTCACGAATGACGTCAAAGGATAATTTGACTAAAACACGATCATTCATGCCATCACATCCTCGTCGTTAATACCTTCCATGATCATGATTCTTACGATATCGGGAAACACTACAAGTCAGAAACGGTTGGAGGTGATCACATCGATGCTTGGAACCATCGTGCGTTTTGTCGTTTCAGCCGTGGTGCTGATGGTTGTCGGCTTTATTGTTCCCGGTTTTCATATCGCTAATTTTTGGACCGCCATTGTTGCCGCTATCGTAATCGCTGCGATCGGTTGGGCTTTTGAACGCTTATTTGGTCCCAAAATTTCTCCCTATGCGCGAGGTCTCGTCGGTTTTCTTGTCGGTGCCTTAGTGATCTTTCTCACCCAAATGATCGTGCCAGGCATGCGCGTCACGGTGATTGGCGCTTTG
>JABEUY010000001.1 GCA_013044175.1 Bacilli bacterium
ATCTTCCAGGAAGACTTCGTTCCTGAAGAAGAAAAGTCGTTCATTCAAAAGAACGCCGATTTCTTCAAGTAATCGTACTTATATAAAGACCGCATGATGTAAAAGTCATCATGCGGTCTTTTTTTTATTCGATTAACCACCGATAAAGAAACTGATTACCCAGGCGATCACACCGATCGCTACACAGTAGATACCAAATGGACGTAACGCTTTAATCTCATGGCGTTTAAAATAGCGCATCAAAAACCACGTACTCAGATAAGCTGCGACACCCGCCACGACGCCTCCGATAATCCCCATCGTCAACATCGAACCGGCGTGGTGCATTTTCGGAAGTTCAAGCACCGCAGCCCCGACGATAACTGGCGTTGCAAGTAAGAAACTAAAGCGCGCTGCGGATTCATAGCGCAGACCATAATACAAACTTCCGATCATCGTCATCGCCGAACGAGAAAAACCAGGAATCAAAGCTAATGACTCCATAATACCGACGACGATCGTCTGACCATAGGTGAGGTCGGCGATTTCTTTATTACCCGTTCTTTTTAATAAACGATCACCCACGATCAAAATCACACCATTAACGATCAAAAAAGACATAGCAACCCTTGGTGTTGCAAATAGTTTTGCAAGGCTGTCTGCGCCAAGGCCACCGATAACCACCGCAGGTAATGTACCAACAATCAACAGTTCAAACTCTTTTCGTGCGATCTTAACTTTCTTAGGATTACCTTTTTTCGGGGAAAAAACAGAGACAAGAAAAGTTAACCAGTCTTTAATAAAGAAAATAATCAGCGCGACTGCAGTGCCGACATGCAACATGACAAGGTAAGGGAGAAACGTAGCGCTTTTATTTAAACTCGGCCAATGCAGTACCCAGGGAAGTAATACTGCGTGACCGACACTACTGATCGGGAAAAGCTCGGTGACGCCCTGAATCAGTGCGAAGACGAGCGTTTGAATAAGACTCATACCTTCTAAAATACCTCCTATACGCTTAAATATGCTCGTATTGTATCACATGCGTCACACAAACTATGAAGACGTTTTGGAAAGTCTCACATAATCTTGGCGCGCTTTTCGCATAATGTTCTCGACTTCTTCGAACGCTTCATCTTGCATCCCGATCAACACATACAAATCCGTATAATCAAACCAAGATTTCGCACGGGATTCTAACGTGCGCAGTGCTTCATCAATCTCGATGACCTTACTATTGGCATCGTCTAAAGCAAGTTCAAGATGCCTAAATGCCTTTTGACTTAATTCATCTGTCGCTAACGCAAAATACGCGCTTTCTTCACGCATTTTCATCATTTCAGAAAGAAGAGCAGTATTTTTATTTTTTAATTTTCGAATACGAAATAAGAAATCGCCTTTTCGATGCCGTTGTGTGATCACGATGACGACAGCGATAGCTAGGAAAATAAGCAAAACAAAAAAAATCAATGCAAATCCCTCCAACATCCGTTTCAATCTTGCTTTCCTTGTGCAAACTAGGTAAAAAAAGAGAGGAATTCATGTGATGCGAAAATATATCTTGTATCTCTTCATTCCCATCTTCATCAGTTCCTTATTTTTGGGCAAAAAACTGGTCTTTGGAGCTACTGTGCCTTATCAAATTCAAGCTGGTGACACACTCAGTTCTATCGCACAAGCCTTTGCCACCAATATCACAACACTGATGACCATCAACACACTACACAATCCCAATCAAATCATCGCCGGTCATATCCTTTTGGTGCCATCTGCCATCACATCATTACCTAAAGGCGCAAAAGCACTCGTGTCTACGCTGACCGCTTACACGGACGGTTATCAGTCTACAGGTAAAGTACCTGGCGATCCTGGCTATGGCATTACTGCAGACGGAGCCATCGCCACGCAAGGCGTTACGATCGCAGTCGACCCTTCCGTGATTCCCTTAGGGACCAAAGTGTTCATTCCAGGCATCGGAGAAAGAATCGCACAAGACACAGGCGGTTTAATTCGCGGTAATCGCATTGATGTTTTTTACCGACAGGAACAAACGGCGATCGCGTTTGGCGTCAAACCTAATCAGATCGTTTATATTCTACCAAATGGCGTGACGACCTCCAAGCTAATGCACTTTACGCCATTGCATTTTGTTTCAAGATCGATGCATCATGCTATTCATCCACTCTCTCATCCGATAAAAAAACAACCTATCCATTTTAGTGATTGTCTCAATGCTTTTACCGAAACGCTGGTGATGCGATTTGATGCCCTTTTTTCCTCATAAAAAAAACTGCTGCAAAAGCAGCAGGTAAAAAGCTTTACTTCGCTGTCAACTAAGCGAGATAACGCTTTGCTTCGAGGATTTGTTTCGCGATCGCACGGCGAACTTTTACAGCATTAAAGGGAAGGTTCTTCGATAATTTCCGCGAGACACTAAGCAGTGTACGCAGTTCATCCCCATCTTCCATCGCATTGATCGCGAGCTTCACCCATTGACCAGCTTGTTCATAGCTCGTGACGATAAAGAGCTTTGCCATTAAGCCTTGTAAATCAGCATGCGTGGCGCCACTTTGTTTCGCTTTTTGAGCACGTAACAATACGCTTTCACTGGCGTATAAAACGATGGCAAGATCAGCAAGATAGGCAAGCACTTCTTGCTCTTGATCGATTTTTTGTCCGTATTTTTGAGCTGCTGTGCCGCCGACAAACAATACCATTTTACGGAGCATCTCAACAATGAACGTCTCGACGGCAAACGGTGTACTTTCATCAGGAGGATCAATCATCCCCATCAATTCTTGCTGCATTTTGCCGATTGCAGGCATCAAGGCGATTTCGCCTTTTAAAGCGCGTCGTAACAAAGTTCCTGGGATCAACAGTCGATTGATTTCATTCGTGCCTTCAAAAATGCGATTGATTCTGGCATCACGATAGATTCTTTCTAAAGGATAATCTTGAATGAAACCAGCACCACCATGAATTTGCACACCTTCATCAGCGACAAAAGACAGCGCTTCAGAACCAAATACCTTATTGATCGAACATTCAATCGCGAATTCCTCAATCGCTTTGACTTTCGATTGTGGCGCACCAGGCTCCGAAGATCCCACAGCAGCAAAGGCTTGATCCATAGCACCTGCCGTACGATAAGCGATCGTCTCAGTTACATACGTCTTCACGGCCATATCAGCGAGTTTACTTTGAATCAAAGGGAATGATGCGATGGTACGACCAAATTGTTCTCTCGTCGTAGCATATTGTAGAGAAGCTTCTAACGCTTCCTTTGCGGCTCCCACACAGCCAACCGCTAATTTATGCCGCCCAACATTTAAGATATTAAAGGCGATCACGTGCCCTCTTCCAGGTTCGCCAAGCAAGTTTTCCACGGGAACCATCGCATCTTCTAAAATCAGAGGACGCGTTGAGGAAGCTTTAATCCCCATTTTCTTTTCTTCAGGACCTGTCGATACACCCGGATAATTTTTTTCGACGATAAATGCAGAGAAATGTTCACCATCAATCTTGGCATAGACGACGAACACATCAGCAAAAGCGGAATTGGTGATGTACTGCTTCTGACCATTTAAAACATAATGTTTCCCGTCGGCTGAAAGCTTCGCTGTCGTCCGCGCGCTCAAGGCATCTGAGCCAGCATTCGGTTCAGTCAGGGCATAGGCCGCAAAACGACGACCTGTTGCGAGATCGGGCAGGTATTTTTTCTTTTGTGCATCGTTGCCAAAATAAACGATCGGCAACGTACCAATCCCGACATGCGCACCGTGCGAAAGCGAGAAAGAACTGGATCGACTCATGTTTTCACCGATCAAGGAAGAACTCACTTTATCCATGTCGAGCCCTTCGCAATCTTCAGGAACATCAGCTGCAAGCAGACCAAGGTCGCCAGCTTCTTTGAGCAATTTTACTGTCAATTCAAAATCTTGATGCTCTAATTGTTCGATATGTGGCGTCACTTCGTTTTTCACAAAATCAAGCGTAGTTTTTGCGATCATTTTGTGTTCATCG
>JABEUY010000111.1 GCA_013044175.1 Bacilli bacterium
CCGTGGGAAATTAAACGCGGAAAATAAAGAGTCGGTGATCGTTTCTCTAAAGCAACAAGGGATTTATGTCACCAAATTAGCTGAGGAAAAAACGCTTCGTACACGACTTGCACCGAAAGATTCAAGCATTCTATCGATGGAAATCAATTTAGGTCCGAAAGTGCGCGGTAGCGATTTTGCCGTTTTTACGCGTCAATTAGCAACCTTGCTAAAAGCCGGTGTCACCGTTACCGATGGCATCGCTGTCCTTTCGATACAAACAGAAAGAAAGGCATTAGCTAAGGCGCTAAAAGAGATCGCGATTGAGTTGCAAAGTGGTTCGCAGTTTTCTGAAGCGGCAGCGCAAAAACCAGATATTTTCCCCCCGCTTTTTGTCAATATGCTTCGTGCAGGAGAAGCATCGGGAAATCTGGATGATGTTCTTGAAAAACTCGCTCATTTCTATGAGAAAGAGCATTATACCAGAGAAAAAATCAAATCTGCGATGACGTATCCTGCAATCGTCGCTGTCGGTGCGGTCGGCGTGATCATATTTTTGATGACAAGTGTTATCCCAACTTTTGTGGGTGTGTTTGCGAGTTTTCATGCTCAGTTGCCGATGGCTACACGCATCATCATTGCGACTTCTCATTTTATGGTGCAATTCTGGTATGTTTTACTTTTACTAGTCGTTGGTATGATCGCGCTTTATGTCTATGCCATGAAAAAACCAAAATATCGATATTACCGTGATCTTATCCTCTTAAAATTGCCTGTTTTCGGTGTCTTATTACAAAAGTCAGGTATGGCCAAAATGGCGCGCACGCTCGGTTCATTATTTGCTAGTGCTGTGCCGGTTTTGCAGGCACTGAAATTGACTTCGGATGCTGTACAAAATGAAGTGATCTCTCGGGTGCTACGAGAAGCAGGAACGAGTTTGACTTCGGGGCAACCATTATCGGATCCACTCTCAAAATCATGGGTGTTTCCTCCTTTGGTTGTTCATATGGTGACCGTTGGCGAACAGACAGGTAATCTTGATTATATGTTAAACTAGATTGCCGATTTCTATGAGGCTGAGACGGACGCGATGGTCGATCGTCTTAAAACACTGATCGAACCACTCATGATGGTGATTTTGACGACAGTAGTTGGAACGATCGTTATCGCCGTGATTCAGCCGATGTTCTCGATCTACCAGCAGATGAATTCGATCAGTTAAGGGGATTTCGCGGCGATGCCGATTTCGTTTCGGATGGTAGTTTGCCGCCGATTTTGTAAAAAGCAAAGGGGGTGAGAACATGCTGAAAAAACTCTTGAACTGGGCACTCAAGAAAAAGGCAAGTGATGAAGGGTTAACGTTAATTGAATTATTGGCAGTTATCGTTATTCTTGCGATTATCGCGGCTATCGCGATTCCGATTATCTTGATATCGGTCAATAATGCGAAAATTAATACGACAGAACAAGATCTTAACATTATTGCCGATGCACTTAACCGATATTATTTGGATACTGGATCCTATCCTACCCAAGCTAGTGGCAACATTTCTGGTGTTGCAAGTGACCTTTCTCCGAAATATCTTGCAGGTATTCCTCAAGATGGTTGGGGTAATTCATTCAATTATTCTTCAAGTGGAACTAACTATACGGTTTCCACGAGTGTAGCTGAAAATAGTCTTTATTATTATGTTTCAAACAGCAGCAGTGTGACATATGCCTCAACTGCGCCTTAAATGATTTTATGATAAGGGAGAAGTATGATGATCAAGGGTTCACGTAGGGAAGCGAAGGAGAAAGTCATCAGCACAAAGCGCAGAAGATTGGATAAATCAAATGCGATCAAAAAGGCCGTTGGCATCGCTATTTCTCGTGATCGCCTAGCCATCATCGCTGGTCGTCTAGCAGGATCGAATCTGATTCTGTTAGACGCCAACTCCTCTTTTTTCACACCGAATGAAAGTCAAGATATGGATGCTAAAGTGATAAGTTCGGCTGAATTGCAAGCATTCATTTTACGTAATCGAGTACGCAACTGGCCAGCGATTATCAGCATCCCTAATGATCGCGTTATCGTTCGCTACATGAAGATGCCCGTTGTTCCTGATGAAGCATTACGCCAAATGGTTTCGATCGAGATAGGTAATACGATTCATTTACCCTTTGAAGATCCAGTGTTTGACGTTATTTCGGTTAAACCCTTAAGTGAACTTGAAGAAGGCATGCAAAGTATCGTTTTAATTGCGGCTCCGAAAAATCTGATTCTTGAAATGGTCGACATCGTAAAAAACGTAGGGTTAAAACCGATCGCTATCGATCTTGAACCGATCGCTTTGTGGCGTTATGCGCGGCGCAATTTGATTGATTTAGCCGGTTTGACTGTGCTGATCGATCTTCGGGAACAATTGATTAGTTTTTCGATTTTTCTCGATGATAGTTTGTATTTCTTGCGTGAAGTCGATGGTGATTTTACGTTTGACTTAACGAACTCAGAAGGAAATATTGCGACTATCATTAATGATATTAACTATGAATTAAATCGAGTTATGAATTTTTTTAACTTTAGTTTAGCAGGCACGACACTTAGTGCTAATCAAATATTATTATATACGTATTTTGAGGATGCGATCGATGTAGCGAATGCGTTAGCGAACCAACTGGGCATCACGGTTATCGCGATGTCGGTGAAGGATCGTTTGCGTCAACCTTCCTGGGTGAGTCAACCTTTTGAAAATCGAGTCATGGGTGCGATCGGTTTGCTACTAAGGGGGCGAGTTTAACTTTGTTGATCAATCTGTTACCCCAAGAAGCTGTTACGACGAAAATAACGGTATCTTATGTTAAAATAGCTGCTTATCTTTTGGTTGGATTGTCAATTGTTATTGCGATTTTCGGTTATCTGCAAGATCAGTCTGCGAATCAAGCTTTGAATACGTCTCAAATTCTAACCTCGCAATTATCGAGCATCGATGGACAACTTGAAAAGCTACAAGCTAAAAATACTTCTGTTTCAAAAGGTCAGTTGGTCAGAAGTCAATTGGGGGTTGCTTTTGATATTAAGCATCTTGTCAATCGTCTGATGCTGATAAGCCCATATGGCATGAGTTTTTCAAGCATTTCGGTCAATCTTCAATCCGTTCAACTTTCTGGCTCTGTTGTTAGTATGGTTGATTTAGCGAATTATATGGATAAGGTAAAGAAGCTACCGGCTATAAATTCGATTTTTCTTTCTAGTCTTGCTTCGCAAGCAGGATCTGGCGGTTATTCTTTTACGGCGACGATTCAACTACAATAAAGGAGTTATTGGGATGAAACGTACAAGAATGATGCCATTGCTGACAACGGTTTTTCTGATTATCCTTGTCATAGGTAGTGTTTATTTTTACTGGATAGAGTATCAGCGCAATAGCTCATTGAATCAAACAATTACAAATACAACCATGCAATTAAACGATGCAGAAATCTCGTTACAGCAAGCAAAAAAACTGGCGAAGCAGCAACAATCACCAATGACGATCGGCATACTGCCTTTACAAGCGGATGAATCAAGTTTGTTGCGCTTGTTTCATGGTATTGCTTTTAAGACGGGTGTTGTCATACAATCGGCTACGTTTAGTTTAAATACGTCGTCCTCAACGACGAACAATACAAATTTAAGTTCGACAGCATCCGCTCAGCAAATTAACGTAACGATGCAACTTTCGGGTAGGATAACTACTTTACTTACGTTTATTCATGATATACAGTTTAATCATCGATTGGCCGGAGTGAGTTCATCCGATTTCTCGTTGTCTCATACAGGTACGATCGCTACGGTGTCTTATGTGTTTCCTTATGCTTAAATCAATAGGGAAAACGAAGGATGAAGGATTAACTTTAATCGAGGTGCTCGGAACGATCATTGTCGCCTCGTTAGTATTTTTCTCTCTTTATTCTTTATTCAGCTTTTTGATGCTTCAAAATGTTCTGCAACAAAAAAAAGATCAAGCGATGGGGTTGGCTTCAGCTCTTACAACTACCATTGCTTCAGAAGCATCTTCAGGTAGTTTGGGTAATACAGTTACTTTAAAATCGCTGGTGTATAATCAGCAGAATCAACTCGTACCATCACAGAGTATCGATCAATCGTTTACCATGCCAACCGTAGGCAATACCTCTTCTTGGCTCGCCATTGATTATGAAAACAATCAATCGTCTGGTTATTCGCTACAATTGCATACACAGTCTTTTTCAGCGAATGCAATCCAATACTTGGTGACTGTTTCATTTACACTAGGTTCAACGAGCTACAGTGAAACAAGTTTCACCATACATTAAGCGAATGAAAAAGTGGGTGAAAGCGTGAAAGAAGATAAGGGGTTTACCCTGATCGAATTACTTGGCACGATCGTCCTTGTTGCTATAATTCTCGTTGGTGTCAATGTTGGAAGTAATGCCACTGAGCAACAAATGGTAGGAACTTCATTTCAAGAAGCTGCTGTGAATCAAGTGGTTCAGATTGAAAATACCTTAGTGCGGATCGCGACGAAAGCAGATTCAGCGACCTACACACAAACGAATCCTACTTCCTTAACTATTACTTTTTCCAATGGATTTAGTTTAATTGTTCAAAAAGATGCGACAGATTATTTGGATTCCATTACGATTAAAAATGGCACGAACGTTATTGCTACCTGGTCTTCAATCGGATTTACGTGGGATGATGAACCGTCAGTTTCAAATGGTACTGTGACTTCCATGCTGTTAACGCTATCTAAATCGTATTTTAATGGCAGTCAACAAGTCTACTATGCTTTGCCCGTAGGACTTCGTATGCAAGCCACAGCAATTACCTAATCGAAAGGTGGGCTAACCATGTTTCTGATCGTTCTTGCTCTTATTTTAGTTGTCTCGATCATTGCACCTTTTTTGCTTATGGGCATGGGAGCCAATGCAGCTACCGTATCAGGAACAGAAGCTGCCCGCTACGCGACATTAGCTGCATCGTATGGCTACCAACAAGTTCTTCAAAAGATAGAAAGCTATTATCCCTCTGGAATAAGTTCGTCGAATGTGCCGACTACCTCGAATCCAATCATGTTAACGACTTCACCGCAAGCCCTTTTACAAGCTTTACAGGAGGGATATTCTTCGGAACAAAGTATAACGAGTATTTCGGGTGATTCATTCTCTGTGCGTGTACCAGCTTATCCTTCTTCGACGAATACGTACACGATCGGTATTACAGGTACGTATCTACCATCTTCTGGAACGGCAACGCAGGCAACAACCGATGTTCTGCTTTCTTTCTCTCCGTTTGGCGTTACGATGCAAGGAAGTGCAAACATCAATATTCAATCTTCGAACCAATCTGTATGGGTTGCAGGAGGTAATTTAAATGATCAGAGTGGGACTGTTCAATTTGATGATAGCTCGATGCAAACGATATATACGGATGGGAATCAATATTATAATTCAAACAATTCACTAATTAAGAATTCTAGTCCGGTTGAAAGTACGGGAGAAGTGACTGGTATTACGGACTATAGCATTAGTGAAAGTTATAAAAATCTAATTGATTCGACAGTAACCAACCAATTTCCGACTTCGATACCTACATCACCTTTTGAAACGGATTATTCGAAAGATACTGGCAGTTCGACAGTGATTAATTACGGATCGACGACAAATCTATCGGCATTTTCAAGTTATAATGGCCCATGGTATTATTCTGGCAATGTTAATGTTACGAGTACGCCTGTGTTGAGTAGTAATGATTTTGTTGTAAATGGAAATCTAACGGTTGAATCAGGAGAAAGTCTTACTATAAGTTCCGGTAATTTATTGGTAGGGGGGAATGTTACAGTTGATTCGGGAGGTTCAATAACTGTGTCGTCTAAAGATGCTTGTATTCAAGGATCACTTACTCTCAACGGTGGAACGATGAATGTTTCGGCGGGATCACTTTATATCAATGAAAATATTAGTGATTCAGGAACAGATAATATACTTTCTGTATCTAGGGGAAATTTATTAGTTGGTAATAATATCACAGTTAGTGGAAGTAAACTAACTGTTACTTCTGAAAACCTTTACCAAGGATTTTCTTCAAATGAATCTATGTGTACAATTGATAACGGTGGTTCCCTTATATTACCTGGCTATGTGGTTATGGATACCAATAATGTCGTCACTAAAATATACGGTAACTTGTATACTAATGGAGGAGTTGAATTATCAGGATCACCAATAAATTCTGATTCACTAAAAATTGAAACTGGAAATTTTGTGTCTCGAGGATTAATGATGACGAATGGTGCATCTATGTTGTTAAGTGGCTATGATTATCCTAATCAACCCATGTCATCCGGCTCGGTTTATGTCGATGGATTATCTTCCGCGAAAGGAAGTGCACCGACGATGTTGACAGGTCTTTCACGAACTGCCCCATAGTTTTATAGCGGTTACCAGATTCTATCATTGTGTTTCAGAAAGAAGATGCGTATACTTCAAATCAGTTTTTGAGCAGTAAGGCGCTGTCAGAGATGCTTGCCCCTTTCCCGGTTGCTTGGCCAATTCGGAGAGAGGTGATCAGGTGCACAAGGTCCACCGAACCAAGTATGGCCTAGTCCTGTCTACGTTAGCGTTTGTCGTTGCAGCGTTAACAACGGGGATGAGTCCATACAAGACGGTAAAAGTCACGGTTAACAGTCGAACTTTGCAGACAGGAACATATGCAAGTGAGACTGTAGGACAGTTTTTGCGTCAGAGCGGCGTGACGTATACTGGCTATGATTTGGTTGAACCAGCAAGGACGACACCCGTCAAAGATGGAATGCATATTGTCGTCAAAAGGGCGAAAGCTGTTCGGTTTACGAACGGGCTAAAACGTCCAATCATTGTGCATACATTAGCTAGCACAGTGGGAACTATGCTGCAAGGTCTGCATATTCGTTTGTCGAAACAAGAATCGTTAAGCGTACCGCTTCGCGCAACGATTCGAAACGGAATGGCGGTTGCTTTATTGCAACATCGCGTACGTGTAGTATTGCGTAGCATGACCATTCCGTACCGGACGATTCGTCTGGCTTCATCTTCTTATGTCAAAGGGCAAGATGTCGTAGTAACAGCGGGTAGAGTAGGTAAGAGAAAGCTCGTTACCCGATTGATGTATGTGAACGACCGTTTGGTTGCGAAAAAATCGACGACCAGCGTCGTTCAACAGCCGGTTAACGAAGTGATCGATGTGGGAACGGCACCAGCCGCCCCCGTCGTTGCGTCACGTAGCGATGCGTCACTCGTTACAAGTGAAGTGCTTACCGTTGTGGCTACCGCCTATGCAAATCCGGGTGGTATCACTGCCACTGGCGCACCGGCCGGTTATGGGGATATCGCAGTCGATCCAAGCGTTATTCCGCTTGGTACGAAACTATATATTCCTGGCTATGGGTATGGTGTAGCCAATGACACGGGAGGAGCTATTTCGGGGTATCGCATCGACTTATGTTTTGATTCGACGTCACAAGCGATCGATTTTGGTCGTCAAGTGGTGCAAGTGTATGTTTTAAAGAATGCCTAATTCTTTTCACTTGTTACAGTACGTCGATATATCTAAGTAAGACAGCGCCGCAAGACGGGGGAGTGATACTACTCCCCTCTGATTTTATTCCTCGGCCATAGCCAAGGCCATCCTAACCCCAGTAAAATACAACTGTACAGCAGACTGATGTCCCACAATCCATAGACATAAGGCCAAGTAAAAGGAACGAGATAAAACGAATAGAGCATGATGACGGAAAACGATTGATACACGATGATCACCGACAAAAGCAGTACATAGACAAGGTGAATTCTTTTTTTGCTGTCTTTTATGCTGATTGGATGTTGATTGATAAAGTAGATCATGCCACTGATCATCGGTAACACGATAATCGTATGGGTAATTTCAATGAGTGGAGATACCATCACCATGAGTAAACTTGCGATGATCATATCTTGCATTGGATGATGCGCTTTTTTCGCACTCATCCAGCTCAAGAGTAAACTTGAAAGCACGACAAGTCCATAAGCAACGACAACGATCGGTTGACGCATCGGATGTAGCTGTAATGATGGAAACCAGAGCAATATGCCAACGATGGATAAATTATAAGGTGCTGCACCATTGCGTAAACTGCGATCGGTCATGGCATGAAAGTGTGTTAGGTAATAGAAAAAGGGCTGCCAACCGAGGAGAAATACGCCTAATAGACTTACGATAATGATCGTGATAAGCGCACTTAGTACAAAAGATTTTTGGCGGCGCAAGAGGAAATAGCCAATGATGATAAGTGGTGTTACTTTAAACATGGCAGCTAAAGCGATGACGACCCCTGCAAAACGCGGTTTGTTTTTGACGATCAGTAGGTAAAAGCCCCATGAAATAAGAAAGAGAATGAGCCAGTTAGTATTCGAAACGCTAAAATCCCAAAACAAGCCATAATATGACAAAGTAATGGTTAGTATAAGAAGTCGGATCAATTTCGATGGTTTCTGAAAAGTGGCAAGAAGTCCGAGCCAATATCCCGAAAAAAGAGTAGCTATAATGCCACAACCACTCCAAATAAATGCGGCTGTTTTAAAAGGAAATAATGAAAAAAAACTCAAAATGATTGCGAATTGGGGGGGATATACGTATTGGTTATTTGAGATACTCACGTAATGCAAAGATTTCATCCAATGTGTTTGTTTCGGGATTGAGTAAAGATCAGCACCATGATGAAACAGGACTTGGTGAAACGCGTAATAAAAGAAGGCAAAGTCATAGCCAAAAAATGGTGCGGTTTTCAAGGAAGGGATCGCTTGTAAACCATGTTGCCATAAGGTTTTCATCGCTTCGATAAAATAAATTCCCACGACATCATATTGAGCAAGTGGGATTGATATTCCATTTCTTATAATTTCTGTGGAAGGAAATAGATTGACGATGATCTGTAAAAGACTATAAGCAGATAGAAGAATCAAAATAAGATAGGCAAAATATCTGACTAGATTTTTGATAATATGAACAGGCACGAAATCGCTCCTCATTGCCATGGCAAAATACCAGCAAACGTGATATAGGTAATTATACGGTTCACGTAACATGTGGAGCAAGGATAAAAGAGAGGGGAATTACCATGTATATCGAGATAGCGAACCAAGAAGAGTGGCAAAATGAAAGTGAACGGTATCAGCAGACCTATTTGCTGTTTAAACATTCGACGACTTGTCCAATCTCGGCAGGAGCGCATCATGTGATCGAATCCTTCGTTAAGCAATACCCAACTTTTCCTATCTTGATGGTTAAGGTGATTGAATCTCGACCGTTATCGTTACATCTTGCTGATCATTTTGCGATCGAGCATGCTTCACCGCAAGTGATTTTGGTGAAAAATGGCGAAGCCGTCTTTTCAACTTCGCATAATCGCATAACCGGTGTCAACATCGAAGAAGCGATGCAACAGGCGAATCTTTCTGCTTAATTTTATAAAAAATGCAAGCTCGGAAGTAACCGATCGGTTATTACCGGGCTTGCTTTTTTTATTTTGCTAAAAATTGCAGGGCTACTTCACACATCAATTGAATGCCTTGTTCCAAAATCGCATCATCTGCGTTGAATTTAGGATGATGATGCGCGTATTCCGTTCCCATCCCCAAAAAGAAAAACGCCCCTGGCATTTTTTCTAAATAAAAAGCAAAATCCTCGCCACCCATCGAAGGCTGCGTTTGCCATGTTCGTTGTTCGCCAAAAAGTGCTGTTGCCGCATTTGTTGCGATAGTTGCCATCAAAGGGTCGTTTATCAAGGCTGGGTACCCTTTTGTCAAGGTGAATTCTGCGCGTGCACCATACGAACTTGCGATATGTTCGACCATCGTTTGCATTTGTTTCGGTAATCGTTCGCGCAGCACAGGATCGAGGGTTCGCAAAGTCCCAGCGAGGGTAGCGACTTCAGGAATGACATTCATCGCGGTACCAGCATGAATTTTGGTGACTGACAAGACAGCGGCATCTTCGGTTCGGATTGTTCGGCTAATCAGGGTCTGAAGGGATTGAACGATCGTTGCGGCGACGATGATCGGATCGATCGTATCGTAAGGCATTGACGCATGGCCGCCTTTTCCGTGAAGCGTAATCGTAAAATCATCCGGAGAAGCCATCAATGCGCCTTCATGGGTTGCAAAAACACCAAAAGGGAGTGATTGCCATACATGAAGACCAAAAATCGCTTCCGCTTGTTCCAAGGCACCGCTTTCGAGAACACTGGGTGCGCCACCTGGTAATTGTTCTTCACTTGGTTGAAAGATCAGAATGATTTCACCGGCAAAGTCACGATGTTGACAAAATGTATTTGCGACACCGAGCAAGATGGCAGTATGCGCATCATGTCCGCAGGCATGACAGACGCCAGGGTTGATCGATGCGTATGGAACATCACTTTCGTCTGGCATCGGAAGCGCGTCGATATCGGCGCGTAAAGCAACGGTAGGGCCTTTGCGATCGCCAACTAGGGTTACCGTAACACCTGTTTTGGTAATTTTTCTAGGTTTTAAGCCAAGCGATTGCAAGTAGTCCATAATAAGTTGTTGGGTACGAAATTCCTGAAACGAGAGTTCGGGATGCTGATGGAGATCTTGACGGAGCGCAATGATTTCTTCACGTAATGTTGCTATATATGGATGTAATGCATCAGAGAATGCCATGATAATGCTCCTTCACGGATAGGTTACTTCTTGTAAAATAGTATACCTTGAAAAAGGAATTTTGGGACAAGCGGTCATCGAAGCGAACAAGCACATATATATCAAGGGAATGAATCGTAAGGGGCGATGACTATGCGTGTGTTTTTATCGATATTTTTAAAAGCTTGGACGCTCGGTTTCTCCATGGGTGCTTTGTGGTTAATCGGTTTGCACCATATTCCTGTCTATCCACTTGCATCCGTGTCAAGTTTGGTTCGTCATCAAGAATATATTATCGATGCAGGTGTTTTTGAAAGCGAACAAACGGCTCGATCGATGATGTATTTATACGCGAAAGAAGGATTCTCGGCTCGATTAATGATGACTTCCTCATTTTCTTTTTTACCTCAACATCTTGGTAACTATCTTGTAATCCTTGGGATTTTTCACCGACGCAATAGCATGGAGAATACTATCTTACAATTACGAAAATATGAACTTCCGTATTTCTCCTATCACCAGTAAAACTTTTTGGCAAAATCAAAGCGATTGTAAAAGATTTCTGCTATGGAAGTGGGCAATGAAATGGGCAGACGTTACACTGAAAGCAGTTGTGTTGAAAATGTTGGTATGAAAAACGGGGTGTTACGTATGAATTTAAGTGAGAATTCCGATGCGATTCGTGGTACACTAATGGCTGAATTGCCACTTCTAGAAAGACCGAGAGAACGATTGCTACGTTATGGTTCGCAGGTGTTAACCAATGCTGAACTGATTGCCCTTGTGATCGGTACAGGCCGAGTTGGTGAATCAGCTCTTTCGCTTGCTGAACGGATCTTGGCAAAATCCGGCGGTTTGGTCGAACTTGTACAAGCTGAAGGGAATGAATTACAACAAGTGGATGGCGTCGGTCCTGCGAAAGCTGCGACGATCCTCGCGGCTATCGAACTTGGTCGTCGTTTGCAAGCTTCGAAAAATACGGTATTACGTAAAATTGCGTCGCCTTCCGATGCAGCAGGATTTCTGCTTGAACGGCTTGCTTTCTTACGTAAAGAACATTTTATGACGCTTCATCTCGATACGAAGCATCAAATCATCGGTGAAGAGATCGTCTCCATCGGTTCGTTGAATGCTTCCATTGTGCATCCGCGGGAGATCTTTAAGATTGCTGTCAAGCGAAGTGCGGCAGCCATTATCTGTTCACACAACCATCCATCAGGGGATCCGACGCCAAGTTCAGAAGATATCGCTGTGACGAATCGTTTGATTCAGGCCGGCAATATCCTGGGAATTGATGTTTTGGATCATATCGTCGTCGGTGATGCACGCTATGTGAGTATGCGAGAATGTGGCTATATGGGAAATGATAAAGAACGATAGGCAAAGCAGTGAGGGGAGTTAATTGGATGTTTGGAAATCTTCGTGATATGGGAATTGATTTAGGTACGGCAAATACACTGGTCTATATGAAAGGGCGAGGCATCGTTGTTCGCGAACCTTCCGTCGTGGCTCTACGTACAGATACTGGCGTTATCCGTGCGGTTGGCGAGGAAGCGAAGAAGATGATTGGACGCACACCTGGCAATATCTCCGCTGTGCGCCCGATGAAAGATGGTGTCATTGCCGACTATGAGACAACGACAACGATGATCAAATATTTTATTAAACAAGCGTTAAAAAACAAATCGCCATGGTCAGGCAAACCAAGGGTGATTGTTTGTGTGCCTTCTGGAATTACGGCCGTTGAAAATCGTGCGGTACTCGACGCTACCTTGCAAGCTGGCGCGAAAGAAGCTTACACGATTGAAGAGCCGATGGCGGCGGCGATCGGTGCCGGTCTTCCTGTCGGTGAACCAATGGGCAGTATGGTTGTGGATATCGGTGGTGGTACGACGGAAGTCGCGATTATTTCGTTAGGTGGTATTGTCACAAGTCGATCCATCCGGGTTGCAGGAGACGAGATGGATGAAGCGATCATTAATCATATTAAACGCAATTATAATCTGATGATCGGCGCGCGTACCGCCGAAGAATTAAAGATTTCTGTCGGTTCTGCGATCGTGGTTGATGGCGCCAAAGAGGTTGAAATTCGTGGGCGCGATCTCGTGTCGGGCTTGCCCAAAACTATTTCGATTACCGCTTCGGAGATGGCGTTTGCTCTTTCGGATACTGTGGCGAGTATCGTTGAAGCTGTTAAGGTCACTTTAGAAAAATCACCTCCGGAACTCTCCTCGGATATTATGGATCGCGGTATTATTCTTACGGGTGGTGGGGCACTATTACGCAACCTAGATCGTCATATTGCCAGAGAGACGGGAATGCCTGTCTTCGTCGCAGAAAATCCCCTGGATTGTGTTGCGATCGGCACGGGTAAAGCGCTAGATAATATCGACCAATTGCGACAAAGTCGCCGAGAAGGTCAATCGAAATACCGCGGACGATAAGGTAGATAGAGGGAGAGGCTGACTTGTGGGTAAGTTTTTTTCTGGGGGACGATTGATCGCTTTGCTCGTCTTGATCGTTTTGCTGGTCATTTCGGCAGGGATCTCGCAACGTTCTCGAGCGATTGAGCAGTCGTTGCCTGGCCGCATTATCCGAGATGGTTTCTCGTTAATTAGTCGACCATTTTACGAACCTGCCTATCAAATTTCTACTTTTTTTCATCGCATCAGCGATTTAATGACGCTGTATCAACAAAACGCACAACTTAAGGCGGTTGCGAATGAAAATGCAACACTAAACGTAACCGTGAATGAACAACGACAACAAATTACTTCCTTAAAACAAATGCTCGCTTTTAAAGATGCTGAACCCAAGTTTGCTTTAATCGCTGCGCAAGTTACTGGAAGAAGCCCATTATCATGGAATTCCGATATCGTGTTATCGGCAGGTTCAAGTTCTGGCATCGAGGCGAACATGCCTGTGCTCAATGATACCGGTGCATTGATCGGAAGAACAGTCAGTGTATCACCAGATAGCAGCACAGTATCGTTGTTGACTTCGACGAATTCGACAGACGGCGTGTCTTCCGATATTATCACGCGATACAATGAATCTTTTGGTATCATCACAGGTTCAGGAACTTCAGATGGTTTGTTATCGATGCAATTTATCTCGCAACTGAGTGGTTCGGCAAAACCCGGGGACTGGGTGGTTACATCAGGGCTAAGTAGTATTTTTCCTAAAGGTTTACTGATTGGAAAGGTGCAGTCGTTTTCTTCCAATGGTTCTGGTATCACGCGTTCCGCTGTGGTTGTTCCTGCTGCCAATATGAATTATTTGAATAATGTTTTTGTGCTCATTCCAAAAAGAGGACAAGTACTATCATGAAAACATTCGCCCTTTTTTTGATCATGCTACTAAGTCTTGTGCTTGAATCGACACTTTTTCGACTTCCCGGTCTCACGATTTACGCGCCTAATCTCGTCATCATCGCTGTCGTTATGGCAGGTTTATTGCGCAGCCCTTCTCTCGCATTAGTTTTTGGTCTGTGTATCGGCTTTATTCAAGATATGAATTTTGGAACTTTTCTTGGTGAGACAGCTTTCTCCTATGGTTTGATCGGCTATTTGACCGGGCTTGTGCGAAGTGTTTTTATTCGGGAAAGTATTATCCTTGGCGTACTCATGACGGGGATTGGTGTAGAGATATATTATTGGGTTACGTATCTTTTAGATGATTTGCTGGGTGAAGGGGTTATCCGTGTACAAGTGATGATAAAGTTATCGACAGATGCCACGATTTCATCTATGATTTGTATGGTTGTACTTTATTTTATTTATCACCGTTTATTTGCCCGAAAACGTGTTTTTAGCTATAGTGATGAATCGATTAATGTTTGACAATTTTTAAGTACGATAAAGTTATGGATGAATTCGTAATGGGATAGATCAGGAGGAGGAATATGGGAAGATCCGTAAGATCCATACAAAAAAATGTGTCTGAACTCGTCACAGTAAAAGGCATTCGCCATGGTCTTTTATTCGTATTATCTGATCAAGCAGATTTTGCAGAAGTTATCAAGGAACTCGGAAGGAAAATTCCGACTTCACTTTCTAATCTCGAAGCAAAAGTAACCGTCTATTTCGATACGGGTGAACGTGAACTAGGAGACGATGCAAAACAAGCGATCTATGCCCTGTTCGAAGATCATAAAAACTTAACGATTGGTGGTTATGAAGGCTCGCCTTCTCCGCTCGTCGTAAAGGCCAAAGAACCTTACGTTTTTAAAGGTACGGTACGTTCAGGCATGGTGATTGAACACGATGGGGATGTCGTGATACTTGGTGATGTCAATCCGGGTGCGCAAGTTATTGCTTCAGGGGATATCTATGTGATGGGGCATCTGCGAGGGTCAACGCATGCTGGTGCGACCGGTAACCATAAAGCTGTTATTGCTGCCTGTTATTTTTCACCGATTCAGATCAGGATTGCTCACGTATTATCCCGTGGTCCGGATGTCAAAGCATCGGCGGCAGAAATGGAATTCGCTTATTTAAATGGCGAACAGATGGCGATTGAGCAACTGGCTTACCTAGGCCAACATCGGGCACATGTTGCATCTTTTGTACGATTATAAGGAGGAAATTCGATGGGAGAGGCAATCGTAGTTACCTCGGGCAAAGGGGGCGTTGGCAAAACGACATCCTCAGCAAATATAGGGACAGCGCTTGCGTTGCTTGGGAAAAAAGTTTGCATGGTTGATACAGATATCGGATTGCGCAATCTTGATGTTGTCATGGGCTTAGAAAATCGAATTATTTTTGATGTCGTGGATGTCGCGACAGGGACATGCCGTCTTGAACAAGCGTTGATCAAAGATAAACGCTTTGAGACATTATCTCTCTTGCCAGCTGCACAAACGAAGGATAAATTAGCGCTTAAAGAAGATGCGATGCATAAGATTATCGATCAACTTAAAGAGCAATTTGATTATGTTATCATCGATTGTCCCGCAGGGATTGAACATGGATTTCGTGTCGCCATTACGGCGGCTGACAAAGCGATCGTGGTCACAACCCCAGAACAAGCGGCTGTTCGCGATGCGGATCGTGTGATCGGATTACTTGAACAGCAACAGATACCATCACCTAAGTTAATCGTCAATCGCATTCGTCCAACGATGGTCAAAAACGGTGATATGCTCGATATCGATGATATTATCAGTATTTTATCTCTGGATTTGCTCGGCATCGTGCCGGATGATGAACATGTCATTCGTGCAGCGAATAAAGGGGAACCGACCGTGATGCGCCCCGATTCGCCAGCTTCGATGGGGTATCGCAACATCGCTCGGCGTATCATCGGTGACCCGGTGCCGCTGATGACACTGCAAGTTGATGAAGGTGGATTTTTTCAAAAGATGAAAAAGTGGATGGGTCGACGTTGATCGTTACATAGTCAAGCCTCTTCAAACATATGATGAATTATTGATGATTCATCGTATTGAAGGGGTTTGTTGTTTCATGCTAGGATTTCCTATGAGAATCAAGATGCATCCTTTATGGCTTATCATGGCAATTCTTGCTTTTTTACATGGCTATCTGCTCGATTTTATCTTACTCTTTCTCGTTATCGTATTGCATGAAATCGGCCATGCTGTTGCTGCGCATTCTTATGGTTATGTGATTGCTGAAATCGAGATTTTCCCTTTCGGCGGTGTTGCCAAAATCGAAGGTCGTCGTGTCGGGTACTATGCGAGAGAAGAAACGGTCATCGCACTTGCTGGACCCTTTGTTAATTTATTTCTGGGCGTAGTGGTTGCATTATTGCATGGTAGTGGATTTTTGCCCGACATGATGGCGGAACAACTTTTAACGATCAATGCAACCATTGGGGTAATTAATTTGCTCCCTGCCTTACCACTGGATGGCGGAAGGATCGCAAGAGCTTATCTTGCGGATGAGATCGGCTTTGATCGCGCGACAAAGGCGGTGACAACGATGTCATATCGCGTTGCGATTGCTGTGATGCTCATCGGCATTATTGCCTTTTTATTTGGTTATGCGGATGTTGGTCTTTTTTTACTTGGTGTATTTTTGCTGATCTCTACAATGCTGTATCAAAAAAAGAACAAGGTCGAGACGATGCGATTTTTGGATGAAAAGCGGAATCTTGCTCAAGCGATTTTACCTGTTAAGACGATTGCCATCTCGGAAAATGCGACTTTACAGGAGGTAGCAAGTTATTTTTCACCTGATAATTATCATTTGATCTACATTCTAGAAAGCAAAAAAGTAATTGCACAAGACATTATTCTCGATTATATTTTTACATCGAATGGCTGGCATCAACCCATAAAATCATTGCTTTAATTGCAGGCAATGTGTTATTCTATGCTTTGTGACGCACCAAGGATGTGTCAACCGCATGAAGTCAGGTGGTAAATCGACGTTGTCGTACCTGCTCAGCGAGTCTTACCAGTATGGAGGTGCGCGTATGTACGCGATTGTTGAAAGTGGCGGCAAACAGTTAAAAGTTTCAGAAGGTAGCACCATTTATGTCGAGAAAATCGAAGCTGCTGTCGGTGATACAGTAACACTCGATAAAGTTTTTCTTCTTGAAAAAGATGGCGAAGTGATGGTCGGTAGTCCTGTCGTTGCAGGTGCTTTTGTAAGAGCTACCGTCATTGAACACGGAAAAGACAAGAAGATCATCGTCTTCAAGTATAAATCCAAAAAGAATTATCGCAAAAAACAAGGTCATCGTCAGCCGTTTACGAAACTTAAAATCGAAGCTATTCAAGGATAATTCTGATGATTGAAGTGCTTGTCAAGACGACAGCCTTTCTAGGTCAACCGCATATTGCACAGATCACCATGCAAGGGCATGCGGGATCGGGTGAATACGGTAAAGATCTGGTTTGTGCAGCGGCGTCGGCTTTGGTCATTACTTTTGTTAATAGTGTTGAGATGCTGTGCGGGCGCGATATGTCACCTGAGGTTAGATCAGGGTATATCGACGTTATTCTTCGTGCAGAACAACGCGAACAGTTATTAGCAGAGAGTCTACTCGTTGGTTTAGAAGGTATGATGCGCGATCATGGTGCTTATATCATGGTAAGGCGCATAGAAATTTGAATTTTAAGGAGGACATTTAGATGTTGCGTTTTGAACTTCAACTTTTTGCTCATAAAAAAGGTGTGTCATCGACGCGTAACGGTCGCGACAGCCATGCACAACGTCTTGGCGTAAAGCGCAGTGACGGTCAAGTTGTCACCGGTGGTAGCATTCTCGTGCGCCAACGCGGTACGAAAATTCATCCTGGGTTTAATGTTGGTCGTGGTAGTGATGATACGCTTTTTGCAAAGATCGATGGCATCGTTCGCTTTGAACGTTTTGGCCATGATAAGAAACGCGTCAGTGTATATCCTGTGGCAGTCCCTGAGCCGGTAGCAACAAGCATCTAAAGAATTAGCATGGTAAAAAACCCAGTTGCTCTGCGACTGGGTTTTTTTAACGAGGAGAGATGGTATGTTCATTGATGTTGCTAAAGTTGAAGTAAAAGCGGGCGATGGTGGAAACGGTATGGTCGCTTATCGGCGTGAGAAGTACGTTCCGATGGGTGGACCGGCAGGTGGTGATGGTGGGCGTGGTGGTAATGTGGTTTTTATTGTCGATGCTGGACTGAGGACCTTGCTCGACTTTCGTTATCAAAAGCATCTCCGTGCTCCACATGGTGAAAATGGTCGCATCAAAAATCAGCACGGTGCTAACGCAAATGATTTGGTCGTGAAAGTACCGCCAGGTACGCTCGTTAAGGACGTCGCAACCGATCAATTACTTGCTGATCTTACCGAGATTGGCCAGACTGCAGTGATCGCCAAAGGCGGTCGTGGTGGACGTGGGAATGCGCATTTCTCTACATCGAGAAATACAGCACCGGATATGGCGGAAAAAGGCGAACCGGGCGAAGAGAAAACAATCACGTTAGAGTTGCGCTTAATTGCTGATGTGGGATTGATTGGTTTTCCTAGTGTCGGTAAATCAACGCTTCTTTCTGTCGTGAGTGCAGCAAGACCGAAAATTGCTGATTACCCTTTTACAACGTTATCCCCTAATCTAGGCATGGTGCAGTTGGCCGATGAACGTCAATTTGTGCTCGCCGATTTACCAGGATTAATCGAAGGTGCGCATGAGGGCCTTGGATTAGGTCATGAATTTTTGCGCCATATTGAAAGAACACGTGTCCTGATTCATGTTATCGACATGGGAACGCTGGAAGAACGCGATCCGGTTGCTGATTTTCAAGCGATCAATCAGGAGCTTTCGTTATATGACGAAAATTTGGCTAAAAAACCGCAGATTATTGCTGCGAATAAAATGGACATGCCTGACGCTGCGGATCGATTGGCGTATTTTCAAAAAGCATACCCCGAACTTGAAGTCTTTCCGATTGCTGCAATGGCTCATCAAGGTATTGATGCGCTGATGCGTCGAGCTGCTGATCTCCTTGAGATCGAAGAAACGAAAATCGCAGAAGAACCCCTTTCCGAAGAAGAAATGGTGTATACTTCGCGCGAGCATGCTATTCGTTTTACGATTGTACGTGATAATGAACTTTATGTGGTACAAAGTGAGGAGTTAGACAAATTAGTAGCTATGCTTAATTTTGATCAATACGATGCTGTCAAACGTTTTCAAAGTATCATGCGTCGTGCTGGTATCGATGATGCCTTACGTGCTCATGGAGCTAAAAATGGCGATCAAATTCAAATCGGTGATATGGTTTTTGATTTTGTTGAGTAAGATGACTAGGGAGGAACGGGAGTTACGATGTATAAAGGTCGAGCAGGGGTAACTCGTGATTTTGTTGCTACGGGAATTGTGGCCATTGAAGATCGTGTCGTGCTTGTTTTTCATAAAAAATTGCGCCGTTGGTTACCGCCTGGTGGTCATATCGACGCGCCTGAATTGCCGGATCAAGCAGCGATCCGTGAAGTCAAAGAAGAGACAGGACTTGATGTGAGACTCATTGCGGACTATGAACCTGCAGGATTTGATCATGCGTTGCCTCGACCTGCCGGTATTCAACTCGAGGATATCGAACCGGGTCATCAACATATTGACTTGATTTATTTTGCAACACCGATCGGCGATACTACGCTTCATATCAGTGATGAATCAGAATCCATTGGCTGGTTTACCATTGATAAGATGAAAGAAATGGGTGTCACCGACGAAGTGATCGCTTGGAGTCAAAAAGCGATTCAAGCCGTAAGGAAAGATCATTCATGACGTGGTCTTGGACAATTTGGATGGATCAAGAAGCGAAGCGATCCATGTTACGCCACCTCGTTGCTTGTATGCCGAATGAAGGTGGTGGATTGTTTACGGGTGATATCCTTTCGCATGCTGACCAATCAGAACTTTTTTGTTTACGACAATTTCATCCCTTAAAAAACATCGCCAAGCGTAAAGACCAATACACTGCTGATCGTTTCGAATTGGTCAAATTTGTATTACTAACGCTAAAAAAACCTAATATGCTTGTAGCAACCGTGCATAGCCATGTTGATACGCCCCCTTATCCTTCGCTTTTCGATAAGGAAAACATTTTTTCTTACGATATCCCTCATCTTATCGTATCCTTTTCGCATGATCTTCCTCGAATTGTTGCCTATCGCTACAAAAGCTCCGGTTTTTACAAAATCATAGAAGATACTACGTTAAGTAAAAAGGAATTGCGATTGTAATCTATAACGGTGATCCTATCTCGAAAAGGAGGTGTGATCACCGTTGTTTGTAGAGCGTCCAGTCGTCGACCAAGTTTTGGCTTGCGCATTCGAAGTAGGTGCTTCTGATGTTCATTTTGATCCGCATGAAGGTACTTGGCGTGTTTTGATTCGACTATATGGTGTTCTTTTTCCTGCCAATCGTATTTCTGATGCATTATCGGCGTACGTTTCGAAAGAAGCGATATTGCGTCTCAAAGTGCTAGCGAAACTGAATATCGGCGAGCAAAGAATTCCGCAAGATGGACAAGTAACGTTTCACTTTAGTGCAACGCAAAGTTGTGATTTACGGATCAATTGTCTTCCGACACTTTATGGTGAGCGAGTGGTTGTTCGCTTACTAGATGGATCTAAAGCGATTGAAAATTTAACAGCACTCGGTATGAGAGAAGAAGAACAACAGAAGATTCGTCATGTTATGCATGACCATAAAGGTTTAATTATCGTTGCAGGGAGTATAGGCTCAGGAAAAAGCACGACGATGCATACGATGTTGCTTGAACAATGTCGGCAAGGTGCATCCGTTTTATCACTTGAAGATCCGATTGAAAGAAAATTTCCTGATTTTACACAGGTTCAAATTGATGAAAAACAAGGAATGACTTTCGCACAAGGTCTGCGTGCGGCACTTCGTCAAGATCCAGATACGTTGATGGTCGGAGAGATTCGCGATGGTGAGACGGCAGATATCGCGGTTCGTGCTGGTATGATCGGGCATTTGATTATTAGTTCGATCCATGCCAACCGTCCTGAAGGGGTTATGAATCGTCTGCTTGATTTTGGTGTTCATCCGCTATGTCTTGAAGAAGCACTCCGTCTCGTGATTTTTCAAACGCTTGATCCACAATTTTGTCAGCAGTGTTTAGGTATAGGGTGCGATGCATGTCATGGAATCGGCTATGTAGAACGTAAAGCTGCCTTTCAAGTGATGACCCATTCGGAAGTATCGACGCAGCTTTTGACCACAACGGCATCGTTTTCTTCACAATATGTGAAGGAAGGAGCGGGTTCCTTTGCGTTGCGTAAACACGCGAAATCAAAAATGGCGTATCGATTTTATCCAAGATCTTGATGATGTTTTACGTGCAGGGATCGATCTTACCTCCGCGTTAAGATCGCTGCAAAAGATCAATCGAAGTTCATTTCAAGCCGTGAATCAGTGTCTCATGCTCCTTGAAGAAGGGCAGTCATTTTCTCTTGCATTACAACAGATCGGTTTTTCCGCTTTGCTTTGTTATTTCGTTCAAATGGGTGAACAGACGGGTGAAATCGATTTGGCGGTTCATCGCATGCATCGTTATCTCACACAGCAGGCACAACGAAAAGAAAAAATAATCACAACATTGTTGTACCCTACCCTATTAGCTGTAATGTGCGTTGTTGTTATCGAGTTGATTGCGTTTCTTGTCCTTCCCGCTTTTCTTGGTATGTATCAATCTCTTTATGTAGCTAAAGACAGCGCAATTCAAGTGTTATTTCAGGCTGGGAAGGTGATTGCATGGTTGATTCCGATCGCTATATTCCTATTAGGCAGTGGGATATTTGTACTGTTTCTTGTCAGCAAAAGAAAAGGAACAACGGTCTTGCATGGAATTACTTTTCATTCTTCCTTACGTAATATCTCGAAAATTATCGATGCGCGGGATCGCTTTGAGAAATTATCCTTCCTATTGCAAGGAGGTGTCGATGTTCTCACTGCCGTAAAATTTCTCGCAAAAATCGTACCTACCGAGGAAAAAGCAAAATGGCTTGAAGTAATTTCGTGGATGGAGTCTGGTGTGGAGATCGCACAGGCCTTTCGCCGAATCGACAGATTTCCTGATATGGCTATTGATGTATTGGAATTAGCACAAAAAACAGGGGATTTACAAGGTGCCTGTGAACGATTAAGCGCGTATTATGGACGAACGATTGAGCGAAAAAGTCAGCGATTTTTTCGCATGCTTGAGCCGACAATAACGATTGTATTAGGTGTCATTGTCGGAGGTGCGACGGTCATGATCATGATTCCGATGATGGATTTCGTTGGGAAAATTGCTTGAAAGGCTAAAGGAGGTTTTTACGATGAAAAAATGGCGTAAAGATCAAGGGTTTACTCTTATTGAAATGGTCGTCGCACTCTTTATTGTGTCGGTTGTAATGGCAATTGCCATTCCTGGGTTACAAAAAGCTGGCGAATCTGCTGCTATCACAGGCTGTGAAGGTAATCAAAAGATGATACGGGCTGCTATGACCGAATACTATTTGGATCATCATCAGTATCCTCAAGATGGAAGTTCCGCTGCGATCCTTACCGATCTGAAACAAAATGGCTATCTCGAAAGCACGCCAAAATGTCCGAGTGGTGGGCAGTATGTGATCACGATCGCGGCGAATGATCAATCATTTACCGTGACATGCACTGTGCATGGGGAACTTGGGGACCAATGAAAAAAGAGGAAGGATTTACGCTTATTGAGACGATGTTGGCACTCGCTGTGATGGGTATGGCTTTCGCTTTTGTAAGTTTTGGCTTTGTGGGACTTTATGATCGCATTGCTGTAAAAGCAACAAGTCTAGCTATTGTAGCGACGCTTTTTAAACAGCAAACATTGGCTGATCAAGGAACTTTTTATCATGGAGTATTTTTTTATCCTTATCAACCTTTTTTTCAAACGTACGATCCTCAACATGGATATGGCAAAATTCAACGTTTCGTAGGCTCGACAAATTATGAATTTGGTCGCGTCACATTAAGGAGTCCTTGGATTCGTTATGACGAATTAGGTTCTATTGATCAGATCGGTCAAGTACGACTTGTGGCTCCTGGTGGGTACGGTGAGGTATTGGTACTTCATCTTGGTGATGGACAAATCGCGGTTCACTCTATAAGCGCTTAAAGGAGAAAGATACCATTATGACGCTGTCTGAGTCGGTAATTGCTGTTTTGATTGTAGCCCTTTGCCTTTCTATTTTTTTCGCGATTGATCAGTCAAGTTTAGCCACGATTCAACATGATGAACACGAACAAAATGCGATTGTCTGGGCGAATTCTGAGCTTGATAGGCTATCACGTGACGTATGGTTACATACGAGCTATAGGTTATATGATAGCCTCCAAAGCGAAGGTGATCCAATGATCCTCGTGATGGATATACATGCCTTGACGAAACAAATCGATCTTGTAAGAGCCACTTGTCAATATGAGACAGGTTCACGATGGTATAGCTTTTGCTTATCAAGATCGGTTTACCATTACGTGCAATGAAAATAAGCACAGAGAATGATCAGGCGGGTTTTACTTTACTCGAATCGCTGATGGCATTTTTCATCGGCATCATGATCTTGCTTTCTTTACTTGTGATTGTATTGCAAATCGATGGGAGTTCAAAGCGTGTAATGGCTACCATGATGCTGTTGCATGATCGTTTTTTTTCGATGGAAACGATGGATCTGGATATCGATCATGCTATTTCTCTTCAAGTGATCGATCAAACTCTATCGATTGACGAAGATAACGGTCAAACGATTCAATATGTTTTTAACGAATTTTCAGGTAATTATTATCGTCAAGTCAATCATCATGGTACTTCAATTTTGGTTGGCCATGTGAAAGACGTAACCTACGATGTCATGCAACGCGTTGGCGTGGGGGTGAATATTGATGTCCAATACGGTCGAATTAACGGTTCGATCAAATTTATCGCAACGTATCGAGAAGGGATACCTGTCTGAAGAAGGTTTTGTTTTACCTGCGGTGTTGATCATGATGCTAGCATTATCGATCATGAGTTTTGCGTTGATCACGGTGAGTATCGCTATGACCAGTATGGTTCAACGTCAAGTGATAATTATCCGTGCGCATAATCAGATCGATTCTGAACTTAATAAGGTGATCACGATCGTGGTAAAGGGTATTCAGTGTGATCACGGAAACACCAAGGTAGGGAATGACGCTATATCTTGGATGGTTTCTCCTTTCAAAAGGGAGAATAAGCCTCGTCTTGAGTGGATAAAGGTTACAGCTAACGTGCCAGACTCAATAAAACTATCAAGAATTGCGCTCATCGATCCGAAAACTGGGCAAATATTGTCGCTTTCGCAAAATCCCTCGTGAGTGATTGCGGATGAAATAGGTTGTGGTAAAGTAAGAGGGATTGTAATTTATCGATAGGAGCTACTGTATGATCGCTTTGATTGGCTTTACTGGATGTGGTAAATCAACGATCGGCAGGATGTTGGCGACAACCCACGGATTTGTTACGTATGATGTCGATGCTGAGATAGAGCGAAAAAGCGAGAAATCGATTCGTGATATATTTGCAACGCAAGGTGAGGCAGCATTTCGTGAAATGGAAAATCAAGCGATCGATAGGATCGTAATGAATGCTAAAGCTAGACATGCCGTCATCGTGACGGGTGCAGGGGCTGTTATCAGAGAACAAAATCGGGCACTTTTAGCGTCATCTTGTATTACGTTTCATATTGATACGCCTTTGGAGATTGTGATGGCAAGACTTGTGGGAGATCAACAACGACCGCTTATTCAAGGTCCGGATCGAATAAAAACGATGATGTCTTTATATGAAAGTCGCAAAGAATTCTATAAGTTTGCCAAGTATCGGATTGAGCAACCTGATGGCAAGAGCGCAGTTGCTTCGCTACTTGCCAAATTGATGATGCATGAGATGGTTTAGAAAGAGGGCATTTGCAAGTGTGTGGAATCGTAGGGTATTTTGGACGAAATGAAAATCAGGTAGATCCTGTTATCATACGGGAAATGGCGCAAGCGATTATTCATCGTGGACCTGATGACGGGGGATTTTATGATGAAGATCCTATTCACCTTGGGTTTCGTCGGTTATCGATTATCGATGTTGCCGGTGGACATCAACCGTTAGCGAATGAAGATGATTCGATATGGATCACGTTTAATGGCGAGATCTATAATTATCAAGAACTTCGTGAAGATCTACTACAAGCCGGTCATGTGTTTAAGACGCATACCGATACGGAAGTGATCGTCCATCTTTACGAGCAATATGGAACAGATTGCTTAGTAAAGTTACGAGGCATGTTTGCTTTTGCCATCTGGGATCGGCAAAAGCAGCAACTATTTGTCGCTCGAGATCTATTTGGCATCAAACCGCTTTATTATTATTGGGATGAAGAGCGTTTTGCGTTTGCTTCAGAGATCAAAAGTTTGCTGGTCATCCCACAAGTTTCTCGAGAAGTGGATCGCGAATCATTCTGGCAATACCTTACTTTTCAATATGTGCCAGAGCCAAGAACAATGTTTGAAGCCATAAAAAAATTGCCTGCTGCTCATTATATGGTCATTGATGAGAATGGTATCAAGATCGAACGGTATGATGAACTTCGTTTCTCCCCTGTCGAACGTCCTATCTCCTATTATATTGAGCATGTTTTGGAAAAATTGCGCGAATCGGTTCGTGCACACATGGTCAGTGATGTACCGCGGGGTGCTTTTTTATCTTCGGGTGTAGATTCTAGTGCTATTGTTGCCTTGCTTCGAGAAATGGAAGAGGTAAAAACGTTTACGGTTGGCTTTGAAGGTGCGGGTGGTCAAAGTGAGATTGCTTTTGCTAGGGAGACGGCGCAACTTCTCAAGACAGAACATCATGATACGGTGATCAGCGCGAAGACCTACCTCGAAACATTGCCTAAATTAGTCTACCAACAAGATGAGCCAGTCGCTGATCCTTCTGCCATTGCGCTGCACTTTGTCGCTGAACTCGCCAGTGAACATGTTACGGTTGTGTTATCAGGAGAAGGTGCTGACGAGATTTTTGGTGGGTATACGATTTATCGCGAACCTTTGTCACTTAAAATGTTCGATTATCTACCGCCGAGTATTCGCCGAGCCTTTGGCGAAACGGCGAAAATGCTTCCTTATGGCATGAAAGGGAAGAGTTTTTTGACGCGCGGCGCAAAGCGTGTGGAAGAACGGTTTTTTGGCAACGCAAACCTCTATTCCGATGAGGAAAAACAGCGGTTTGTTAAAGGAAAAACCTTTTCCACCACGGATGTAACTCGACCTATCTATCATCGCGTTGCCAAAGCGGATGATGTCACGAAAATGCAGTATCTCGATTTGCATACTTGGTTGCCTGGCGATATTTTGATGAAAGCTGATAAGATGACGATGACGAACAGTCTGGAATTGCGTGTCCCTTTTCTTGATAAAGAGGTATTTGCCCTCGCGTCTCAGATACCAGCTTCGTATCGTCTGCAAAACAATACGACGAAGTATGTCTTGCGTGAAGCTGTCAAACCGTTATTGCCAGAAGCTGTCGCTACCCGTAAGAAACTCGGCTTTCCAGTGCCGACTAGGCAGTGGTTACGTAATGAGCATTATGCCTTTGTGAAAGAGTTGATCAGTTCCAGTCCGTGTGATCATCTGTTCGATAAAAAGTACGTGTTAGCCATGCTTGAAGAACATAAAAATGAAGTGCGTGACCACGCGCGCAAAATTTGGGCCATCGTGATTTTTTTACTTTGGCATCAAATTTATGTGCAAGGTACGAGACCGTTTCAATCATCGGAAACGCCAATCGTACAAGCTCGTCGACAAAAGATGAAAGAAGCTGCTGGTGTATGACTTGGGATAAGATCTCCGAATTGTTAGATCGCAATGATAAAGAACCAAAACATCTTTATCCTCCGACAGTTTGGAAAGAAAAAATACCCTTTCTGGCTGAACATCAAGTATCGGATCGAGCGATCGAAAAGGGTGAACCGATCTTAGTTGATCAGATAGCACAGCAACGCATCTGTGGATTATGTGTTGGCTATGAAAAGTGCGGTAAAACTGGCGATGCTAAAGGTATGACTGATCATCTTGCTATCTATCAAGACGATCTGGTCGTGACGACGAGGTATTGTGAGCCATTTATCCAGTATCGAGAAATTCGTAAAGCGCAGAGATATCGATCGTATACGGAACGGAGTCAATATGATCGGCATTTTACCTTTGATAATTTCCCGGATATTCATAAAAAAAAGAAGCCACAACTCTATCAAACAGCAGTTACGTTAGCAACGACATACCAAATCGGACAGCCGAGTAAAGGCGTGTATCTTTTTGGTCCGGCAGGCGTTGGCAAAACACATCTTTTGCATGCGATGATCAATCAATTTGAAGCGAGGAATATCGCTTGTATCTTTTTGCAGGCAGAGACGCTTTTTGATCGTTTACGCAGCACGATCGCTGATGGTGGCGATATCGAAGGGATTTTGCAAGCGTGTTGCACCGTCCCGATTTTGGTGATTGATGAGATCGGACAAGAACGGGCCAATGCATTTTCATTAGAAAAGCTATTTCGCATTATCAATCATCGCTTCTCGGCCAAATTACCCACGCTATTTGCTAGTAATTTTTCTCCACCTGATCTTTATACGCACGTGAGTTCAGAGTTAGCCGGCGTCACCGATCCACTTCGAAGTCGTATCATCGGTATGAGTCAAGTGGCATACCTTGAAGGCGATGATTATCGCGTTCTTACGATGGAATTTCTCGATGCCTAAGATCAGTTATTATCCCGTAATGGCGTGGATAGCTTAATGAAGGCGATTTGTAGGATTTCAATCGTGATGGTTGGATGATAGAGGGCATGCCATTCAGCCATTCGTAAAGCTTTTTCAGCGATGAGGTCGTCTGAGTCGCGACCTTTTTTCTTTCTTTTTTCCATTTCAACTTCAAAATAATCTTGAAGCGGCTGTATCTCTTGAGTAAACAAAGCATGCATTTTTTCAAAGGCTACCCGATAGCGTTCAGAATAGATGCTTTCAACATACTTTTGTATCGCATTTTTAGACATTTGAAAACATTGTTCTGAAAATTCAGTCGATAATAGTGAGCTTGGGAGTTTGTTTTGGCTAACCGCATAATAGCGAGAAAATATCGTTTCCATTTTAATCAAAATGACAGTCTTTTTGCGATGGTCGTACGCATACGTTGCGATTTCTTCTTGATTAAGCGCTGTTACCCATGCGATTTTTAGTACGAAAACGCTGTAGGGATAGTCGGACCTACCTTGTTCTTGTAAAAAAATAAAATTGGCCTTTTGCTTAGCTAACTGCAAAATATTGGCGTATATCTTTGAAAATGGCCCGCAAAAATACGAAGAGATCGTGGATGGATCGTGATGAGCGGTTTCTTGAAGCAAGTTCATCTCATCGACGCCAGCTTCGAAATAGAGTAACCAACAAGTTGGTTTGTGTATTTCCCCCATCGTTTCTTTCCAAAGCCAATAAAATGGACGATGGATTAACGCTTTATCCATTTCTTCAGGCAAAAGTATACACAGCGTATTCGTTGCGCTTTGCAAAAAGGTGACACGCATCGCTTCAAAAAACGTCTTACAAAAAACATAGCTTAACAAGTTTTGTGTTTTGGTCGAAGTATCCTGCATCGTTATCGCACCCTCTTTGCTAACATCGTTAAGCGCGCTCGTAATTCTTCATTGGTCATGCTTTGCATGTAAGCCTCCATCACATCGCGTTCGAACGCTTTGGGACCAAGGATTACATCAAGTTCACCGATCACACGTTCAAACAAAGCGATTTTATCTTCCAAAAGGGAGACGATATGTTCTTCAATCGTTCCTGCCGTCGAAAGGTTGTAGATAAATACTTCACGTTCTTGCCCGATTCGGTGGACTCGTCCAATGCGTTGTTCGATGCGCATCGGATTCCATGGAAGGTCGAAATTGATGACTTGGTTACAAAATTGCAGATTGATTCCTTCCCCAGCGGCTTGCGTAGCGATCAAGACCTGCGCTTGATGTTCGAATAGATCTTTCATCCAATCTTTTTTACCACGCTTAAATCCCCCTCGAAAAAGCACACTGCGAATGTTGGCTTTGGTAAAACAGTGATATAAGAAATCTTGGGTCGCCTTGTATTCGGTAAAGAGAATCGTCTTATCGTTGATCGCTTGTACGAGATCAATCACGGTATCCACTTTGGTGTACACGGTGACTTGTTCGGCGATTTGAAGTAAGCGACGTAAGGCAAATCGTTCGGTCGGCGTCAAGGTAGGATCACGCATCATCGTTTCAAGAGTTACCATTGCAGCGTACGTACTTGAACAAATCTCGCGTTGTAAAGTGATGAGTGGTAAAATCGACCGTTTTTTTTGTCGACGGTACTCGTACTGTTCGCGGATAAAGGTCGTTACTTCGTTATAAAAGTATCGCTCTTTATCCGACAGCTCGATCGTCATGGTTCGGATATTACGTTTTGTAAAAATGACATCGCTTTCTTTTCGGCGATGCCGAATCATGAGCGTATCGATCGCTTTTAAAGTGGATGTACCTTCTTGATGAGCTTTAAGATACTCGCGTTTATCACCGAGGTGACCGGGGCGTAAAAGATGAAAAAGATGATACAGTTCTTTCCTGTCATTTTGTAAGGGAGTCGCCGTCAAGAGCAGCAGATGTTTTTTTTGCATTTGGTTAATAAGCTGCCATAATTGTGTTTTATTGTTTTTCATTTTATGCGCTTCATCGACAATCACCAAATCATACGGTTTGGCAAGTACGAGGGCGCGATAGGGCTCTTTTTTAACGGTATCCATCGAAGCGACGACGATATCGCAGGTATCTATCGTAACTTCATTGCGCATAGCGTGTGCCTCGATCTCGAATTTCTCATGCAATTCACGAGTCCATTGGAGAACCAAAGATGCTGGAACGAGGATCAACGCTCGCTTAACGATATGACGTAAGAGGTATTCTTTGAGGATCATGCCAGCTTCAATCGTTTTTCCTAAACCAACTTCATCAGCGAGTAATGCTCTTCCTCGCAAGGTAAAAAGTACGCGGTGTACGGCTTGTTGTTGATGCGTATACGGTTTTAAGGAAGGTAATGCTTGTAAGCAGAGTAATTCTTGGGTGAATGAAACGCAGGATTGCACATGCGCATCATAAGCTAAGCGAAATAAAAGCAGTGATTGATCTTTGGTTTGATCAGGCAAAATCTCTTTTGAGGGGTAGATGGCATCTAACCATTGTATATCTGTCATACTAACTCCTTAATGCTTGACGTTTATTTCTTACTATGCCCTTCTTTTGTCTGGCAATAAGGCGAATTTCTCAGTATAATGAGCTTACAATTTGATCAAAGCGGATGATGATCGCAGGAGAGAGCAGGTTAACTGCCGCCGTAGGAGCAAACATGCAAACGGGTTGCATGTGAATCTCTCAGGTAGAAGGGACTGCGGTTGGACGCAACTCTGGAGAGTGTCACATCAGTGACCACCCACGGGGAAAACGATACGCGAGCGAGAATAATTACTTCGCGTTTTGTCGAACTCTCAGGTAAATGGACAGGGGAGATGCCGAAAATTCGGTATCTCTTTTTTGATGTTAGGAATAAAAAGGAAAAGGTGAGGCTTGTGTCCGAATTGTTGCGTACCCCTCTTTTTGCGATGTACGAAAAGTATGGGGCAAAAGTCGTCGATTTCGCCGGCTTTGCGATGCCTGTGCAGTTTGCCGGCATCATCAAGGAACATCTAGCTGTCCGAACACAAGTTGGTCTCTTTGACGTATCCCATATGGGAGAAATCCTCGTGGAGGGTGACCATGCTTGTGAGGAAGTTGATTTTCTGGTCACTAACGATGTAACTCGCCTTCATCCAGGGCAGATTCTGTATTCACCGATGTGCTATGAGCACGGTGGTACGGTTGATGATGTGCTGGTTTATTGTCTGGCTAAAGAGCGTTATATTATCGTCGTCAACGCAAGCAATCACGATAAAGATCTCGCCTGGATCACGAAGCATGTTAATAAAAGCAAGGTGACAGACCAAACTGATCAGGTCGCCTTGCTCGCGCTTCAAGGTCCAAAAAGTATCGCTGTACTGAGCAAAGTAACGAACGAGGATATCGCTGCCATTCCTTATTATCAGTTCAAGGAAAACATCACGGTTTGTGGCGTAAAGACGATCGTGTCAAGAACTGGCTACACGGGTGAAGATGGGTATGAACTGTATGTCGATGCACAAGATGCGATCACTCTTTTTGAAGGCTTACTTGAAGCGGGCAAAGAAGAAGGCATCATCTTGGCTGGCCTTGGTGCACGTGATACCCTTCGCCTTGAAGCGCGACTTCCGCTTTATGGTCATGAATTGACCGAAGACCTTTCGCCGCTTGAAGCGGGTCTTGCTATGTTCGTTAAACTCGATCAGCATGATTTTATGGGGAAAACGGTTCTTGCTGCGCAAAAAGAACAAGGTGTAAAGAAAGCACTCGTCGGACTTGAACTCGCTTCTCGTTCGATCGCGCGTGCAGGCATGAACGTTTTGGTAGATGGTCAAGTGATCGGCTTTGTATCGAGTGGCACTTTTTCTCCGACGCTTGAAAAAAGCATTGCTCTTGCTTTTGTCGATCCTGCCTATCGTACAGTTGGTCAACAACTTCACATTGAAGTACGAGGTAATCAAGTGCCTGCGACCGTCGTGAAAACGCCATTTTACCGTCGTAAAAAAGAAAATCAATAAGCGAAATTGAAGGAGGTATTTTGATTGAAGTCCTTTGGCTATCTGCCCGCGACGCAAGATGATCGTGCGTACATGCTTTCAAAACTCGGTTTGACGAGTACCGATCAACTTTTTGCTGATATTCCCGAAGGGGTTAAGTTGGGGCGTGCCTTACAATTACCCGAAAGCGCCAGCGAATTGACGTTGATGTACGAATTAAACCAACTGTCTGGCAAAAACGTGCCCGTCGATGAAGCGACCTCGTTTCTTGGTGCGGGTGCTTACCATCATTACATTCCAAGTGCAGTCGATGCGATCGTTTCACGCTCTGAATTTTATACCTCTTACACACCGTATCAACCAGAAATCAGTCAAGGTATGTTACAAGCGATTTTTGAATACCAAACGCTCGTAGCACGCTTGTATGGCATGGAAGCGGCCAATGCATCGTTGTACGATGGGCAAACAGCAGTCGGCGAAGCTGCACTGATGGCTGCGTCACATACGCGCAAAAACCGCATCGTGACCAGTACGACCGTTCATCCGGAATCACGTGCTGTCTTGTCGGTGTATACTCGCGGTCAAAGTGTCCAAGTCGATGAAGTCGATCACCAAGGTGGCATTATGACGGTCGAAACACTCGAGGCTGCGATGACCGATGACACGGCGGCGGTACTCATTCAATATCCGAATTTCTTTGGCCAACTGGAAGATGTTCGCAAAATCGCCCAAGTTGCACATGAAAAAGGAGCGCTGTTGATCGTCAGTGCGAATCCGATTGCAATGGGGCTCCTCGAAGCTCCGGGTGTTTTTGGGGCCGATATCTTAGTTGGCGAAGGGCAATCGCTAGGCAACAGCCTATCTTACGGCGGACCTTACGTGGGCATCCTGGCGACAACGAAAGAACTCTTGCGCAAGATCCCTGGTCGCATCGTGGGAATGACGAAGGACGGTCAGGATCGTCGTGGCTTTGTTCTCACTTTACAAGCTCGCGAACAGCATATTCGTCGGGAAAAAGCCTCTTCGAATATCTGTTCGAACCAAGCGTTAAATGCCTTAGCCGCCTCCGTATATCTCGGTTATATGGGAAAAAACGGACTGCGTGAAGTCGCTAACCTTTGTTTGCAAAAAGCGCATTATGCCGCTCGTAAATTTGCGCAAGTCGGTGCCAAAATCGCCTTTACCAATAAGTTTTTCCATGAATTTGTCATCGATCTTGGCGATCGTGCGCAAGCGATCATGACGACACTGACGAACGAAAATATCTTTTTGGGTTATGCACTTGGTGATGCTTATCCATCTTTACAAGGTCATGTCCTTGTCGCGGTGACAGAAGTCATCAGCAAAGAGCAGATCGACCATGTCGCTGAGCGATTGGGGGAATTGTTATGAACGAAATGTTAGAACGTTATCCATTACTGTTTGAACGTAGCAAAAGTGGTCGAAAAGCGTATGATCTCCCTGCGTGCGATGTTCCGGAATTCGCACTTGAAGATCTTTTACCTTCTGATCTGCTTCGCGAAACGCCAGCCGAACTGCCTGAAGTGTATGAAGTGGATTTGATTCGTCATTATACAGGTCTTTCGCGTCGTAATCATGGCGTTGACTCCGGTTTTTATCCTTTAGGCTCTTGTACAATGAAATACAACCCTAAGCGCAATGAAAAAGCTGCTCGTTTACCCGGTTTTGCACAGCTCCATCCTTACCAACCACAAAGTACGGTACAAGGTGCTTTGCAACTTCTGTTCGATCTGCAAGGGATGTTAGCAGAAATCACAGGAATGGACGCTGTCAGCTTACAACCTTCAGCTGGCGCTGCGGGCGAGTGGACAGGGTTGATGATGATTAAAGCGTATCATGAAAGTCGCGGTGAAAAACGCACGAAAGTGATCGTACCGGATTCTGCGCATGGCACGAACCCAGCAAGTGCTGCTTTTGCTGGATTTAAGACCGTGACGATCGCATCTAATCCTAACGGCTTAGTCGATTTGGAAGCTTTAAAAGAAGCGGTTGGCGATGATACGGCTGCACTGATGTTAACGAATCCAAACACACTGGGCATTTTTGAAAAAGATATTCTCGAAATCACAAAAGTGGTTCACGATGCAGGTGGACTTGTCTATTATGACGGTGCCAATGCAAATGCGATTCTCGGTATGACGCGTCCTGGTGATATGGGCTTTGACGTCGTGCATTTGAATTTGCACAAAACCTTCTCGACACCACATGGTGGTGGTGGTCCTGGCGCAGGTCCTGTCGGCGTAAAAGCGGCACTGATTCCATTTCTTCCTGTACCGCGTGTGGAAAAAACGGATACAGGGACGTATCATTTGAATGGTGATCACCCTCAATCGATCGGAAAAGTGAAAGGGTTCTACGGCAACTTTGGTATTCTCGTTCGAGCCTACACGTACATTCGAACATTAGGTCCTGATGGGTTGCGTCAAGTTTCGATCGATGCTGTATTAAATGCGAACTACCTGTTATGGCGTCTAAAAGACCATTTCGATGTTCCATTCCCAGGACTTTGTAAGCATGAACTCGTTCTTTCTGCAAGAAATTTAAAACCGTATGGCGTGCGCACGCTTGATGTCGCAAAACGCATTCTTGATTTTGGCTATCATCCTCCGACGATTTACTTCCCATTAAACGTTGAAGAAGCCTTGATGATCGAGCCGACGGAAACAGAAAGTCTTGAAACACTGGATGCTTTTGCTGATTGCTTGATTCATATCGCCAATGAAGCAAAAGAAAATCCTGAGCTCGTGAAGCATGCGCCACATACTACGGTCGTATCGCGCCTTGACGAGACGATGGCAGCCAGAAATCCAGTGGTTGTCTTTCCTGAGGACTGATAAAAAGAGTATGATTAGGTTTACCGAGGGGGGACGATTATGGAAAAAATCATCGTCATCAATGGGCCGAACCTAAATTTACTGGGCACACGTGAGCCAGACGTCTATGGAAGCACGACGCTTGCTTCGATTGAACAACGCTTGCAAATCGTCGGTGAAGATTTACGATGTAAGCTCGCTTTTTTTCAATCGAATCATGAAGGTGCGATCATCGATCGTTTGCATGAAGCAAGAGAACATGAAGATGGCATTCTTATCAATCCGGGTGCTTTTACGCACTACAGTATTGCTATACGTGACGCGATAAAAGCGGTAGCTTTACCTGCGATTGAGATTCATCTTAGCAATATCCATGCGCGCGAAGCTTTTCGCGCGCATTCCGTCATCGCACCTGTGTGTCTCGGACAAGTATGTGGACTCGGCGTGATTGGTTATGAACTTGGGCTACAAGCTTTAGTGCGTCATTTGCGCAACGAAAAGGAGTGAACGTTATGCATTCACGGATTCAAAAAATCGTCGGTCAATTTGGTGAGCTAACGATCGATGCGATGCTTACCTTTAGTTTTGAAAATCGTCGTTATGTCACAGGCTTTACTGGGTCTTCAGGATTCGTGTTGATTACCGATCGCGAAGTCGTATTAGCGACAGATGGTCGTTATGTGGAACAAGCTAAAGCACAGGTCAATGAAGTGACCGTCGTGGAACATCAAAGTCGCTGGATGATGACGATCCTTGAAGAAGCGAAACGCCTTGGTGTCAAACGTATCGGTTTTGAAGCGGATCTAGTGACGTATAAGACGGTTGAAGAGTTAAAAAAAGTGTTTGCTCCCCTTGAATTAATTCCAGTATCAGGTATTATTGAGCGTGTACGCGAGATCAAGGAAGAGAGCGAACTGACGATCATGCGTCAAGCTGCTTCGATCGCAGATCAGGCGTTTTCGCATATTCTTGGTTATTTACGGCCAGGACTTAAGGAAACCGACGTGGCGCTTGAACTTGAAGTATTTATGCGTAAACTTGGTGCAACAGGCCCCTCATTTGATACGATCGTTGCTAGTGGCCCGCGTTCTGCGTTACCGCATGGCGTCGCTTCCGATCGGGTTATTCAAAGTGGAGAGTTTGTTAAGATGGACTATGGGTGTTATTATCAAGGATATGCTTCGGATATCACGCGTACGGTGGTCGTCGGAAAACCGACGGATCGCCATAAAGAAATTTATGGGGTTGTCTTAGAAGCGCAACTCGCTGGTGTCGCAGGGATGCGTGCAGGATTAACGGGTGAACAGGCGGATAGCTTAGCTCGTGATGTGATAGTAAAAGCGGGTTATGGTGAAGCTTTTAGTCATTCTTTAGGGCATGGTTTAGGTTTGGCCGTTCATGAAATGCCTAGGGTTGCGCAAAGGTCGTCCGACGTGTTACAAGAAGGAATGGTAGTAACGATCGAGCCTGGCATTTATCTCCCCGGTTTTGGTGGTGTGCGTATCGAAGATGATGTCTGGTTAACAGGGAATACCTGTGAAAGACTGACGTTGTCGAAGAAGGACTTGATCACGGTTGAATGATTAGGAGGGTGAAAGTAAGAACATGATTTCAAGCAATGATTTTCGTACCGGCTCGACGATCGAGTATGATGGCGCGATTTGGCGCGTCATTGAATTTATGCATGTAAAACCCGGTAAAGGTGCTGCCTTTGTTCGCACAAAATTAAAAAACATCCGTACGGGTGCAGTGAAAGAAATGACGTTTCGTGCGGGTGAAAAAGTGGCACGCGCTCGCATCGAAAATCGCGAGATGCAATATCTTTTTAATGATGGTGAAAATTATACGTTCATGGATAATGAATCGTATGAGCAATTGAACATTTCGAAAGATCAACTCGAATATGAATTGAATTTCCTTAAAGATAATATGAAGTGCGTCGTCGTGCTTTATGATGGCGCAGCGATCGGTGTCGATCTTCCGAATACGGTAGAATTGACGGTAGCTGAAACAGAACCAGGTATCCGCGGTGATACAGCGACAGGTGGTAGTAAACCTGCGACGATGGAGACTGGTTATACGGTACAAGTTCCGTTTTTCATCAACATCGGAGATAAACTTATCATCGATACGCGCAGTGGACTATACGTTTCACGCGCTTAATGCTTTTCACTTTAACAGACTAAAGGCTGACGGTTTCTTCGTCAGCCTTTTTTTTTGTAATACGAAAAAACGAGCATCATTAAAAGCAAAAACACGATAAGAAAGACGACGATAAATCGCGATAAAACGGTAGTATCGACGTTCATGAATCAGCCCTCTCTTCAGTCGTCCGTCCTACCGGTAACGTATGCTCATCTTGATTGGACGGATAGGGATGACTGTGGATTCATGAGGTATAACCATGTTCCTTGTCCCATATAGATGTAGCACAGGTTGCAAATTTGTGAGGTGAGTATCCTGCTGCTTGAAAGTAAGAACATGCAAAATGAAGTATATGAGCTTTTGCCACCTGCTATTTTTACAGAGATTAAAGGAATGGTAGCGTCCCTTTCCACCGATAACGCCATTGAAGAGATTCGGCTGCGAGTGGGTCGACCGGTTGAATTGGTGGGTCCCGATGTTTTTTTACCAAGTGTCGTTACGCGTAGTGATCTTGACTATGTGTTATCTGGCGTAACGCAATCTTCGATGTATGCGGTCGAAGATGAACTGCGAAATGGCTATATCACGATAAAGGGGGGACATCGTATCGGGATAGCAGGCAGGGTGGTGAAAGAAAATCGAGGTATGATCAAGACCCTTCGCGACATCTCTTCGGTTAACATACGCGTCGCGATGGCTCATCAAGGAGGTGCGCAAATCTTACTGCCATGGATGCTATCACCCTTGCAAAAAGTATTGTCAACGTTGATTATCGGTCCGCCGTGTAGTGGAAAAACAACACTTTTGCGTGATCTTGCACGCCAACTCGGTGACGGTACTTTTATGTCAATGTTAAAACCTCAGCATGTGGCTGTTGTCGATGAACGTTCTGAAATCGCCGCTGTCTATGATGGCGTTCCTGCCTTTGCGATTGGTAAAGCAACGGATGTTCTTGATAACTGCGACAAGGCGCTTGGCATGATCGTCATGCTACGAGCGATGGCTCCTGATGTCATCATCACAGATGAGATCGGTTCTGCTGGTGATGTAGTAGCGATTCTTGAGATGGCACGATCAGGTGTTACGTTTATCGGTACCTTACATGCCAATTCGATCGATGATCTTAAAGCAAGAACGACATTATCGCCGCTCTTTCAGGATAAAACGATTGAACGTTTTATTTTTATTGAACGTCTCCATCGTCAAACCGTGATCAGAAAAGTTTACGATCGTCATCTCAGATTGATCCTTCCCGGCTAAGTATGGTTTGGCTCACAGTTACAGGCGCGGTGATGGTGATCGCTGTCACAAGTTTAATCGGTAATCTTTTGTCCAAGTCGTATAAGGAACGCCCCAAAGAATTAAAGCGTTGGATTTTTTATTTACAACATGTCGTTACGCAAATCCGCTACATGCGCTTGCCATTTCCCGTAATTTTCCAACAACTGAATGCGATGACCGAAGCCAATTCCTATTTTTCTGATTTTTTTAATGACCTTGATCTGGCTTTAAACCAACGCAAAGAACCTATTCATTCTGCCTGGCATCATGCCCTTACCTTGGTGCAACGTAAATGGCATTTATCTCGAGATGATCGGGAATTGCTGCATGCATTAAGTGACTTACTCGGGAAAATCGGACAAGATGAGCAATTAAAGCATTTTCAAGCGGCGATTGAAACATTAACTGCTCATGAAGGTGCTGCGATGGAAGACAAGAAAAAATATGAAAGGATTTTTTCTACCCTTGGGTTACTTGTCGGCGTATTGCTTGTGGTGCTTTTGATGTGATGAGGGGGACTCGATCATGAGTCTGGATATGCATATTCTTTTTCAGATCGCAGCGCTTGGCATTGCCACCGCCGTTATGGCTACGTTACTTAAACAATCAGGTCGTGATGAGATTGCTACCCTTGTCACGATTACGGCGCTCGTCCTTGTCGCTGCGGTTGTTATTACGAACATCAGTCATCTTTTTGTCGAGATTCGCTCCGTATTTTTTGCTCAGTAGGCGAGTATGACCATCGTGCCAATTGTATTATTCGCTATCGTCGGTGCCTTTCTCGTCATGATCCTTCGAGAGATTTCTCCTCAAACGGCATTTTTTCTTACCCTTGTGATCGCGATGATTCTTTTTTATCAAGCGATTACGCTCGTGGCAAGAATCATCGTTCCTCTTGAACAACTTGCTTTACTGGCGAACGTTAATGTTTTGTTTTTTGCCACGATTCTAAAAATCATCGGTATAGCATATATCTCGGAGTTTGGCATGCAGATTGCTAAAGATGCAGGAGCTACTTCGATCGCAGGCAAAATCGAGTTAATCGGGAAATTACTCATTCTCGTTCTTTCGATTCCGATTGTGCTTGCCGTTGTCCAAGCGATTCAAAAGCTCCTTCCAACGTAAAAAAACGTGGGCGATGAGGCAATGGCTATGATTGTGCACTTTAAAGTAGCTTTGGTGATCGGTTGGATCATCTTGATCTTAATGATAATTATTTGTTTTTCTGATTGCGCATTTGCAGCCACTTCATCAGATCAGTCGACGACGTATCTCGCAAAACCAGTTCAACAAGCCCTGCAAGCTATGAATACAACCGGAATCGATCAAGCATGGAATCGGCTGCAAAGTCAATATGGGTCGTATTTGCCTGAAAATGGAGGTGAATTAGTTTCCCAGGTCATTAAAGGTGACGCTACTTTTTCTTTACAAGGCGTAGTACAAGGCCTCTTGCGATTTTTTATGGACACGGTTTTTACGAATTTACGGTTGCTTGGTATGTTAATTGTATTGTCAGTGATTGCTTTTACGCTTGACAATGTGAAAAGTGCTTTTGAGGAGCAGACGGTAAGTCTGATCGGTCAATTTGTTATTTCATTAGCTCTTATCATTTTAGCCATCAGTTCCTTTCATCAGGCGACGAGTTTTGCCACGTCAGCCATTCAGGCGATGACTGATCTGATGTACGCATCGTTACCGATCGTTTTATCGTTAGTGATGGCTACCGGTGGTCTTACCTCGGCGGCCACGTTACACCCAATCGTCTTTTTAACGGTGAACACCATTTCCTTCATCGTGCTTCACTTTGCTTTTCCACTTCTTTTCGCTTCAGCAGTCCTCCTGATGACGAGTCATCTTTCTGGGCGATTGCATGTATCTGGTCTTGCCGATTTGATGAAAACGATCGTGATTACAACACTTGGCCTTTCGATGACAGCCTTTCTCGGCGTGATGACGTTACAAGGTTCGCTCGCTAGCTTGCGTGATGGCGTTACGTTAAAAAGCGTAAAATTTATCGCCAGTAATCTCGTCCCTGTCGTAGGAAAAGCTTTATCCGATGCGACTACCTCAATTGCAGGAGGTTTGTTACTCGTGAAAAATGCGACGGGGATCATCAGTGCCGTTGTTTTGTTATTGATCTGTGCTTTTCCATCGTTAAAGATTCTTGCTTTATCTTTGGTTTATCGATTGGCTGGGACTCTCCTGCAGCCGGTCGGTGATTCACCCGTCATCGCGACACTTTCCACCATCAGTAAAACGTTAACGTTGCTATTTGCCGTAACGGCGGTCGTTGGTCTGATGTTTTTCTTTTCGATGATCATCACGGTATGGATAACCAATACAACGGCAATGGTTCGATAACCGATGAACGCGGTGATGCAGTACGTGTCGCACCTCGTGGTATTGCTTATCCTTACCACATTTTTAGAACGTGTTTTACCTTCGCAACGTGCTTCACGCTATATTCGTTTTGCTTTTGGATTTGTCGTATTACTCGCACTTCTTCGTCCAATCTACACACTTGTTACTAACCCTTGGCAAGTGGAAAATGCGATTGTGCATGCTTTCGATTTTAGTGGATCGGGATTGGCGTCGAGTCGGTCACAAACTGTAGTGCTTTCGATGAAACAAGATCTCGCGAAAAGTATTGCCTTAAGTGTGTATGAAACGACCGGAGTCACCTTGATTGACCCTGTCATCATCATGGATACTTCACCATCAGGTTCAACCATGGTCACAGGTGTTCGTGCGATGATGACAGCCAATGATCGCGCCAATTCTAAAGCGGTTATGCAAACGATACGAACGCAAATTGCAATTCAACTTGGTTTATCGCCTAATGATGTCACGATCCTCGTCGCCGGTGGATGAAAAGAGGGGGACATTGATGAAAGAAATTTTCACGCGGATCTTGTCAAATCGGTGGTTAATGATACTTTTTGTGATCGGTATTTTACTTTTAGTATTCGGTGCAAGCGGTGGCTTGGGAGGAAATCTTATTTCTTCTTCAGGATCGAATGCTGTACAAAGTAACACGGTAACGCCATCGGTGACGGGAACCCATGTAACGGGTTCGTTAAAGGTTACTTCAACGGCACTTTCTTCGACGATGGCTTTTGAACAATATGTCGATCGAGAACTCGAACGCATGATTGATCAAATAGCAGGTATTCGTGATGCGATGGTCATGGTTAGCGTCGGTACAACTTGGCAAACAACGTATGGGCAAAATAGCAATGCGTCTATGCAAACGACCGTTTCAGGAACGGGCAGCAATCGATCAGAAACGACTTCGCAGACGAAATCCTCGACGATTGTACTCGTTCCCGATGCGAATGGTAATCAAACACCAATTGTCGTTGATGATCAACTGCCTAAGATTACAGGCGTGTTTGTCATCGCTAAAGCGAATGATCCGATTAGAATGCGTGCTGATGTGACCAGTGCTATCGAAGATGTACTCGGAATCCCAAGTTTTACGATTACCGTCTTAGAACGAAGAGCATAAGGAGTGTTGATAAATGGTAAAAAGACAGACTGTATGGCTTTCGACAATGATGATTCTCTCACTGATGTTGATTGGTTATTACACCTTAGGGACGCCTCCGATTACGACACATTCCAATCTAAACGCGACGACGACAAAAGGAACTACCGTTGTTACAAAATCGATAAAACCGAGTCAGACTGTCGTAGCAAGTCAATCGACATCGCATCTTTCGCCAAGTGATTGGTTTGTACAAACCGAACTTGATGAACAAAACAAACAACAACGTTTAATGCAGACGTATGAAAATACAATGAGTGATCCGCGAGCGAGCAATGCGGTCGTTACAACAGCCTATCAACAGTTAACATCGCTTCAGACGCAGCAAGTTAATGCTACGCGTGTTCATGATGAATTAGTCGGTGAAGGGTATCCTGATTCGATTGTGATTTTTAATCCGAATCATACGGTAACCGTCTACGTCGAAGCACAACAACTTTCACCCACAGCAGCCGTCAATGTGATCAATCTTGTCTCTGAGACACTCGGTACGCAATCTAATCAAATTGTCGTTACCCCCCATGCTTAATGCCCTTATGGCGCGAGCGTGAGGTCTCGCGCCATGTATGTTATACTAAGTCAAAAGCTAATGAGGTTGAGGAGTGTTCGTCTTTGCTAACGGTTAGCGACATCCGTGATTTTATACGATTATTTGACGAAAGCACAGTTCATGAGCTTAGTCTTGAAACAGGTGAAATTAAGCTGTCATTAAAAAAAGCTGGTGCGACGGTGGTGCATGAAAGCGCATCCACCCATGCGGTTTTTACACCTGCATTGCATGCCGAACCTCCCATGGAAAGCGTTACGGTAAAAGATGTTGTAGAACCTCAAGATCTCACGAATACGACTGTGATTCGTTCGCCTATGGTCGGCACTTTTTACCGGGCTTCTTCGCCGCAAGCAAAACCGTATGTGGAAATCGGAGCGCGCGTAACGCCAACTTCTGTCGTCTGTATCGTGGAAGCGATGAAACTGATGAACGAGATCGAAGCGGATATCGCGGGTGAAATCATCGAAATACTCGTAGAAAACGGTCAATTGGTTGAGTATGGTCAACCGTTGTTTCGTGTTAACGTCAAGTAACGGGGGATTTCATGTTCAATAAAGTTCTTGTTGCAAATCGAGGAGAGATTGCAGTACGGATCTTACGAGCTTGTAAGGAACTCGGTATACATACGGTAGCTGTCTACTCAGAAGCAGATCGAGAAGCCTTGCATGTTCAATTGGCGGATGAAGCATATTGTATAGGACCTGCCATAGCCAAGCATAGTTATCTTAACATCGCTAATATCATGTCAGTAGCTACGTCTGTCGGCGCGGAAGCGATACACCCTGGATACGGTTTTCTTGCGGAAAATAGTGATTTTGCCGATGTCTGTGCCGCCGTTGGCGTCAAATTTATTGGACCTAGTGTGATGGCCATCGAGAAAATGGGCGATAAGTCGACAGCGAAAGCGACGATGAAAGCAGCAGGTGTCCCTGTTGTCCCAGGTTCTGATGGTTTGTTACACGATGCGGAAGAAGCTTTAACGGTCGCTAAGCGTATCGGATTTCCTGTGATCATCAAAGCGACGGCAGGTGGTGGCGGTAAAGGCATTCGTGTCGTCCGTGATGAAGCCGAATTGCTCACGGCTTTCACGCTAGCTGAATCAGAAGCCGGCATGGCTTTTGGCAATTCTGGGATTTATCTCGAAAAATATTTAACCCATCCTCGTCATATTGAAATACAAGTTATCGGTGATTCTTTCGGTCATGTTATCCATTTGGGCGAGCGTGATTGTTCGATTCAACGACGCATGCAAAAACTGATCGAAGAAGCGCCATCGCCAGCTTTAGATCAAACTTTGCGATTAAAAATGGGTGAAGCTGCTGTGAAAGCAGCAAAAGCTGTTGATTATGAAGGTGCAGGTACCATTGAGTTTTTACTCGACGAAGATGGTTCTTTCTATTTCATGGAGATGAATACACGCGTTCAAGTCGAACATCCTGTAACCGAAGGCATCACAGGGATCGATATCGTCAAAGAGCAGATTCGCGTTGCTAGCGGGCTTGCACTTTCTGTGACACAAGATGAAGTGATTTTTCGTGGTCATGCGATTGAATGTCGGATCAATGCAGAGGACGACACGAAAAATTTTATGCCTTGTCCTGGCACGATCACCGCGTATCACGCTCCTGGTGGTTTCGGTATACGGGTTGATAGTGCCGCGTACGCAGGTTATCGGGTCCCACCATACTATGATTCGATGATCGCCAAATTGATCGTTTGGGCGCCAACGCGCAGTGAGGCGATTGCCCGAATGGAAAGGGCATTGCATGAGTTTCATATCGAAGGTGTGAAAACGACGATCGATTTTCATCTACGTTTACTTCATCATGAAAAATTTATCCAAGGGGATGTAACAACCCGTTTTCTTGAGAATTATGAGATATAGTGAATACACAGGGGGCGATGTACATGGTAACGAATAATGTGAATCGTGCAGAAATCGAATCGGGCGATATGGGAACAACGCAAATCGCCAATGATGTGATCGCGGTAATCGCTGGTCTCGCGGCAACGGATGTTCGCGGTGTCGCCGATATGAGCGGTGGCCTTGTCGGGGGTATCGCTGAACGATTGGGTCGCAAGAATCTGAGCAAAGGTGTCAAAGTCGAAGTAGCACCCGATGAGCGCCAATGTTCCGTTGATCTTTCAATTATTGCGGAATATGGATATCGTATACCTGATGTTGCCTTGGAAATTCAAGAAGGGGTCAAACAAGCGATTGAAGGTATGACGGGACTTGACGTCGTCGCTGTTAATGTCAATGTGCTTGGTATCGCCTTTAAAGAAGAAAGAGACGAAGAACAGAAAGAACGTTTCCGTTGAAAGGTGTAAGCCGATGAGTTTATTGGATAAGATCTTGTTGCGGATTTTCTCCTTTTTGACCGTTGTTTTCGCCCTCGTGGTTGCGTTATTGTTACTTGATGTTACGCCTGTTGTCAATGCAACGCGTACCGTTTTTTATTTAGGTGGCAATTTCAATTTAATCTTGCTCGGTGTGTATCTGATCTTAGGACTGCGTTATCTGCTGTTCCCTCTTGAAAAAAGAAAGATGCATTCGTTCGTGAAAGATACTGAAGTCGGAGAGATTCGTATCAGCCATACTACAGTAAAAGAAATTGCAGTGCGTGCAGCTCGCCATATTCGAGGTGTTGATCGTGTAATCACTCGAGTCGAAGAGTATGGCTCTGGGCTTGTTGTTCATGCGCAGGTGCGTGCCACGGCGGGTATTGATTTAACTGCGATGAGCACGTCGATACAACAACAGATCAGTGAAGCGATTTACACGGCAACTTCGTTAAAGGTGTCGGCAGTTCATGTTCAAATCGCTGAGTTGACGCCTGAAGTGGCACAACGGTAAAGTGGCATTGCGAGGATGGGTGTGATAGCACGTGGATCGTTGGTGGAACAAAATTGTGGCCCTAAAAACGATAAAGAAACGCTATATCGGTATCGTACTTGGCATCGTCTTGTGGGCGATGCTCATATGGGTTGGCTTTTTCCCCACTTTATTACTGGTCATCCTCTCGGTTTTAGGGTATGCTTGTGGACGTTTTCTTGAAGAACGCGATAATTGGTTAGAAGTGATCACACGACTCTGGTCTACTGATCGTTTTGATCGATAGAGATTTAGTATTGGTTAAGAGGAAGTGGTTTTGTGACGCGTCATGAAGCGCGCGAACGGGTATTACAAACATTGTTTCAATTAGACGTCAATGAAGTAAGTTCGTCATTGGCTGCTGAGTATACGCATAGTTTGCTGGATGGCGAACAAGATGGTGATGGCTTTTTTCTTCAGTTACTCGAAGGCGTCGTTAGTCACAAACTTTTCTTGGACGAGATCATATCGTCTTATGCGGAAGATTGGACGATTGATCGGATGCCTGGCGTCGATCGCAACATCTTGCGAATCGGGTGTTATGAACTTGTCTTTATCGAAGAAACGCCAAGTGCTGTTATCGTCAATGAGGCTGTTGAGTTAAGTAAGCATTTTGGTACGGATCAATCGTCTAAGTTTGTCAATGGCGTGCTAGCTGGCGTACTGCGAAATCTTTCGGATCTTCGACTTAATGCCAAGGGGCAGACACCACAGTGAAAACGTTATTTATCGGGATTGATACAAGTAACTATACGACTTCATTGTGCGCTGTCGATGACGAAGGTACGATCATCCATGAAGAACGACGAATTCTCACCGTTCAATTAGGTGAAAGAGGCTTGCAACAGTCGCAAGCCCTTTATCAGCACATCGTGGCACTTCCAGCGATGGTAAAGGCGTTGTCAGTGCACCTTCGAAGTCACGTGGTCAAGGGTATCGCGGTCAGTGCCAAACCCCGTGAAATTACAGATTCTTTTATGCCGGTTTTTCAGGCTGGACTTTTGGTAGGACAGACATTACAGGCTGGGACGGGAGCAAACCTCTTTCTCACCAATCATCAAGCGGGTCATGTGGCGGCTGGTATTTATACGTCAGGTGATCCTTTTCTTTTTGATGAAAAGCTACTCGTCCTCCATCTTTCAGGAGGTACAACCGACGTATTCTTAGCACAAAAAAACTGTGTGCATTTCGGTATTCAACCTTTGTCTGGCGATCAAGGATTGCATATAGGTCAGTTTGTGGATCGTATTGGCGTCCGTCTCGGTTTGCCTTTTCCTGCAGGTCGTCATCTCGAACGTATGGCGATCGAAGCTAGTTTATCGGATCAAGTGCCTACGATTCCCTCCTCGGTAAAAGACGGTGTGCCCAGTTTTAGTGGGCCGTTAAGCGCTGCGCTGCGTTTAGCGGATCAAGGTGTGGAAGGCTCTTTAATCGCCTATGCTGTCTTTCGGTGTTTAGCCAATACGCTTGAGAAAATGATTCGCTATGCGTATGAAACCCATCGAGTAAAAAGGTTTCTTCTCGTCGGTGGTGTCGCATCCAGTCAATTGCTCAGAGAACGTCTTCTCGAACGGTTTCAAGGCGCTAAGATAAAGCTTTCTTTTTGTGATCCTCGCTATGCATCGGATAATGCATTCGGTGTTGCCCTGATCGCAAAGAATCATTGGCAGTGGCCAATGGAATGATTGACTATTTTATGACTAGTGCAATTTGCCTAGTTGTAACCATCCGTTTGTAGTATAATAAAATGTGGTTTTTGCGCGCCGACAACCGGTGAGAAACGGAGGAAATGATGTGACGCAAGTGAATGATGAGAAGATTTATGATATTACGATTATCGGTGGTGGCCCAGTAGGGCTTTTTGCTTCATTTTATGCAGGTATTCGCGATGCGAGTACAAAAATAATTGACAGTTTGCCTCAACTTGGTGGCCAACTCGCTGAACTATATCCAGAAAAATATATCTATGATGTGGCTGGGTTTCCTAAAATTCGCGCTCTTGATTTAATTCATCAGCTTACCGAGCAGATGATGCAGTATAATCCTCAAGTATGCTTGAATGAAAAAGTGGTCTCTGTCGTCAAACGTGAAGAGGATCACGTTTTTGAATTGACAACCGATCGTGGCCATGTTCATCAATCGCGGGCTGTTCTCGTCACGGCTGGTATTGGTGCTTTTACGCCTAAATCATTACCCGTTGCCAATGTAGAACAATATGAAGGTAAAGGGATTCATTATTATATTGATGATTTAAGCAAATTTGCTGATACGAATGCCCTGGTTGTTGGCGGTGGTGATTCAGCTGTTGACTTTGCGCTCATGCTCCGTCGTGTCTGTAAGAGTGTTACGTTGATTCACCGTCGTGATCAATTCCGTGCCCATGAAGAAAATGTAAAGACATTACTTGCTTCAGATGTTCACGTAAAAACTTTCTATGAATTAAAAGCCGTTCACGGTGATGATGGTCGTCTAAAACAAGCGACGATTTTCGACAATCGCACGAAAGAAGAAGAAACGATCGATGTTGATGTCGTCCTTGGTACACTCGGGTTTTCTGCATCGTTAGGTCCAATTCTGGAATGGGGTCTTGACATCGAAGATAACGCCATCGTTGTCGATTCAAGGATGGGTACGAATGTACCAGGTATCTTTGCGGCTGGCGATATCGTTACGTATCCGGGTAAAATCAAATTGATCGCAACAGGATTTGGTGAAGCGCCTACGGCGATCAACAACGCGAAAATCTATCTCGATCCGACTTCTAAATTACATCCAGGACATAGCAGCAGCAGAAAATCCTAAGGGGGATTTCTCGTTGACGCATCTTATTGATGGTAAAAAATGGGCTTTATTAAGTCGCGAAGAAACCAAACAAGCTTGCGCTATTCTAACGCAAGAAGGTCGTCAGCCTGGCCTAACCGTTGTTCTCGTCGGTGAAGATCCCGCCTCGCAAACGTATGTGCGTGGCAAGGAGAAAGCGGCCACTGAGGCTGGCATGCAGTCTGCGATCATTCGATTGGAAGCGACGATTACCCAAGATGAACTTCTTGCCGTCATTTACCGTTTGAATCAAGATCCACATGTTCATGGTATCCTAGTTCAACTTCCTTTGCCAAAACATATCGATGATCAAGTGATTATCGATGCCATCGCGATCGAAAAAGATGTCGATGGCTTTCATGCCACAAATGTCGGTGCGTTGGCACTCGGTCTAACAGGATTTGTTCCTTGTACGCCACTTGGCATCATGCGTATGTTGGCTTATGAGAACATCTCGTTGTCAGGAAAGCACGCTGTTGTGATTGGTCGTTCAAACATCGTCGGAAAACCGATGGCGCAATTATTATTAAAAGCCAACGCTACCGTGACGATTTGCCACTCTAAAACCGAAAATCTTGGTCAGATCACGCGCCAAGCGGATATCTTGATCAGTGCGGTCGGTAAGGCGCATCTCGTCAAAGCGGATATGGTGAAAGAAGGCGCTGTTGTCATCGATGTCGGTATGAATCGGCTCGATGGTAAACTCGTCGGTGATGTTGATTTTGAAAACGTAAAAGAAGTAGCTAGTGCCATTACACCTGTTCCAGGTGGAGTCGGCCCAATGACAATCGCTATGCTGTTGCATAATACTGTGCAAGCAGCATCGAATGTTACATCGTGAGGTAATAGCCCTTGACGATTCATTCCGTTTATGAAGTTACTACGATCATCAAGTCGACTTTGACCAGTTCAATAGCATTACAAAATCTCTTCGTTCAAGGAGAGATATCTAATTTTAGTCGTCCTGCAAGCGGCCATCTTTATTTTTCGCTAAAAGATGACAAAGCCCGCTTGCGTGTGGTCATGTTCGCAGGTAGTGCTCGATATCTCCAATTTCTTCCCTCTGACGGTATGCGTGTCATCGTCAGGGGGTCTCTTGATGTTTTTGAAAAATCAGGTGACTATCAACTTTACGCAAAAGAAATGCAACCAGATGGAATCGGTGCTTTGTATCTAGCTTTTGAACAAGTGAAAGAACGGTTGCAAAAAGCAGGATGGTTCGAAGCCGATAGAAAGAAAGCGATACCTGCCTTCCCGAAGACGATCGCTTTGATTACATCAGGAACGGGAGCGGCTGTGCGTGACATGATCACAACGTTAAACAGACGCTATCCGCTTGCTACTGTGCGCGTTGTACCTGTTGCAGTACAGGGTGATGAAGCACCGAAGCAAATCGCTGCTGCAATTGATCTCGTCGATCGCCATCTTCTTGCGGATGTTATGATCGTAGGGCGCGGTGGTGGATCGTTTGAGGAGCTATTTGCTTTTAATACCGAAATCGTTGCAACGGCGATCGAAAAGGCCACGATTCCTGTCATCTCGGCTGTTGGTCATGAGACGGATACGACGATTTCCGACTTTGTTGCTGATCTTCGTGCTCCGACGCCGACAGCAGCAGCTGAGATCGTGAGTCCTGATCAGACGCAGCTTTTTGCGCACATACTCGATGCGATGCAAAAGCTGACAAGTATAGTTAATCGACAAAATGAGCAACGACAGCGAACGCTTGAACGACTGATCAATACGCCATTTTTTCAAGAGCCTATGCGTTTGATTTCCCGTTACCATGAGTATCTTGATCGCCAAGAAGTGCAGATGCGGGATATTTTGCGTGCTCAGTTGTATCGTAGGCAAAAATCATTGTCTTTTACGGAGACTCGTTTGGCCAAAACCAATCCGTATTCTCGCCTTATGTTGATAAAATCACAATTGAAAAATTGGGAAGAAAGATTGGAGAAGGCTAAAAATCAAGTAGTGCAAAGTAAGGAAAAGCATCTCGTGCAACGAATTGATCAACTATCCTTGTTAAATCCTTTGTCTGTGATGCAAAGAGGTTATGCGATTGTGTATAATCATGCAAATCGTGCTGTGATTTCACAACATCAGTTGCACCCTGGTGAACAGATTCGCGTTGAACTTGTCGATGGATGGTTGGATTGTCAAGTATGGGGGGTGTATGAACGTGAAGGAAGAGAACATGACGTTTGAAGAGGCGCTCAGTCGTCTGGATGCGATTGTAAAGGATTTGGAGGCTGGCGAATTAGCTTTGGATGTTGCGATTGATAAGTACCAGATCGGTATGCAACTCGCTAAGGTGTGCCGAGAAAAGCTGCATAATGCTGAGCAGAAGGTAGAAATGGTTATCGCAACTGAAACCGGGTTTGAAGTTCGCCCTTTTGAGGTGAAAGAATAAGTGTCTATCGACGTAGAGCAGTTATTGCAAACAATAAGTAAGCAAATCGAGCAGGCTATGGATTTGTATCTTCCTAAAGAAGGCACTCATCCTTCCATATTATATGAAGCAATGCGTTATAGTGTGTTTGCAGGGGGAAAAAGGCTACGGCCAGCGTTGTTGCTTTTGACGACCAAAGCTTGTCGAGGTTCGCAAAGTGATGCTTTAAGGGCGGCATGTGGTCTTGAATTTATCCACACGTATTCGTTAATCCATGATGATTTGCCTGCGATGGACAATGATGATTTTCGACGTGGACGACCGACGAATCACATAGTGTTTGGTGAAGCGAATGCGATTTTGGCTGGTGATGCATTACTGACGCACGCATTTTCGGTGATCGCATCTGGTGATCTTGCCGCAGAAAAAAAAGTTCGTCTCATCCAAGAAGTTGCGCAGGCGAGCGGTGCGTTGGGGATGGTAGCGGGTCAAGCTGCTGATCTTCTCGCGGAAAATAGCGTTATCGATGTAGATCAATTAGCGTTTATTCATCAGCATAAAACTGGTGATTTGTTACGTGCTTCTGTGCGAATGGGTGCGATCGTTGCAGGTGCGACGGAGGATACGCTTGATGTACTCACGAAGTATGCTGAAGCACTCGGATTAGCTTTTCAAATCCATGATGATATCCTTGATGTTGTTGGTGATCCGGTCGCCTTAGGTAAACAGACCGGTATGGATGAAAGTCTGCAAAAAGCGACATGGCCATCTGTATTCGGATTAGAGGCATCGCGACAACAAGTGAGCAAATTAACTGATTTTGCCCTTTCTTGCCTAGCCTCTTTAGAACCCAGTGAAGCGTTTGCTGAGCTTCGTGCTTTAGCGACATGGCTTGTCAATCGCAACCATTAATAGCCATTGAAAGTTGAGTTTGAAGGCCAAGACGTTGGGTAACACTACGTCTCGGAGGTGATAAGGATGACCGTTGGCGTGAAACTGCAACAGACGATCGCTTCAGCACAAACTGTAGCTGCCAATCTTAAATCTTTTGCCCTAGACACGCAAGATCAGCAGGCTAAGCAATTGTTTACGCAATTGGCGCAATCGATGGATAATACCGTGTCGACGTTAGAGTCGCGACTGAATTTTGTCATGCAACAAGAACCGCAATACCGTCAACAATAACCGCATTACATGGCATGGTTTAGGCGATAAATTGCTGGCCTAGCCATGCTGTGTTATACTTTTTTAACAGATTGAGATGTTTATAGCGTGGGTAAAGGTTGGCTAGAAGGGAAAGGACGGCGCTCCCATGTTTTTGGAACGGGTAAATGAGCCTTCGGATATGAAGTCTTTGTCCGTGGCTCAGTTGGAGACGCTCTCAGAAGAAATTCGACATTTCTTAATTGATAATGTGACGAAGACGGGCGGTCATTTTGGACCTAATCTCGGCGTGGTTGAATTGACGGTCGCGCTTCATTATGTCTTTGATTCGCCACGCGATAAGATCGTTTGGGATGTCGGACACCAAGCTTATGTGCATAAGATATTGACGGGACGAAAAGATCGCTTTTCGACACTTCGTCAGTATAAAGGCATGGCGGGCTTCTTGAAGCGTTCTGAAAGTCCTCATGATGTATTTGGCGCTGGGCACGCGAGCACTTCGATTTCCGCGGCTCTTGGTATGGCGATCGCTCGTGATTTGCAAAAAGAAAATCATCATGTCATCGCTGTAATCGGTGATGGTGCAATGACGGGTGGTATGGCGTTTGAAGCGCTCAATCATGCCGGTCATCTCAAAAAAAATTTACTCGTTATTTTAAACGACAATGAAATGTCCATCTCCGAAAATGTCGGCGCTGTTTCGCAGTATCTTAATCGTTTGCGAACGGATCCTCATTATGGAAAATTGAAGTCGGAGATTGAAAGTTTGCTTCGTAAAATTCCTTCGATCGGTGATCGTTTAGCGAATGCTGCGGAAAAAGCAAAAGATAGTGTCAAGTATTTTCTCGTTGAAGGCGCACTATTTGAAGAGTTTGGTTTTACTTATTTTGGACCGATTCCGGGTCATGATTTGCGTACCCTTGTTGCATTACTTGAGCAAGTAAAAGACCTTGAGGGGCCTGTTCTCATTCATGTCGTCACGGAAAAAGGGAAAGGTTATCCTTCAGCGGCATCGACACCTGATAAATTACACAGTATTGGCGGGCAAGTTACTTCGCCGAAAAAGTCAGTACCGACCTACACCGATGTCTTTGCAGCGACGGTGATCGAATTAGCTAAAGAGGATGATCGGATCGTCGCAGTGACTGCTGCGATGGGTAGCGGGACAGGGTTATTAAAATTCAGTCAAGTTTTTCCTGATCGTTTTTTTGATGTGGGTATCGCAGAGCAACATGCGACGACACTTTGCGCAGGTCTTGCTACGACGGGATTGCGCCCTGTTTTTGCAGTGTATAGTACGTTTTTACAACGTGCGTTTGATCAAGTCATTCATGATGTTGGTATCCAAAAATTACCTGTTATTTTTGCGATTGATCGTGCTGGCTTGGTTGGCCCTGATGGTGAGACGCATCAAGGTGTATTTGATATCGCTTACCTGCGTATCATCCCCAACCTTACGATCATGATGCCTAAAGATGAAGCCGAATTACGCCACATGCTGTATACAGCGTTATTTATCGATGGGCCAGTCGCTGTACGATATCCACGTACAGAAGGTATGGGTGTTTCGCTCGATGCACCTTGGCAACGCCTGGAAGTTGGACGATCTGAAGTGGTTCGTGAAGGTCGCGATGTGACGATTTTAGCGATCGGTACGATGGTTACGGTTGCAGAAAATGCAGCTTTTATGTTGGCAGAACAAGGTATTCTTGCTGAAGTGATCAATATGCGGTTTATAAAACCGCTCGATGAAGAGCGATTGGATGAATTGGCTCTGAGAGGCAAGCCGATTGTTACGGTCGAGGAGGCTAGCCTTGCTGGAGGTATGGGTGCTGCTGTTTTAGAATACTTTGCAACCAAAGGGATCATTTTACCGATTGTACCGATCGGATTACCTGATCAATTCATCGATCATGGCAGTCGACCAGAGCTTTTGCATCATGTTGGCTTAACGGCAGAACATATCGCGCAAGAAACACAAGCTTTGCTCGATCGAACAAGACAAGCGGTATCGCCTAAAGTAATACCTTCAAAAAGAAAGTCTGTTGGTCATTGATGGGCAAGGAACGAATCGATGTGTTGTTATTTAATCAAGGCTTAGCAAGTTCACGCGAAGAAGCTAAACGTTTGATTATGGCTGGCCTTGTCTATCATGGTACAGAGAAAGTGGATAAACCGGGCACGAAAATTACCATGGATGCGATACTAACCGTGAAAGGTGCGCTTCATCCGTATGTATCTCGTGGTGGTTTAAAATTAGCCAAGGCGATCGAAGCATTTTCACTATCTTTTGAAGATAAGATCGTTCTCGATGTAGGCGCATCAACGGGTGGATTTACGGATTGCGCTTTACAGCATGGTGCATGTTTTGTCTATAGTCTGGATGTAGGCTATGGACAACTTGCCTGGTCTCTTCGCACAGATCAGCGTGTTAAGGTGATGGAGAGAACCAATTTTCGCTATGCGGATCCTGACTGGTTTGATCCAAGGCCGCAAATCGCCGTCATGGATGTTTCGTTCATCTCGATTACGAAACTTTTTGCCAAACTTAAAGAAATTTTGATTCCTGAAGCGATGATCGTCACGCTTGTTAAACCACAGTTTGAAGCGGGCGTGGAAGCAGTCGCTAAAGGTGGCATTGTTAGAGATAAAGCCATTCACTTGCAGGTGATTCAAGACGTGGTACAAAAAGCGAGAGATGTAGGTTGGCAAGCGAATGGAATCACGTTCTCCCCAATACGTGGTGGGGATGGTAATATCGAATTTCTGCTTTGGTTGACAAGTCAAGATGGCACGTCGTTTCCGCAGATAACACAGAAAGATATTACCGATGTGGTCGAGCTCGCTCACCAACTAGCGCAATAAAGTCAACATACTTTGAGCGGCTGACGCATGAGAATAGCGGGGGTGTAAAACGCTATGTCAATCGTCGCCGTTCTTCTTTTTGTGTTCATTCTTGTTATCCTGGTAAGGCATCGCGGTGGTAGACATCGCGAGCGTGCTATCGATTTGTCGATTTGGCGACCACGTCTCGTCGCTGCGGTTCGACTCGCACAGCAACATGGTTATCACACCTATCAAGGTGGGGAAGCGCATGAAGTTGCAACTTACCATGGCAAAAGGAAATCGATCGCCTATCTGTATATCGATTTTTTTGTTGAAAAAGATGGGATTCATTATCCGGTTAAAGTTCATAAAAGTAGGCAGTCAAATCGACTTGACGGACCTTTCTTGCGCGATCATCTTTTAGCGCTTTGGCTTCTTTATGACACACCGATCGTTTATATTCATCTAGAAAAATCGACGGTTAATCTGGTGGATTTTTCGATATATTGGCCGAGAAGAACGTTGCAAAAGCGCTGGATGGGCAGAATTCTTTGGTTAGGTATCGGCTTATTTATTGGCTTTTTGATTGCTCATCATTGAAAGGAAGTAAATCACTCATGGCACCTTGCACGATCGGAATTATCGTTAATCGCACAAAACCGCATGCTGATGCTGTGGCAAGACGTCTCGTTGAAACAATGCTACGGCACGAAGCGAAAATTTTGCTCGATGCAAGTACAGCAAAAGCGATCGGTTACCCTGCATTAGCCACGAATATTCATGAGGAAGCGAAGAAGGCGAATCTTCTCTTTGTCTTAGGCGGCGATGGGACATTGCTTGGTGTTGCGAGGGAATTTGCCTGCTTTGAAATTCCGATTCTCGCCGTTAATATTGGCCATCTTGGATTTTTGTCTGAAGCGGAGCCTGACGACCTTGATTGGGCAGTGAAGCGAGTCGTTCAAGGCGATTATCGCCTACAGAGACGAATGATGTTAGAGGCTTCTGTGTGGCGAGATGGGGTCATGGTACATAAGACCATTGGACTAAATGATGTAGGGATCGGCAAAGGTTCACTTTCGCGCATGATCCGCGTTAAAGTGCGTGTCGATGATGAGGTTTTTGATGAATTTATGGGTGATGGTCTTATTATCTCGACACCGACAGGCTCAACCGCCTATTCGCTTTCTTGTGGTGGACCGATCGTCATGCCGGATCTACAAGTGATGGTGATCACGCCTGTCTGTGCACACAAGTTGATGGTGCGACCTTGTGTGATCGGAGCCAATCAATTTGTTTCGGTAATCGTCAATGCGAATCATCAGGATTTTGGCATAACCGTGGATGGTCAAGTGGGCTTTTCTTTGCGTGATGGTGATGAAGTTCGCGTTTCTCGGGCGAGTTATGATACGATCTTGGTGAGATGGCAAGAAAGAAGTTTCTTTGGTATATTACGCAACAAATTACAG
>JABEUY010000112.1 GCA_013044175.1 Bacilli bacterium
AGTGGGAAAAAAGTTCAGTTGATCGTTCATCTTCCTAAAGGCATCGAAATCGCTGTTCGACCTGCTTTAATCGGTAGTGGTCGAACGAGGGGGTAAGACGCTTGTATAAACTCGCCGTGCTAGGCTATCCCATCGAACATTCCTTGTCTCCTGTGATGCATGAGGCAGCCTATCGTGCGATGGACTTACCTGCGACGTACGAGAAAATCGCGGTGAAACCAGAATTACTTGAAGATACCTTATCAAGATTGCTCACATCAGGTTATCATGGTGTCAACTTGACAATTCCACTCAAAGAAACGGTGTTACCGTTTTTAGATGCGATGGATCCTGCAGCAAAACGAATCGGTGCCGTCAATACGATTTTGTTTGAGCGTGGTGAATTGCATGGTTATAATACGGACGGACGTGGTTGGGTCGCCTCATTTCATGAAGAGATGGGGCAAACGATCACGGATAAGGATGTACTCGTTTTAGGAGCAGGTGGCGCGGCACGAGCTATCCTCGATGCGCTTTGCGATGCTAATGTTAAATCGATTACCTTGTATAATCGAACGCAAGAACGAGCACAAGCTTTGGCAGCGTCGGTGCGACAAAATCATGAAAACGTACAACTTGATGTCATCGAAAACGTAAACGATCTTCAACCATTTGGCCTCATTATCAACACGACATCGGTCGGCTTGGCGGAAAAAAATATGACCGCTATGCCAATTTCTTTGTCGACGATATCGAGCAAAACGATCGTCAGTGATATCGTGTATCGTCCGTTATACACGCCATTTTTAATGGCAGCAAAAGAAGCAGGGTGTCCGATTCACACAGGAATCGGTATGTTACTTCATCAAGGCGCGTTAGCGATTCGAACATGGTTTTCCATGGAACCTCCACGATCGGTGATGAGAAAAGCCTTATTACAACAGCTTGGTGAACAAAGTGAGGAGTGATTAGTTTCGTGTTATCCGGGAAACAAACAAGATATTTACGTTCATTAGCGCATTCGCTTCGTCCGATTTTTCAAGTGGGTAAAGGAGGCGTCTCACCCACGATGATCGATCAACTTAGCCTTGCGCTTGAGAAACGAGAATTAATCAAAGTATCTGTATTACAAAATGCGGATGAATCGATCGAAGATGCTGCCAACATCATTGCGACAGGAACTAAAGCGGAGATCGTTCAACTGATTGGAAGAACGATCATTTTGTTTCGACCTTCTACTGAAAATAAAGCGATCGAATTACCGCGATGATACGTCGCGGTATCTTTGGCGGTACCTTTGATCCGCCGCATATCGGTCATATTATGCTGGCTCAGATTGCGTATGAAACTTTGCACCTTGATCTCGTAGAATTCGTTCCGGCAGGTGAACCGCCGCATAAAGAGGCATCACAGATCTCACCTGCTTCGTTTCGTGTTGCATTGGTCGAAGCGGCGATCGCTACTTTTCCTTATTTTCATGTATCACTTCGCGAGATCGAACGCGAGGGACTCAGTTATACCGTGGATACGATCAAAGCATTACACAAAGAGTTCCCGCAAGATCAACTTTTCTTTTTTGTCGGTGGCGATATGCTCCATGACCTACCGAATTGGCGAGATCCTGATGAGATTTTTCGATTAGCTCATCTCGTGATTGCGCCGAGGCCAAATGTCGATTGCGAAAAAGGTATGGATTCGCTGCGTAGTCTTTATCCGCATGCCCAGATGACCTTGCTCGAAATGCCTAAACTCGATATTGCTAGTCGCTGGATAAAGGAACGATTGCGAAATCATCAGTATGTCGAGCCTTTGCTTATGCCAAAAGTAAGCTCATTGATTGCGCAAAAAGGATGGTATCAATCTTGAATTCGCTCGCTCTTCGCTTACAAGAACTAGTATCGGAACAACGCTATCAGCATGTTATCGGTGTCGTGCAGACGTCGATTGCATTGGCGCATCGTTACGGCGTTGATGAACAAAAGGCAGAGACAGCCGCTTGGTTACACGATATGTATCGGGAAAAGAGCAAGGAGCAACTCTTGCCATTACTTCGTGAACAAGATGCTGATTTTCTTCGTAAACCATTCTCCACGTGGCACGGTCCTGCTTGTGCCAATCAAATGCAAAGCATCTTTGGCATTCATGATGCGGAGATTGAACATGCAGTTCGCTATCATACAATTGGCCATCCCGATTTTACCCGCCTGGGGAATATTCTTTATGTTGCTGATGCGATCGAACCTTCACGAAACTTTGATAAGGTCGACATTTTACGACACATCGCAACGATCGATTTAACGTTGGCCGTACTTGCCATTGTAAAAGATACGATGGTTCATCTTTTGCATCGTCATCGCGAGATCGATGCTAACACGCTTGCGCTTTACCATCGCACATTACAGGGTGTGTCCCCTGAATTACTTGGCCATCTGGATGCTTTGCGTTGACAGTGGATTTAACTATAGGGAGGTTATTTTTTGGAAAATCAAAATCTGAACGTAGCAAAATTAGCTGCCGAAACGGCGGATGACAAGAAAGCCAAAGAAGTAACGATACTCGACTTGCGTGGTTTGTCGGAGATCGCTGATTATTTTGTGATTTGCAGTGCGAATTCACGAACACAAGTGCAGGCGATCGCTGAAGCTGTAAAAGATAAATTATCGGAAAATGGTGTTCATTGCAAAGGTATGGAAGGCCGAGATGAAGCACGTTGGGTGTTAATCGACTTTGGGGATATTGTGATTCATGTTTTTCAGGAAGATGAACGTGCTTTTTATGGTTTAGAGCGTCTCTGGGGAGATGCTCCGATCGTAACCTCACAAGTATAATCATTGAAACGAGAGGGTTCGCTGTGTATTCTCAATTTGCGTATGTGTATGATCGACTTATGGGAGATATACCTTATGACCGCTTTGCGGCTTGGATCGAGGAATCGCTTGTATTTCTTGGCTGTACGCCAAGTACGATTCTCGATCTTGGTTGTGGAACGGGAGCGATGTTCGATGCGATGATGCGTTTGTCTCGTCAGGTGATTGGCATCGATCCGTCTTCTGAGATGCTCGCTGTCGCCTCAGAAAAAGCGATTACCTACGGACAACGCATCACTTTGATGCAAGGTGATGCGACGACTTTTCGTGTACCACGAAAAGTCGATGCGTGTATCGCGATCTGTGATGTCTTTAATTATCTGCTTGATATGCAGCCTCTACAAACAGCGTTTTCGCGCGTGAAGGCTTCTTTAAAGGACGATGGGTTATTCTTTTTTGACATGCATACGCTACACAAGATTCATGACGTGCTTGGCAATAACGTCTACTATGAAGCGGATGATGATGCGATCATGCTCATGCAAACTCATGTGGAGGAAGAGACCTCTACCGTAAATTATTCGCTTATGTTGTTTCTTCAAGAAGCGGATGGCAGATATCGCTTAGAGGAAGAATCCCATCAACAAAGAGCTTATCCGTTGGAAGGGATCTTACAAGCATTAAAAGAGGCGGGATTTCGGGAAGTCTACATCGGTGCCGATTTTTCCTTTCCATGGTCTCAGAATCTAATGAACACAAATGATAAAGAAAATTCTTTTCATGTTACTAGGTTGTATGATGAAAGTGATGAAAAACAATTTTCAAGGTGGCAATTTCTAGCGCGATGAAGTTTTATGATCAGCTTCATAGCAATAGAGCATGAGAGCGTCAAGGCGTTCTGAGTCGGATTGAAAGTAATCCACGAGACGGCTGAGTTTGGATAACGTCTGAGGACTTACGTGATGTTCAATCCCTTCCACGTCAGCTTGCAAAATATCTTCTGGAATCTGAAGCATTCGGAGTAATTCAGCGAGCATATGGTGTCGCTGCTTCATCGCTTTGCCCAATTGTTCCCCCGAATTGGTTAGGACAAATCCCCGATATTTCTCATAGGTGACATAAGATTGCTCATCGAGCTTTTGCAGCATTTTCGTCACGGAAGATGGCTGAACCGACAATGAGCTCGCGATATCCGATACACGTGCATAACCTTTTTCTTTCATGAGTTCATAAATTTTTTCTAGATAATCTTCCATACTGGGCGTGAGCATGCGCATGCCTACTTTCCTACGTACTTTTGCTAGTGTACTACATTTCATTTCATCCTGCCTACGTATGGATGAGATATCTTTTAGGAGATATATGGATTGTAAAAAGGATTTACGCCAACCACCGCTAACGGAATAAGAAGATGAATGTAGAAAGCGGGGGTTTGTATGAAGCGATTCGCCTTTTTTTCGCCAAAAGTTTGGCTTACGCTTTGTCTTGGCGTATTTTTATTACCTTGGTGGCTGGGTTTTGCGATGCAGTCTCACCAAGTCATTGCAACACAGGCACATAAAAATCGATCTTCATCACGGATACCGCGTCACGTCGCACAGGTCACACCGATGATGCTTGTCGATGTCGAAGGCGCAGTCCATCATCCTGGTCTTTATCGGCTTCCCCTTGATGCGAGAGCCTATCAAGCGATCATAGCTGCAGGTGGCATGACGAAAACAGCCGATCGTTTAGCCACCGATCTAGCACAAGTTCTTGAGGATGGTGCGGAGATTGTCGTTCCTACGAAAGGAAGTATCTCCGGTACAGGTTCGTTTCAAAGCGCCTCAATCGCTATAGGGAGTACGTCGAGAAAACATAAATTAGCGCTAGGTGAAAGTATTAACATTAACCAAGCCACAGCTTCACAACTCGAAGAATTACCTGGTATCGGTGTAAAGCGTGCGCAAGCGATTTTGCTCTTTAGAAAACAACATGGTGCTTTTTTGTCTTTGTCTTCCTTACAAGGAATCAAAGGTATCGGCGCAAAAGAGTTACAGAAACTCTTGCCTTACTGTCGCATTGGTTGAGAAAAAGCGCAAGCATCGCTTGCGCTTTCTAACCGATCTATGTCTATCATGACAATACGTTTCGAGCACCTTCATACGTCGTGGACCAATAACTCGAATATAGACTGTCGATTCGAATTCCATAGTCATCGGCATTAATAAATTCACCATTACCGATATAAATGCCGACATGTGTGTATGAACCGCTGGTATTGAAAAAGACAAGATCACCAGTTTGTAGGTCACTCATGCTAGCAACAGGATTTCCTTGGGTTGCTTGATCTTGTGAGACGCGATCAAGCGATATACCAAATTGACCAAAGACATACTGCGTAAATCCTGAGCAATCAAACCCTGTACTTGGTGAGGTTCCACCCCAAGAATAGGGTAGTCCAAGGTACGTTTTCGCTTTTGCGATGATTTGCTGAGCGATGGGCAACGGTTGGGGAGCCGATCGTTTTGCATCTCTTTCAATCAAACTGAGAACTTGATCAGTCACAGTGCTAGAAGCATTGAGATGATGAGCGGTTTTGAAATCGGATACAGCCTTGGCAGTTATCGATCCAAAATACGTCGTCGTATCGACGGATGAAGGAAAATAGCCAAGTTCTTGTAAATCATGTTGCAAAGATTGCACTTGAGCACCGGTGGAGCCTTGGTGCAAAATGAGAGATTGTGAATCAGCAAAAGCCGGTGTTGCTACCATACTTGCTAGAAAAATACTTGAGAAAAGCGACGAAGCTGTCACAAGCAAGGATAGACGCAAAAAACGGACTCCTTCCATGAGCCTCCGAGGTTAGTTGACGGGTTAGGGCTGAAGGTAGCCCCTCCGAAAATCGGATTCACCCCAATAAAGCATCCCCCGTACCGACCGTTTGGATCGGATTCGGCGTTTTCACTCTGCGAAACATTGTAGCAAGACAAAACGTGTGTAACAAGACCAAAAAGTCTCGAAATTGAGGAAATTACGATGAGAAACAGAATTGTAATGAACGTATGTTCGCTATTTTGTCTTGGGGTATTGAGTCAACTTCTGCTATCAAGACTCGTATTATTTCAGTTTTGCATCGCTGTGGTAGGTGTCGCCGTGTTGATGATCGTTGAGAATCCAGTGCATCATCTGGACAAGGTTAAGCTGATCTGGGTGTTTTTTATGGTGATCGTATCTTTCATCGCTTTTTATCTAGGTCATTGCTACTGCCAGATGGATCAACATGCACTCATGGGTTCCAGAGACCGATTATTACGTGCATCATCACGCGGCGCTCAATTAGCAATCGTACAAATCGATAGTGAAATACAACCGCATAACGGATCAGGACTTTCTTTTGTGGCAAGAATTGATGCGATCTATGATCAAAATGGAAAAAGAAGCTTTGCTTATCCACCGATCGTTGCCATGGAGGTGTCCGGGATAAAAAAAAGCAAAAACTCGCATTCCCTTACGATCGAAAAATATTATACAGATTCGCATTTGCTTGCTTGTGGTGATCGATTTGCTGCGTATGTTCGCTTTCATGCTGTCCCACCAGGGAACTATGCAATGGCTTTATTGCGAGAAAAAATAACCGTACTTGCTACGACTTCCGTTTATAGCATCGATAAACTAAGTGGATTTTCCTTTGATGAAGATTTGCGTGCTTGGCAAGGGAGAATAATGGCCACCGCTCAAAGTCGAGTTAATGAGGCCTATGGATCTGCTGGCTCGATCCCTTATGCGATGGCGGTAGGTGATCGAACACAATTGAGTCATTCCTTGATCGCCGCTTTTGCTGCTCTAGGCATAATACACGCTATCGTCGCTTCAGGCGCTACAGTTCGTATCATTATGAATCCTATCATCGCATTTATGCGATTCCGTATATTTTCACGCTTTTATCTCGGGTATGTCTTATTTGTCTTGCTTTTAGTCCTTTTTCTCTTCTTGTCGAATTTTTCACCGCCAGCCGTAAGGGCAGCTATCGTATTACTTTATGAAGTGAGTGCAGGCGTATTTCACCGTCATGCACATCGTTTAACCGGTCATGCGATTTCGGCGTTCGTCCTAGCCTTGATGGAACCCCATCTGTTGATTGATACTGGTGTGATTCTTTCTTATTTGGCGGTTACGACATTCTCATTGTTACCCGCTACAATGGCGACGTTGTGGTTGTCTTTTATTCCATGGAGGCGAGTTCGCAATAGCTTAGCCCGTGGGCTTTCAGCCGATCTGGTCTTAGCACCTGTTGCAGGTTATGAGTTTGGTACGATGTCATGGATTACACTTCTTTCTAATCTGATTTTATATCCATTTTTAGAGATGGCTTTACCGATCGCTTGGTTCTTGGTGATTCTAGCTTGGGTAATTCCTGAGATCGCACATTATCTTCAACCTATTCTTGCCTTTATCGCGACGTATGGTAGGATCGCAATCGGATTTTTGAGTCAAGTAAGTACGACGACAAAGTGGCCAGGTCCCACGCTGTTCACGTTGATTTTTTATGAAATTGGCGTATTTATGATTTTTGTCACAGCGACGTGGTATACAAAACGGTTTTTTAACAAATACTTTAACGATACGAGTCAGATGGAATGCGCGGAAGGTGGATCTCATGAGTACGATTGATCGTGAAAACTTTGAAATTATCGCTGAAAAATTGCTGCGAGATGCGTATGAAGTGCGAGATAATCCATGCTGGAATACCTATTTACTGCTAATGCAAACAATGGTTCAAGTCGGTGAACAACTTAATCAACGCCATGAAGCGCTCGTCTTTGCTGATCAATGGCTGGTATTACCGTAAGGATGGGGTGTGTTACAATCGCTATGTGAGTTTTTGGCGATGAGGTGTATAGATGGAAAAAACGTATCTTCAAGTGTTGCGCGATCTATCTTTGCTGAAATTTTCGCGTTGCTATCTCGTGACAGGCAACACCGATTTTGAGGCACTTCGTTTTTTGGCGATAAAAATCGCAAACGCTCTTCAAAGACGAGATACGCTGTCAACCCTTGAGATTTTGTATCACGATAGTACTAAAACTTCCTTGCGAGAAGCGTTACGTGATGCACAAGGCGATTTATTTGCTGATCGCAATTTGGTTGTCTATCGAGGTTTCGATGTACTGACAGCACAGGCCAAAGCGCAAGCTGTTGAAGAAGCAGAAACAGAACTCGCCTTGTTAGTAGATAAAGCGTTTGAAGGACCACTTATTCTTGCGACAACGGCTGAGAAATTGGATGGCAGGAAAAAATGGTCGAAACGATTGGCGGATGATCCTGCTATTACGGTCGTTCCTACGCAAGTTTGGAAGAGTGAAGATCTGTTGGTACTCATGGATGAATGGTTAACGGATACCCGTTCGTTAACGAAGGAACAAAAATTATGGGTGATACAACGCTCTCGTGTACAATTTGGTTCTGTGTATCAAAATGTACAGAAGATCAACACGTTTTTGTTAAGTGATAATGGAATGAACGAGGAGATCCTTCTTCAACTTATCGCAGATGAAGCGCAAGAGGATCTATTTGCTGTCGTGAAATCTTTTATCGAAGGGGAACGAGAGAAAGCTTATTCACAGTACCTTCGACTTCATCAAGAGTCTGTGTTCGCGCTGATCGCTTTATTACTTCGTCAATATCGGTTGATCGCTAGGGTATCTGAACCCGATGCCCGAAGAAAAACCGATCAAGAACTCGCTTCGATGCTGAGTGTGCATCCTTACGCGTGTAAAGTGGCGAGACAACAAGCGCGCAATCTTTCGATTCATGCTTGTCAAAAAGCGATGATCGATTTGACCGAGTTAGAACATAAGATCAAGACGGGGCAGATAACGGAACGATACGCGATCGATTGGTGGTTTTTTAAAGGGGATGCCAAGTAGGCATCCCCTTTAGGTTTGTTTTTTCACGATTACATAGCCGCTTTATTATAGCGTTTTGTTAAGCGTGATTTTTTACGAGAAGCTTGGTTACGATGGATAATTCCTTTCGTAGCCGCTTTGTCTAACGAACGGACAGCAACACGTAGTGCAGCATGCGCCGTTTCCATATCACGTTGTTGGAGCGCAGATTCAAACTTCTTAAGCATCGTACGAAGTGTTGATTTTTGCGCTGCGTTACGAACGCTACGCGTTTTGGTAACAAGAACGCGCTTAATCGCAGATTTGATATTCGGCAATCGATTCACCTCCTTACATCATCCGTTTCAAAAATAGCATTCAACATTGTACCATGGCATAACACTATGCGCAAGGAAATTTCTCGTAGTTGTTGCACAAAGTGCGAAAATTCGGAGTATGCAGGCGAAAGTTCAGGGGAATACTATAGAAAAATCGTAAGGTGGGAATTTCTTATGTGGCGATCACGCGCGATGCATACGCAAACCGATAAATTTACTCTACCTTCTCAAGCAGAAAAACAGTCTCCCATCAGTACGGTTCGTACGGATCTCGCGATTGAATCGCATGAACGACTTTCTAAAGATGCCACAGCGATTGCTGGTCTTTCCTTGGATCGCGAACAGTTTGATACCTTTACAAGGATTCGAATGAAAGTGAGCAGTAGGGAAGCGAGTGAGGCGATGGGAAAAGTTCAAGGTGAATACGTTACTTTTGAAGTTCCCGATATGCGCTTTCGCGATCCTGAATTGTATGAAGCGGTTGCGGTCGCATTAAGCGATGAAGTTCGAAGACTAATGAATCGCGATACATCAGCACCTGTCCTGGTCGTTGGACTGGGTAATTGGAATGTGACGCCAGATGCCCTTGGACCGTTAGTGATCGATCACTTGTTTGTAACGCGCCATCTCTATAATGTCATGCCTGAAGTTCTGGATGAAGGATTTCGATCGGTATGTGCCATCGCACCTGGTGTGCTTGGTATTACTGGTATCGAATCGCTAGAGATCGTCAAAGGGGTAGTTGATCGTATAAATCCTGCTCTGGTACTCGTGATCGATGCGCTTGCTGCTGGTTCAGTCGAAAGGGTGTTGACGACGATTCAAATCGCCGACTCAGGTATTTCTCCTGGTGCTGGTATTGGGAATTACCGTAAAGCATTTAGCCGAGAATCACTCGGTGTACCTGTGCTTGCCATCGGCATTCCCACGGTTGTCGATCTCGGTACGATTATGCAAAAAGCAATCGACCGTACAGCAGATCGCTATGATCCCTTATCCGCTTTGCATGAAGCAGAGAAAACTGAAATTCTAACACAATTGCTTGAACCGCTTGGTGATCGACTGATCGTGACGCCCAAAGAGATTGATCAATTTATCGAAGATATGGCGACAGTCATAGCGATGGGGTTAAATCTCGCTTTACACCCTGTCATGAGTCTAGAAGACGCACGAGTACTTCTTCATTAGGCATAGCCTACCATGGACAAGCGTACACTTCTAACCAAGAAGATCTAACGGATCAAGAGGTGTGCGCTTATGTTTCGCTATCTAAAAAAAATGATTTCCGTTTTGCTTTTTATCTTCGCAGGATCTCTCTTTCTTCGTGGTGCCTTGATTGTCTTTGGTTTGTGTTTTTCCCTGATCATCCAACCGAGTACGATTCATGGCGCGATAACAGGGAGTCAACAAGCTTTATTGCGAAATGATAAGGTTGCGTCGTTATGGCAACAAGATGGCGAATCAATGGGAACGAGTATTAGCGTTTCTGTTCATCGGTTTTTGCAAGATTTTGTCCAACTGACGCGTTGATTGTACAAAACACGTTGCCTGGTCACGTTTTTTTAGCGTACAATGAAACATCAGGCTAATCCGGTTTTGGGAGGACAAACGTGTCAGACAAGACAGTAATTTCACACGTTCGAAACTTTAGTATTATCGCACATATCGACCACGGTAAATCGACATTAGCTGATCGCATCTTGGAGTATACGGGGGCACTTTCCACGCGCGAGATGCAAGATCAGGTGCTCGATCAGATGGATCTTGAGCGAGAACGTGGTATAACCATTAAACTTCAAGCGGTACGTCTTACTTATCGTGCCGATGACGGTGAAATCTATACGTTAAATTTGATCGATACGCCAGGGCATGTCGACTTTACGTACGAAGTCTCACGGAGTCTTGCTGCGTGCGAAGGTGCGCTTCTCGTCGTCGACGCAGCGCAAGGCATCGAGGCCCAGACGCTCGCTAACGTCTATCTAGCGCTTGACAATAATTTAGAAATTCTACCCGTTATCAATAAGATCGATCTTCCTTCGGCTGATCCGGAGAAAGTTCGGCATGAGATCGAGAATGTCATCGGTTTAGATGCTTCAGAAGCTGTATTAAGTTCGGCTAAAGCTGGCATTGGTATCAAAGATATCCTAGAGCAAGTCGTGCAAAAAGTCCCTGCGCCGATCGGCGATCAAGATGAACCTTTACAAGCTTTGATTTTTGATTCACATTATGACGCTTACCGAGGCGTAATCGTCTATGTGCGCGTCGTGAACGGAATGATTCGTCCGGGTATGCGCATTCGCATGATGGCGACACAAGCCGAGTTTGATGTCGTTGAAGTCGGCGTGTTTCGTCCTAGAATGACATCGGTCGACCAATTGCAGGCTGGTGATGTCGGCTACATTGCTGCCGCGATCAAAGCGGTCGCTGATACGCGTGTCGGTGATACGATTACGGATGCTAAAGCGCCATGCATCGAACCACTTCCTGGTTATCGCAAAATCAATCCGATGGTGTTTTGCGGGATCTATCCTGTCGACTCGTCCGATTATCCGGAATTGCGTGAAGCGTTAGAGCGTCTGGAATTAAATGATGCTTCTTTACGCTATGAACCGGAGACATCGACCGCACTTGGTTTTGGTTTTCGTTGTGGCTTTCTCGGCTTGTTGCATATGGAGATCATTCAAGAGCGTTTAGAGCGAGAATACGGGCTGACGCTGATCACGACTGCGCCAAGTGTCGTCTATCATGTGTACACGACTGCAGATGTGATGGTAGAGATCGATAACCCTAGTCTTTTGCCGGAACAAGGTAAAATCGATCACGTCGAAGAGCCTTTTGTGAAAGCTTCGATCATCGTGCCTAAGGATTTTGTTGGAGCTGTCATGGAACTTTGTCAGGAAAAACGCGGTGTTTTTATCGATATGCAGTACCTCGATGATACGCGTGTCACGCTAATCTATGAATTACCACTTACCGAGATTGTGTATGACTTTTTTGATCGCTTAAAATCGAGTACGAAAGGCTATGCCTCTTTCGATTATGAACTGATCGGTTATCGTGAAAGTCATCTCGTCAAACTTGATATTTTGCTCAATGGTGAGACGGTCGATGCGCTTTCCTTTATCGTTCATCGTGATAAAGCGTATGCACGTGGTAGGACACTTTGTGAAAAATTAAAAGATCTGATCCCAAGACAGATGTTCGAAGTGCCTGTGCAGGCGGCGATCGGTAATAAAGTTATCGCTCGTGAAACGATTCGTGCGATGCGTAAAAACGTGCTTGCGAAATGTTATGGTGGTGACATTACGCGTAAACGCAAATTGCTTGAGAAACAAAAAGAAGGTAAGAAGCGGATGAAGCAAGTCGGAAGTGTCGAGGTTCCGCAAGAAGCCTTTATGGCGGTGCTTAAACTTGATTGATCCGCCGCTTTTTCAGGAACCAGCGCGATCGCTTTATGTACACATCCCTTTTTGCCAAAGTCGCTGTTTCTATTGTGATTTTACGACGTACGTCGCTGACAGTTCTGTCAAAGCGGCGTACGTTGCACGTTTGATCCACGAGATCGAGATGATGGCAGCCACGTTTGATGATCGTCAAAAAGCCACGCCACTTTCAACGATTTTCTTCGGTGGTGGGACGCCGACGATGTTAAATGATCAAGAATGGAAACAGATTGCACACGCGATTACCACTACGTTTTCCCTTGATGAGCATGTTGAATGGACAGTTGAAGCCAACCCTGGATCAACAGCGGAGCAACTTTATCCGACGTTACGGGAAATCGGCGTCAATCGCATCAGTTTTGGTGCCCAAACGTTCTCCGAAGGTTTGTTGCAAACGATCGGAAGACTCCATGATGCGCGGGATGTGATGCGCGCAGTTAAACTCGCTAAAGAAGCTGGATTTACACGAATCAGTCTTGATCTTATGCTCGGTTTGCCAGAACAGACGCTCGACGATGTCAAAGAAGCGCTTGATGCATGTAAGACGCTTGCTATTAGTCATCTTTCTGCATATGGTCTAAAAATCGAAGAAGGAACGCCTTTTGCTGATTGGCAGCGAAAAGGACTGTTGCCATTGCCAGATGAAGAGGATGAAGTGGCCATGTATGAGATGGTGCGCAGCGTTCTACAGAAGCAAGGGTTTCGACAGTATGAGATCAGCAATTTTGCCAAAAAAGGAGAAGAAGCACGCCATAATTTGACCTATTGGCGCAATCTACCTTACCTTGCAGTTGGTGCAGGCGCACATGGCTATGTGCTTGGTGAGCGCTATGAAAATGTTAAATCACTGCATCAGTATGCAGCCATGATCGACGAAGGTCGATTGCCGCGTCAAGCGCAGACGGTTGTTTCGATGGCAGAAGCGATGGAAGATGAGATGATGCTCGGATTACGTTTAGAGCAAGGTGTAATTCTCGCCGATTTTCATCGCCATTTTGGTGTGCATGCTCAAGAAGTTTTTGCTAAACCACTTCATTCTTTACGGCAAAAAGGTTGGATCGCTGAGGATGAACAGCGCATCTGGATCGATCCTGCTTATTATGAAGTATCCAATGCCATCATCGCTGCCTTTATTCAATCTTGCGAGGATTTTGTGCCAAAGAGTTGACAGGCACGGGGGGACTTTGATACATTTTGGATGTGCATTAGCACTCGACGGTGGTGAGTGCTAACAAGGTGAATGAATTGCTCGACAAGCGAAGGAGGACGAAGATGTTAAACGATCGGCAAAAAATGATCTTACGAATGATCGTCGATGACTATGTCTTGACGGCAGAACCTGTGGGTTCGCGATCGATATCGAAACGTCCCGATCTCGGCTTGAGCGCAGCAACCATTCGTAATGAAATGGCAGACCTTGAAGAATTGGGTTTTTTGGAGCAACCTCATGCCTCAGCAGGCCGTGTCCCTTCCCAGCAAGGATACCGCTACTATGTCGATCACTTGTTGGCAACAGACTCCAATCTGAGTACCGACGATCTTTCAATGATCAAGTCTCTTTTTACCGAAAAGATCGATGAAATGGAGCGAATCGCACAACAAACTGCGGTCGTTCTTTCTGGAATGACACAATATACCAGCGTGGTATTAGGGCCACAAGTTTATGACACAAGATTGCGCAGTCTGCAGATCATTTCGCTTAGCGAGCATTCGGCTGTTGTCATTGTGGTGACATCTTCTGGTCAAGTACATAACCGAACGGTCACCTTTCCCGACGGAATCTCCATGGCGGAGGTCAATCGCTTGGTGACGATCGTCAACGAACGTCTGCAAGGTACGCCAATGTATAAGCTGCGATCGCGAATGCTTGAGGAAATCATGCGCGAAGTCTCGCGCAATGTCGATGATTATGAAGAAGCCATTCGCATGCTCGATCAGATTACGCCCGCATTTGGCGCGGATGAGGAAGCGAAAGTCTATCTCGGAGGCACGACGAACATGTTATTGCAACCTGAGTTTCAGGACATTCACAAAGCGCAACACGTGTTGTCTTGGCTCGAACATCACGAGAGAGTCGTGGAAGCGTTAAAAGCTGTACCAAGGGATAGAGTGTTCGGTGAAATACCTTCCATACGTATTGGTGGCGAGAATCAGGTGGATCCGCTTCAAGATTGCACCTTGATCACCTCAACGTATCATGTTGCTGGCGTTCCTGTCGGTGTGATCGGCATTGTCGGTCCGACACGCATGGAGTATGCACGTGTCATTCCGCTTCTTCGTCACGTGTCAAAAGGTTTGTCGGAAATCTATTCGAAGTTTTATAAAGGTTCCTAAGTACACGCAAGGAGGTCAACGATGAGCGATACGAATGAACGTGATGTGACCGAAGAGATCATCGAAAATGAAGAAGTTGTCGATGAATCGACTTCATCTTCCTCCGATGAGGGGATTCAAGAAGAAGCACCAAAAAGCGAAGAAAATGAATTGGAACGCTTGCAGATGCAAGTACGCGAGCTTGAAAATCGCTTGCTTCGCACGTATGCCGATATGGAAAACCTGCGAAGACGCACTAAGCTTGAAAAAGAAGAACTCGCTTCGTTTGCAAATGCAAAACTGATCACCGATCTATTACCTGTGCTCGATAATCTCGAACTCGCGTTAAAAGCGGGTGAAACCCACGAAGGCAGTGATTTGGTCAAAGGCGTCAACATGGTTTTTAAACAATTTGTCCAAGTTTTTGATCAAGCAGGTGTGACGACGCTCGATCCAGTTGGAGAGCCGTTTGATCCAAATCGCCATGAAGCTGTGATGTCTGAACCTGTCGAAGACACGGAAGCAGGTATCGTGATCGCGACGCTTCGTACTGGCTACTTGCTCGGTGAAAAAGTATTGCGTCCAGCTATGGTCAAAGTTAGCAGTTGAAGAATTAGGGGAGGTAATCAAAGATGGCAAAAGTAATCGGAATCGACTTAGGAACGACCAACTCTTGTGTAGCAGTCATGGAAGGTGGTGAAGCGGTCGTCATCGCCAATGCAGAAGGTAACCGCACTACGCCTTCTGTCGTCGGTTTTGCCAAAAATGGTGAGCGACTTGTCGGCGATGTGGCCAAACGACAAGCTGTCACGAATCCGGAAAAGACGATCATTTCGATCAAACGGCACATGGGTACTACGCACAAAGTGGCGATTGATGACAAGCAATATACGCCACCAGAGATTTCCGCGATGATTCTTCAAAAATTAAAAGCGGATGCGGAAGCGTACCTCGGTGAACCTGTTACGCAAGCAGTCATTACTGTTCCGGCTTATTTTAACGATAGTCAACGCCAAGCGACGAAAGACGCTGGCAAAATCGCAGGGCTAGAAGTACTTCGTATCGTCAATGAGCCGACGGCGGCTGCACTCGCTTATGGTTTGGATAAAGCGGGCGATCATACGATTTTGGTCTATGACCTTGGTGGTGGTACGTTTGACGTATCGATTCTTGAACTTGGTGACGGTGTTTTTGAAGTTAAAGCGACCAGTGGTAACAACCATCTCGGTGGCGATGATTTTGACGAACGCATCATGCAATATCTTGCCGATAAATTTAAGAAAGAAAACGGCATCGATCTTTTAAAAGACAAGATGGCTTTACAACGGTTGAAAGATGCCGCAGAAAAAGCGAAAAAAGACCTTTCTGGCGTAATGTCGACAACCGTATCCCTTCCGTTTATCACAGCGGATGCGTCAGGACCGAAACACCTTGAAGAAACACTAACGCGTGCAAAATTTGACGAAATCACAGCCGATTTGGTCGAAGCGACGATTGCGCCGACGCGTCAAGCTTTGAAAGATGCTGGCCTTTCTGTCGATGAAATTAACAAAGTGATTCTCGTCGGTGGTTCGACCAGAATTCCTGCCGTCGTTGAAGCGATTAAGAAGTTGACGGGTAAAGAACCTTCTAAAGGCGTCAATCCTGATGAAGTCGTAGCGCTTGGCGCAGGTATTCAAGCAGGTGTTTTGACTGGAGATGTCACAGGCGTTGTCTTGCTGGATGTCACGCCTTTGTCACTCGGTATTGAGACGCTCGGCGGTGTGATGACGCGTCTGATCGAACGTAACACCACGATTCCGACGTCGAAAAAGCAAGTGTTCTCAACGGCTGCCGACAATCAAACTTCTGTTGAAATTCATGTTTTGCAAGGTGAACGCGAATTTGCTCGTGACAATAAAACGCTCGGTCGTTTTACCTTAAGTGATATTCCGCCGGCACCGCGTGGCATTCCGCAAATTGAAGTCGCCTTTGACCTTGACGCCAATGGTATTGTCAATGTATCGGCGAAAGATCTCGGCACGGGTAAATCACAACGGATCACGATCACTTCATCAGGTGGTCTCAGTAAAGATGAAGTGGAACGTATGGTCAAAGAAGCTGAGCTTAACGCTGAAGCCGATCGTAAACGTCGTGAAGAGACGGAGTTACGCAACCAAGCGGACACGCTGATCTATCAAACGGATAAGACGATTAAAGATGTTGGTGACGCTGCGAGCGAAGAAGAAAAAACCAAAGCGGTGCAAGCCAAAGAAAAGCTTGAACAAGCATTAAAAGGTGAAGATTTCGAAGCGATCAAAACGGCGCACGACGAATTGACAGAAGCGATTCAAGCGCTGTCGGTGAAATTGTATGAAAAAGCTGCGCAAGAACAACAAGGTGCAGGTGATGCAGGCAATGCATCAGATCATGTTGTCGATGCGGATTACAATGTGGTTGACGACGAGAACAAGTAAATCGAACGTGTAGGCATCGGTAAAAATACCTTAAAAAGGAGAGCTTGCTCTCCTTTTTAAGGTATTTCGGTGAGAAGTTCGATCGGGAGTGAGGGACACGCGGTGAGTAAACGGGATTATTATGAAGTGTTAGGGGTCGATCGTTCCGCGACGCCTGAAGAACTGAAGAAAGCTTATCGAGGTCTTGCGCGAAAATTACATCCTGACGTCAATAAAGAAGATCCAAAGGCGGAAGAAAAGTTTAAAGAAGTCAGCGAAGCGTATGAAGTCTTAAGTGACGAACAGCGTCGTGCGAACTATGATCGCTTTGGCCATGATGATCCGATGCAAGGCGCAGGCGGTGGCGCAGGCGGATTTGGTGGCTTCTCAGGTCAGGATTTCGGCGGTTTCAATGATATTTTTGATATGTTTTTTGGCGGCAATGGTGGCGGTCGATCAAGAGGTCCTCAACGCGGAGCCGATCTTGAGTATCAACTGACCATCGATTTTAAAGATGCTGCCTTTGGCTTGAAAAAAGAAATTGAAATTCCTCGTACCGAAACTTGCGACGTGTGTACAGGCACAGGTGCTAAACCAGGTACCAAAGTCGAGACTTGTGCGACGTGTCATGGCAGCGGGATGCAAGAGGTATACACCAATACGCCGCTTGGTCGGATGGTTAATCGTCGAACATGTCCGACTTGTCGAGGATCAGGTAAGAAGATCTCGACACCTTGTACGGAATGTAAAGGACAAGGAACGGTCAGACGTCGTCGTAAAATCGAAATCAATATCCCAGCAGGTGTTGACACGGGTACGCGTATGCGCATCACAGGTGCTGGAGAAGCAGGCGATCGAGGGGCACCGTCTGGTGATCTTTACATTGTCATTCGCGTCAATACGCATGATTTCTTCAAACGTGAAGGCAACGATATATATTGTGAAGTTCCGATCACTTTTGTGCAAGCTGCACTTGGTGATGAAATCACGGTTCCGACCTTGTATGGACGCGAGACACTACGTGTACCCGAAGGCACGCAAACCGGTACGCTATTTCATTTACGCAGTAAAGGCATGCCTAAACTCGGTAATGGTGTCTCAAAAGGCGATCAACATGTGCGTGTGATCGTCCAGACGCCAAGTAAACTGACGGATCGGCAAAAAGAGCTATTTCGCGAATTGTCCCGTGAATTTGGTGAAGATACGCATGAACAGTCTAAATCTTTTTTTGAGCGTATGAAAAGTAGTTTTCTTGGTGAATAAAGAAGAAAAAGGTCGTCTAAGGATGACCTTTTTCTTATGGTATGCGCAATTTGTGATAAAGTCTACGGATTGCAACTGTCGTAATCCATTTCTTAGTTCTGCACGTGGATCGTTGGAGATGAAGGGATTAACGGGGTGCTCGTTAGTGCTTGATCGATCACAGCGCCACCTAAGCAAACCTCACCATCATAAAAGACGACCGATTGACCCGGTGTGATCGCTCTTTGTTTTTGCGCAAAATCGATACGCAAACTGCCATCTTGAAGTTGTGTAACCGTCACCGCTTGATCAGCTTGGCGATAGCGAAATTTCGCTGTACACACTAGCGTCTCCCCGACAGCAAGTTGTCGTCCGTCGATAAAGTGTGGATTTGAAGCGAGTAATCCCTCGCTAAAAAGAGCAGGATGGTCTGCGCCTTGTGTGACATAAAGGATATTTTGCGAAAGATCTTTACCTACGACGAACCAAGGCTCGCCAGTACCCATGCCACCGATGGCAAGGCCATGGCGTTGTCCGATCGTATAGTACATCAGACCATCGTGTCGCCCAATCGTTTCTCCTTCTAACGTTTTCATATCACCCGGTTTGGCAGGGAGATACGTCTGTAAAAATCGCTTAAAATTGCGTTCCCCGATAAAGCAGATGCCCGTGCTATCTTTTTTCTTCGCGGTGGCAAGCCCTTGTTCTTGTGCGATGGCACGAACTTGCGATTTTGTCATATGACCAAGCGGGAAAATGGTTTTTTTAAGCGCATCTTGACCGAGTAGGTGAAGAAAATAGGTTTGATCTTTTCCTTGATCGTGCGCACGTTGTAAGGTGAACTGCTCTTCGGTCTGTCCGATCGCAGCATAGTGGCCTGTCGCCAAATAATCTGCACCGATCAATAAGGCACGATCGAGCAATTCTTTAAATTTGATTTCCCGATTGCAAAGCACATCGGGATTCGGCGTTCTACCAAGACGGTATTCTTCAAGAAAATAATGAAAAACCCGATCCATATATTGCTTTTCAAAATTGACGCTGTAGTAAGGAATACCGATGTGTTCACAGACACGACGAACATCCTCGAAATCTTCTTCCGCCGTACAATGACCGTTTTCGTCGGTTTCATCCCAGTTTTTCATAAAAACACCCACGACATCATAGCCCTGCTCCTTTAAAAGCCAAGCAGCAACGGATGAGTCAACGCCGCCGGACATGCCGACGACAACGCGTGTTTCTTTCGGTTGTTTCTTCGTCATCGTCGTTCCACCTTTCTATGATACACTATAACCAAATGCTCATTTTAACAAGAGTGAATCGACCGGGTAAAGGGGTAAGGCATTTGGATTTATGGAAAGTATCCATCGCGACAACGTCAGAAGCGAGTGACGCTATATCGTATATGCTTTCAACGTTGGAAGCGCATGCGATCGAAATCGAAGATCGTCAGGATCTTTATACACGTCAAAAACCAGACTTTGGCGAAATTATCGATGAGGATGCGCTCGGTTTTACTTCCCAAGAAGCGGTAGTGCACGCTTATGTGAAAGCGCAAACGAAAGATTCGGCAGAAATCGCTCCTTTTGTTGATCTCGTCAAAGAACGGCTTATCGATGTAACGGCATCTGGACTTGATGTCGGAAGCCTTGCTATGTCGGTTTCTTATGTGGCTGCCGATAGTTACCTTCATGCTTGGCGTGATTATTATCATCCGCTTGAAGTGGGAAAGCGTCTTGCGATCTTACCTTCTTGGGAACAAGAAGCGCCATTTTCCTTAGCGGATCGCCACGCGATCATTATGGAACCTGGCATTGCTTTTGGCACAGGCACGCATGAGACGACACTGCTTTGTTTGGAAGTACTTGAAGATCAGCTCGATCCTTCGTATGATGTTTTGGATGTAGGTACTGGGACAGGCATTTTGGCGATTGCTGCAGCAAAACTCGGCGCTCGTCGTGTCGTTGCTGTTGATTTGGATCAAGATGCTGTTACAGTAGCTAAAGAAAATTGTATCGTCAATGACGTCGCTGATCGTGTTACCGTCTATCATTCTGATTTATTAGGTGCCATTGATGAGCAACAAACCTTTCATGTGGTTACAGCCAACTTACTGCTTGCGATTTTGCGCGATTTACTACCTGATGTCGTTCATGTCATCAAGCCACAAGGTTACCTGATCGCGTCGGGTATCGTCGCTTCTCAACGCGAAGAAGCCGTACAACTGATGCAGGCAAATGGATTTACCACGATTAAAACGTATCAAAAAAACGATTGGATTACATTACTTGGTCAAAGTGAGGGGTGATTGCATGCAACGTTACTTTGTGACAGAACCATCCCTTTTTGTCGGGCAAAAAGTGACGATTCGCGGAGAAGATTTTCACCATATCGTCCGTGTTATGCGGATGAAATCGGGTCAACAAGTGATTGTAGCTGCAGCAGGTCAAGTAGGGCTTGCTTCGATTACGGCCATCGGTAAAGATACGGTCGAAGTGACGATTGAAGAGCTTCTCGTCAAAGATGCAGAACCGCCGATTTTTGTCACCTTGATTCAAGGTTTGCCTAAAGGGGAGAAAATCGATAGCATTATTCGGCAAGCTTGTGAAGTAGGCGTCACGCAGATTTCGATCTTTACAGCAATGCGTTCGGTGGGGTGTGTTCCTTGGGATAAGAAGGAACAACGGCTTTCAAGATGGCGTAAAATGGCGAAAGAATCTGCCGAACAGGCGCAACGACGACGTATCCCTGAAATTGATCACTACGATCATCTTGAACAGGCGATACTAGCACTTCCTGATCAAGCGGTTGTGCTCGTTCCGTATGAAGCACAGGATCTTAACCTCCCAACTTTGAAACAACAAATTCAAGAACTTGATCGTACCATCAACCATGTGGCGATTGTTATTGGCCCTGAAGGCGGTTTTGATACGAAAGAAATTGATCAACTCAAGGAACGTCAAGGCCGTCTGCTCACCTTAGGACCACGCATATTGCGCACAGAAACGGCAGGTATCGTGGTGGCGGCCAATTTATTGTACGAGTGGAATTGAATCTACTTTTTAGAAAGGATGATTGGCTTGCGTTCAGTCGCATTTCATACCTTAGGTTGCAAAGTCAATCAATATGATACAGAAGCTATTTGGCAACTCTTTCATCACGCAGGTTATGAGCAGGTTGACTTTGAAGATCCTGCTGATGTGTACGTGATCAATACTTGTACGGTAACGAATGAAGGCGACCGTAAATCGCGTCAAATGATTCGACGCGCGACGCGAAAAAATCCAGAATCTGTGGTCGTTGTGACGGGTTGTTATGCGCAGATGGCACCGGGGGAAATCCTTGGCATTCCAGGTGTTGATCTTGTCGTGGGTAATCAGTTTCGTGCGCAGATGATGGAACTGATTGAGAAGGTTCGCGAAGAGAAAGTACCGTACAATGCTGTTTCGAATATTCTGACACAAAAAGAATTTGAAGATCTCGATGTGCCGATGTTTCTTGAGCGTACACGAGCGTCTTTGAAGATCGAAGATGGTTGTAATCATTTTTGTACATTTTGTATTATTCCCTATGCAAGAGGGCTTGTCCGCAGTCGTAAACCGGAAAGTGTTCTGTTTCAGGCCCGTCGGTTGGCCAATGCAGGTTATCATGAGATTGTCCTGACGGGCATTCATACGGGTGGTTACGGTGAAGACCTTGAAGGGTATACGTTAGCTGATCTCGTGCGAGATCTTGATAAAATCGAAAATCTTACGCGTATTCGCATCTCGTCCATTGAAGCGTCGGAAATCACCGAAGACTTATTGCAGGCGATTGAAGCATCATCCAAAATCTGTCGCCACCTTCATATTCCTTTGCAAGCGGGTCACAGTGAAGTGTTAAGGCGTATGAATCGCCATTATACGATCGAGGAATATGCGATGAAACTCAAGCGTGTCCGCGAGGTGTTGCCTGGTGTTGCGATCACAAGTGATGTGATCGTCGGTTTTCCTGGTGAGACGGATGACTATTTTGAGACGACGATCGATTTTATCGAGCGCCAAGCGTTTGCCGATCTGCATGTTTTCCCTTATTCGACTCGCGTGGGTACACCAGCAGCTAAATTTACGGATCAAGTGCCTGAATCGGTCAAGCATCAACGCGTCGGACGACTTGTAGCTTTAGCGGATCAACTTGCGGTACAATACGCCACAACGTGGTTAGGCGAGACACTTGACGTGATCGTCGAAGAAACGATGACTCAGGATGGTCAGACGTATCTTGTCGGTCATACAGACAATTACTTAAAAGTCGCTTTTATCGGTGACACGGAGCAATTGGGTTCTCTTTGTGCTGTTACCATCACGAAAGCGGATGCCAAAGTCTGTTTGGGTGAATTACAAGCTTCGCTATCGGTATTGCCTTAAGGCATGGTCGGGTGTTGTTAAGGGGGAAGTCGTATGGATCGTGCAGTAAAAGTCGCTGGCGGTTTGGTTTTTCAAGAAACTGCTGAAGGTGACATCGAAGTCTTGGTGATCGATGATTCGTTCGGGCGTGTCACCTTACCTAAAGGTCATGTCGAACCTGGTGAATTAATTGAAGAGGCAGCGGTACGAGAAATTCAAGAAGAAACAGGTATAGAGGGTAAACTTCTCGCACCGATTGCTATGGTATCGTATGCTTTCACGAGTCGTGAAGGCGTCACGGGAACGAAAGATGCTTATTATTATCTTTTAGAGGCAAAAGGCGGTCAAGTAAAAGCGCAGTTGGAGGAAGTCCAAGGAGCACGTTTTATCCCCCTTTCAACCGTGATGGACACGATCATGACAAAAGGTTATCCGAATAATATCGACGTCTTCGTGCGCGGAACCCACTTGATCGAAGAATGGAAAAAGAAACAACTCGTCGCCGCTTCGAAAGTAACGCTCGCAAGGATGAGCATCGGCACGACCAAACAGGATTTAACGATATTTTGCCGACAAGCTAGGTTGTATGGGATTGCGAGTGTCATGGTGAATCCTCTTTATGTCAAGGATGCTGTCGATGCACTTAAAGGTAGTGAGACGAAAGTCTGTGCGGCGATCGCGTATCCACATGGTGCTATCTCTTTAGCAGCAAAAAGGCTTCTTATCGAGCAAGCACTTGCAGATGGAGCTACGGAAATCAATGTGCTCATGGCGACGGGAAAACTGCGAGATGGCGATTTTGACCATGTGCGCGAGGAGATTGAAACGATTCTTTTACATGCTGATAAGAAGTATAAATGTATCTTTACTTTTGAATCAGGTCTTTTGACGGAACACCAGCTTGAACAGAGCGTGGCTGTTGCGCTTGCTTGTGGGGCAAGCGATATTAGCATATCTTCGGGGGCTGTTGCTCCCTTCAATCGACCGCAGGCGATCGAGAAGATCGCACGCATGACACAAAAAACAGGCGTTCGCCTTCAAGCGTTTGTCGAAAGTCATCAACGGGAACGCGCTTTGCATTTTCTCGAAGTTGGAGCAGATCATTTGTTGTCGTCAGCAACATTTCGTTTGCTGTATGGAGAGAATTCGGTTGTTTTTCACACCGATAATTTATGACGATTTATCTTTGTAGATCGTCATCAGTGAAGTAGCGATAACACGTGTAAAAGGCAAGGCAATGATTGAAGTGATACCATTAAATAAGATGTGAGATAGTATGATTTGCTGATCGATGTGGGGTGAAAGTTGCAAGATCCACCTTTGAAACGGTTGAATAATCGGTAGAAAAAGCAGGACACCAACGACATTTAATAATACGTGCGTTAGAGCAACGCGGACCACCGATCGAGAGCCACCGATACTCATCAGAATCGATGTCAGACATGTACCGATATTGTGTCCCAAGACGAGCGCGATGGCAGTAATTAAGGTGATCAGACCAGCCTTGGCGAGGGATATCGTCAAGGCTGTACTCGCTGAGCTACTCGTGATCAGCATCGTTAGAAGTGTCCCTGCGAGAACGCCATGAAGGGGAGAATTTTTCGCAAAGGCAATCAGATACGATAAGCGATGATCGGTAAGCAAGGTTGCACTGATGGAGGTCATACCTTGAAAGCCATAAAGCAATAACCCGAATCCACAGAGGGCAAGAAAGACGGTACGCCATCTTGGTGCTGTGATGAACACATACCCGAAGATACCTAAGCCAATCAACCAGGGACTGAGTTGCGTTGGACTTTGGCTGATGATTCCTAGCGTGAAAGTACTTCCGATATTACTGCCAAGAATGATGGCGACGGTATCCTCAAAACGAAGCATACCTGCTGCTACCATACCCATAGAAAGAATCGTGACCGCAGCACTCGACTGTGTGACAAGCGTCGCTGCAATGCCTGTCAGAAATCCTCGCCATGGTGTTTTGACTAATCGCTGCAAAAAACGTTCGATATAGCGTGTGGTCAATTGCGTCAGTCCGCGGCGTAGTAACCATAAGCCAAGAAGAAATACGATCAGAGAGAGAAGCAGTTGGAGCATAGGCACACTCCTTTCGCTTATGGATATGCACGAAAAGTACAAGCTAGAAAGGAAGAATACCACTTGTCCGATATTTATCTACGTAAAGCACGCAAGCGCCGTTTGGAGGAAGGGCATCCATGGGTTTTTCGCACAGAGATTGAAGCGCAAAAAGGCGATCCCAAGACAGGGGATGTCGTCGTACTTCGCAATCATCAAGGCCATTTTCTGGCGCAAGGTTTCTATCATGAAACCTCCCAGATTGCGGTACGTATCGCTTCTTATGATGCGACTGAAAAAATCAATGCACAGTGGATTAAGAATCGCGTGAAAGCGGCATTTGCTTATCGCAAGCGATTTTTACGCGATACAGGAGCCTGTCGGGTTATCTATGGTGAGGCGGATGGATTGCCAGGGTTGATCGTCGATAAATATGGAAAAACGGCTGTCGTTCAAATTCTGAGTAGTGCTATGGAAACTCGCCGTGATGCGATTATCGCGAGTCTCATCGATGTCTTGCATGTCGAAAGCATTTATGAACGAAGTGATGCGCGTACTCGAGTTCAAGAAGGTCTTGAAGAACGAACTGGTCTGCTTTATGGCGAGTGTGATGATGTGATCAAGATTACAGAAAATGGGCTATTTTTTGCTGTCGATATCGTTCATGGTCAAAAGACGGGACACTTTTTTGATCAGCGTGAAAATCGGTTAGCGCTGGCTCCGATCGTTCGCTTTGCCGCGGATGAGAAGCCTAGACCCGATTGGCACTATGCGAATAAAGCACCGCATGAAGATCCTCAGGAGGGAAGAATCGGAGCGAGTGTTCTCGATTGTTTTTGTCATACGGGTGGATTTGGCGTTCACGCAGCGCATTTTGGCGCGCGATCCGTTACCTTCGTGGATCAAAGTGCACAAGCACTTGCGAGTGCAAAACATAATGCTGTATTGAATCAGGTGGATGATGTCTGTGAATTTGTGGAAGCCAATGTATTTGATTTATTGCGTCAGTATGAAAAAGAACAGCGTCGGTTTGATGTAGTGATTCTCGATCCTCCCGCTTTTGCAAAAGGAAAGTCAGGGTTAGAAGGGGCTGTGCGTGGTTATCGCGATATCAATTTGCGAGGATTAAAGTTAGTAAAAGAAAATGGCTTTTTGGTAACTGCATCTTGTTCTTCACCAGTCTCTCAATCTTTGTTTCAAGAGATTATTCAAGAGGCCGCTATGGATGCTCATAAAATCCTGCGTCTTGTCGAATGGCGCGGTGCAGCGAAAGACCACCCCCAACGAATGGGGATGGCCGAAAATGATTACCTTAAATTCGCGATCTATCAAGTAAATTCGAGATCGTGATGGGTTCCTAGCATTGCTTTACATGCGAAAGAGCGCAGAACCCCAGATCAGTCCGCCAGCAAAAGCGGTAAACATGACGAGATCACCTTTTTTGACTTTGCCTAGACGCATCCATTTGTCAAAAGCTAATGCCATCGCAGCTGCTGATGCGTTGCCATATTCTTCGATACAAAGTGCTGTTTTTTCTGCTGGTATACCTGTACGTTCAGCGATCGCTTCGATGATGCGTAGATTAGCTTGGTGAGGTACGAGCACATCGATCGCAGAAGCATCAAGTTGCTGTCGTTCTAACACGCGTTTTAAGCTGTCGGTCATGCCGTTGACGGCAGCTTTAAACATCGCGCGGCCATCTTGCCAGATATATGGCGTGATCGTTTCGCGATTACTTAGCGTGTCAAGCCATGACTTTGGTGCTGTATGCCGCGGTGTAAAAGCGACATCGACGCGAGAGCCATCGGATCCGAGGTCAAAGTCAAGCAGACCTGTCGTCGGACCTTGTGCGCATTCTGGTCGCGGTGTCGCTTGTAAAATGGCAGCACCTGCTCCGTCGCCAAACAAAATACACGAATTGCGGTCTGTGTAATCGATATAACGCGTAATTCCTTCGGCAGCGACGATCAGCGCTGTTTTATATGCGCCGGTTTGTAAAAATTGTGATCCTTGAACGAGCGAATACAAAAAACCTGCACATACGGCATTCGAGTCAAAACAAACCGCTTTTTTTGCGCCGATACCGCGTTGTATCATAGAAGCGAGCGGCGGAAAGTAAAGATCAGGCGTAAATGTAGCAGCGATAATAAGATCGATATCGTTAATATCGATCCCAGCTTGTTCAATCGCTTTTTGTGCGGCAGCGATCGCAAGATCGGTAACCGTTTCTTCTTCACCTAATTGGCGCCTCTCACGAATGCCGGTACGCGTGCGTATCCATTCATCATTCGTGTCGACCATCGCCTCCAAATCCGCATTGGTAATCACCTTATCTGGTACGTGCGAACCTGTAGCGATAATCGATACATCATAAAGCCCCATTGTGGTACCAACTCCTACTCTGTGATCAAAATACCTTCTGCCATTGTACACGCTTCAAGCTGGTTTGAGAAGGAAGGGAAGTTTCTTATGCGAATTCGTCATATTACAGTACACAAACTTGTGATGAAACTGAGAGAATCGTTTGTCACAAGCTATGGTGTCGAGTGGGAAAAAGATTTCCTGCTTCTTTTTGCGACGACTGAGGAAGGTGTGACAGGGAGTGCGGAATGCACCGCATTTCGTGAACCGCTTTATCTGGAGGAAACGACAGAGACAGCGCGGCATATTCTTTGTGATTTTTTGATTCCAGCCATTCTTGATCAAGAGTTTGACCATCCCGATGACGTGAGTCGATTTTTGCAAAAGTTTAGGGGCAATTATATGGCAAAAGCAACGTTGGAAGTTGCGATCTGGGATGCTTATGCGCGGCAACATGGACTTTCGTTACGCCAAGCGATTGGTGGGGTTAAGGAAGAGGTACAAGGTGGTATCAGTCTTGGTATCGAACCCACGATCGATCAGCTTTTGGCCAAAATCGATTCGCGTCTTCAACAAGGTTTTACGCGGATCAAAGTGAAGATTAAACCGGGACACGATGACCATGTCATCGAAGCGATTCGCCATGCGTTTGGTTCAATTGCGCTCATGGCTGACGCAAACAGTGCTTATCAAAGGAAAGATATCGCGTTATTAAAGGCTTTGGATGCATTTGATCTGATGATGATTGAACAACCGTTTGCTTATGATGATATGCTCGATCATGCATGGCTACAGCCACAACTTCGCACACCGATCTGTCTCGATGAGAGTATTCGTACCATAGACGATGCGAGAAAAGCGATTGAAATCGGCGCTTGTCGCGTAATCAATGTCAAAATCGGTCGTGTCGGCGGCATTACGCCAGCACGAGAGATCATTCAATTATGCGAACGACATGGCGTGGATGCTTGGTGTGGCGGGATGTTAGAAGCAGGTATCGGTAGAGCTTGTAATCTGGCGATCAGTTCCCTTTCCGGGATGACGATGCCAGGTGATATCGCGCCGAGTGAGCGTTATTTTGAAAGAGATGTCATTCTTTCTCCCATCCGATTTTCTCGCCCTGGTTTTTTTGCAGCAGAACGTGGGCTTGGGCATGGTGTTGAAATCGATGAGGAGCGTTTACGGGAAGTCACTGTTTGGCAACAAGAATTTTCTGCCCAATGATCGTAGACTTGATTCTCCTTTCCTGTTATTCTTATTAACATGACTTGTCATTATAGATAACGGAGTGGAAGAACGATGACCAATGGAGCCGATATCGCTTGGGTGCTGGTTGCCTCAGCGCTTGTTTTATTTATGACGCCTGGCCTTGCGCTGTTTTATGGTGGCCTTGTTCGCAATAAAAATGTGATCACAACGATGTACCAGGTGATTGCGGTTGCCTTGATCATTTCGATTCAATGGATTTTATTTGGCTATTCTCTCGCTTTTGGCCCTGATGTCATGCATCTTATCGGCAATTTTCATTTCGCGTTATTTTATCATGTTGGTTTTGTGCCGGATCCTGCATATTCCTCAACGATACCGGCAGAACTGTTTGCCATTTTTCAGATGATGTTTGCGATTATTACGCCTGCTGTCATCGTTGGTGGCTTAGCGGAACGCGTTAAGTTTTCTTCCTTTCTTGTCTTTTCCCTTTTGTGGTCTACACTGATCTATGATCCTTTGACGCATTGGGTATGGGGGCAAGGCGGATGGCTGCATCAAATGCATCTCCTCGATTTTGCAGGAGGTACTGTCGTAGAGATGGCTTCCGGTATTTCCGGCCTCGTCTGTGCAATGTACCTTGGTAAACGTCACGGTCATGGAACCGGAGCGATTAAAGCGCATAATGTGCCACTCGTGATTATCGGTACTGCTATTTTATGGTTTGGGTGGTTTGGGTTTAACGCAGGCAGTGCACTTGCTGCGAACGATGTGGCTGTCAATGCGTTTTTGGTGACCAATACGGCGGCTGCAGCTTCGGGTATAGCTTGGGTTTTGATTGAAAGATGGCAGACTGGCCACGCCAGCATCATCGGTGCGGCTGCAGGCATTATCAGTGGTCTTGTTGCGGTAACGCCGGCAAGTGGGTTTATCAACCCTGGCGCTTCGATCGTTCTTGGACTGATCGCAGGTGTGATCAGTTACTTTTTTTCAACGATGTTTAAGAATTATTTTGGGTATGATGATGCACTCGATGCTTTCGGTGCTCATGGCATCGGAGGCACTTGGGGCATGGTTGCGACTGGCCTTTTTGCCACGATTGCCGTCAATCCGCAAGGCTTAAATGGCGTGTTTTTTGGAAGTAGCCAAACACTTTGGGTTGAACTTTTGGCGATCGTCGTTACTTGGGTGTTTTGTGGCGCGGGAACTTGGGTTCTTTTGAAAGTGGTTGATTTGATCATGGGGATTCGTGTTACACCTGAAGAAGAAAAAATCGGTCTTGATGTTATTTTGCATAATGAAAATGCATATCCAGAAAATTTGACTTTTGATGTGGCTGCCAATCTCTTTGAAAGTCTAAAGAAGAAGTCACCCGAATTGATGAAAAAAGACTGGTTGCCTGATGCCGATCCACCTAAGATCGATCGGTAAAAAGTGATTTTGCGAATCGAATCATTCATGGCATAATGGGGAGTAGTCGTGGTAGGCGACGCGTTATCTTGTTGGAGGTTGAAGGATGGCTATCTATGATATTGTCAAGTTTCCCGACCCGATCTTGACGAAACCGGCGGCACCGGTGACGAAAATCACGAAGAATG
>JABEUY010000113.1 GCA_013044175.1 Bacilli bacterium
GCCATCTTCGCTAATTCACGATGCGCCTCTAGACCAGCGAGTGCCATTTGTTTAACCGCTTCATCGATCGTCGTTTGATCGAGCTTCATATAGTCTCTAAGCGCTTGTTGCGCTTGCCCGACGAGACGGTCGACCATTTCGGCGACGTGCAGTGTCTTTATTTCCGTTTCCTCGATTGCCATAATAGCTCCTCCTCAGTCTCTCTTGTTCCCCTACTATAAAAAATTACGCCAAAGAATTCATCGAATATTGTGCCTATCTCTTCTGACTAGAAACAACTAGTAGTCTTTTTCTAAAGAAAACGCTTTCTATCATCCATTGGTACTAAATTAAAAAAACACAGGGACGATGACCCCTGTGTTAAGCGCTTATTTTTTAGTATAGAAGCTAATTAAAGTAAATCGCTTTACCTGTTTTTGCCGATTCATAGATCGCTTCGAGAATCTGGGTCACCACATAAGCTTGTTCAGCCGTAACATAGGGTATTTTATCATCGAGTACAGCATCAATCCAAAGCCGTGATTCGATGTCACCTGGTTCATCTTGACTACCCGAATAAAAAGCAACGCCACCAGCCGATAGATCGATTTTCTCTTCATAAAGTCGTTGGTAACGCTCGCCGTTAAAACGCAGTCCATCTTCCATATCCGCGCCACCTTCAGTACCACACAAGACACATCGTGCTTCACCGACGGAAAGCGTGTTAAGCGCCCAACTCGATTCAAGAACGATCGTCGCACCGTTTTCCATCACGATAAAACCAAATGCAGAATCTTCAACAGTAAACTTTTCAGGATCCCATGATCCCCAAGCGTTGGCGGCATCCTTTTTCTGCCCAAGCTTATGAAAAGACGTCCCCATGACTGCTTTCGGCTTGTAATTATCCATCATCCATAACGTCAAATCCAATGCATGCGTTCCGATGTCGATCAAAGGGCCTCCGCCTTGCTGTTCTTCATCGAGAAAAACACCCCACGTCGGCACGGCACGTCGCCTTACGGCTTGTGCTTTCGCATAGTATATCTCTCCGAGTTCCCCTTGTTCGCAAGCTTGTTTGAGAAACTGTGCATCCGCTCGGTATCGGTTTTGATAACCGATACAAAGTTTGCGACCCGTGCGTTTAGCCGCTTCGACCATCGCCTTCGCTTCGAGCGATGTCTTCGCCATCGGCTTCTCACAAAGTACATCTTTACCTGCCTCAAGCGCAGCGATCGAGATTGTCGCATGACTTGCATTCGGGGTACAGACATGAATCACACGAATAGAAGAATCAGCAAGCAAGTCAAGGTAATCTGTATAGACTTTGGCATCGTCAACACCATATTCTTTGGCGGCACGCTCAGCTTTTTCTCGATTCAAATCGCAAAAAGCGACGAGTTTGACCCTTGCTTGTTTCGCCAAGGCAGGAAGGTGCTTACCGAGCGCAATCCCACCACAACCGATGATCCCAACAGTGACTAACTGTTCTTGCATGTCTTTACACAGCCTCTCCTTGTTATCTTACTCATGCTCCCCATATCAAAGCGTAACTTGATGTCGTTGCAAATAATCAAAAATCATATGCCGTAAATCTTCTGTCGCGATCGGCTTTTCGATAAATTGTTTAACACCAAGCGAAAAAGCCTTTTTTTTACATATAGCATCATTTTGAATCGAACATACGACAACCTCTGTATCATGTTGCATGTCTTGAATTTCTCGGCACAGTTCAAAACCACTTTCTTCACAAAATTCATGAACGATCACCGTAATATCGATCGGATTCGCTTGTAACGTGCGAATCGCATCATGCGACGTAGTTGCTTTCCAAATCTGCTGGATACCCGGTAAACTGTGTAATTGTAAAGCAAGTAAATCGAGTGTTTCTTTTTGATCATCGACCAACAAAACCGTAAGATGATTCGCTTTCGTCAACAATTCAACAATTTCATTTTCCCGACACATGGTATGTTCGACAACTCCCAACCTCGATCAAGGTATGTGGATGACGTTTCGTCGCCTGGACAAAACCTTGATCTTCTAAGATGCGAATACTCGTTTCGATGCCCGAGGTGGTACCGATTTCATCGGCGATCACAGCATGACCTACGGTGACAAAACCGCCCTTGATGGCGCCATGGACGGTAAGATCATGAAGACTTTCAAGTGAACTCGATACAGCATGGCCTTTGGTTACGATAATATCACCACTTGCCTGCACGATGGAAGTCATACAAGCGCCAATTTGAATGGAGGCGACTTCGATATCACGAAAATAACGAAGAGAAAGTTGGAAATTTTGTAAAATATAAAGACTTTGTTCGATCGTATTCATCGAAAATTTCTCATGATACAACCATGTTGATTCAATAAAATGCATCACTTCACGATACGTTTTTTTATGCAGAAGTCCTGTTTCTCGTAACTGGTACAATCGATTCAAATCTTTCACAAGCCTTGCGTGTCGGATTAACACCAATCGACTCACATGATCTTTCCTAGGAATATCGCCTTGTAATCTTCGTACGTGATCGCGCATTTGATATAAGCCTGTCAGAATCTCCTCAAGAAGAGATTCTGCCAAGCGATATACTTTGTATAACGGTCCCGCTTGCAAGGATGATTCGATCACTTCACCCTCGACTTCAATCCCTTGATCAGCCAGGATTACAGCGTCTTTCACATTGCCACGAACGACCACACGTCCCATCACTTCAAGATGACACCCTGGTTGTACCGAACCTTCTACGATAACATCACCTGGAAACACCAAATCTCCTTCTGGAGGGGCGAGATCACCTTGAATCACTTTTTGCGACACCACATCGATATAATGTTGGCCGATCAAAAGACGACCTTGTCGCGCGCTGCGGATGATTTCTCCGTCTTTGACGATACCTACTCCAAGAAAAAAATACAAACCCTCTGGTGGAAGTACTAACTCCTCCCCGTAGCATGTACGTTTAACTCTCGGAGATGCTGTTTGCAACTTAGCCAGTAGCTTCTGTCCCTTCTTGACATGCATGCCATTTTGACCAAGCCAAGTACTCTCTGTCGAAGGACCAATAAATACGACTTGATCTTGCATCGGCATATTGTAGACGATCGTTCGCAAAACGATCGCAGACGCATTATGCTTCTTACTACATAACTGTGATAGCGCATTTTGGTCGATTTCACCTTGATAATTTTGAACAAGGAGGTATTCGATCACTTCCTCACGATCATACACTTTGGGGAAAATCGTCTCACTGGCATAACAAAGTGTTATATCATCACCTTGTTGTTCTTTCAAAAAATATCGAATACCGGGTATATAGTTTGTCATGATTTGAACAGCATTTCCTTCATCGAGAACCGTATCGCTCAATTTTCTTTGCGGGATACGATCGGCGAAGTGAACATCGACTCGTTCCCCCCCATGCAATCGAACCATGCCAAGTGCGACGATACCATCGATGAAGATCGTAATCGCTGGATGAAAGGGAATCATAAGGCTATATATACATTCTTCATTCAATGACTCACATTGAATTTCTCGACCCGTCACCCGTAAGATTGTAAACCCTCCTTTCAGCATTATCATCATCATGTTGCAGTAGACTATGGATTACGCTAACCTAAGCATATCGTCAAAAAAGGAGCGACATACGGTGAGCGAACCAACAAAAACGATTGAGGGCTGGTATGCCTACCATGAATTTCATACGATCGATTGGGCTTCTTGGCGAAGCATTGATCCGCAAGAAAGACAACGAATCTTTTCTGCGTTTTTACAAGTTCTCGCCACGTTCGAACAAGAGGAACGAGACGGCACATCGAGTTTTGGCGTTTATGCGATAGCAGGACATAAAGCTGATCTGCTCTTCTTATTCTTTCGCCCCACGCTCGATGAAGTAATCACATGCAAAAATCATATTGCTAAGACGGAATTTGCCGATTATCTGCAAACATCGTATTCCTATACATCGATCGTCGAGTTGAGCAGTTATCTTGCGAAACCAGGCTCGAATCCTATGGATGACCCTAGTTTAAAGCCGCGTTTGCAACCATTGCAAGAAAAAAGCGGCGCTATTTGTTTTTATCCGATGAATAAGCGTCGTTCAGGCGATGATAACTGGTATATGTTGCCAATGCCTGAACGTATCGAATTAATGCGATCCCATGGTTTGATCGGTCGTGATTATGCGGGTAAGGTGCGTCAAATCGTAACTGGTTCGGTCGGTTTTGATGATTGGGAGTGGGGTGTGACCCTTTATGCACAAGATCCCCTTCAATTCAAAAAACTCGTCTACGAGATGCGGTTTGATGAAGTCAGTGCACGCTACGGCGATTTTGGTGACTTTTATGTCGGTACCGCCATCACACTTTCCGATTTTGAGGCGTTGATTCAATTTGGCGAATAAACAGCACACTTATGCAAAAACCGGTCACCCTTAGGGTAGCCGGTTTTACATTAATAGCCTTGATACGAGGAAGTACCAATGCCAGGTATATTCCAAGGTGCCTTGTACTCTTGCAAAATGTAATGAATGGCAGCAATCGCATTATCGAGTGGATTCCATATGTTCGTGTGGCCAGCCATAGCATACCGCTCAAACGTGCTTGGCAGCATCTGAAAAAGGCCAGTTGCCTGCTCGCCATCCACATAAAGCGGACTGATTGCATTCGGTCGCCCACCACTTTCAGCCATCATCAAAATCTGCAAGTCGTTCATCCAACTTGAGGGAACGCCAGTTATTGTGATCGCTTCCGTTAGCACACCATTGATGGTACTTGGCGTTGTTACTGTCGAAGAAGTTGAAGGGGTAGTATTCGATTTTGTCTGATTTTTTTGTTCAGCCGCTTTCAGTGCTGCTGCTCGTTCTAAAGCAAGACGCTGTTGCTCGATCATCGCAGAAAGCTTCGAAGCCAGTTGTTGCATCGTCTGAAATTCCTTCGCCCTCGATGCTTGCACAGACTGTTTGAGTGAAGAAAGTTTCGCAACGACCGTCGCTGCTTGGTTTGTTTTTTGCGCAATAGCATTTCGATCTTCTTTTGATAAGATAAGCAAGCGATCAAGTCTCACGTTGTCTTGACGATCTTTTTGTAAAAGTTGTTCAAACGCAAGGACGATGCGTTGATCATGACGCATCACCACTTGTTGCTTTTGTGTGATCAACGACAAATCACTAACCCGATTCCACAGATCCGAAAGCGTTGTCGCGCCAAGTAACACAGAAAAATAAGGTTCCGTCCCTTTTTCATACCAAAAAACAAGTTGTTGCTGTAATCTTTTTTTAGCATCATCCACCGTTTTTCGCGATCTTACAATGCGCTTTTGATCAAGCATGATCTTATGTTTAAGGCGCGATACGCTAAGAAGCAATCGTTGTTCTTTCGCGATCGCTAGTAACGTTAAATGATGAAGTTGTTGATAACGACTCTCCTCTTGTGTATTTTGTGTTTCAAGTTGAGTAAGTTGTTGCCCCATTTGGGAAACGATTTGTTTGACATGCGCATAAGCAGCCTGGACGCTTGAAATGGAAGTGTCCGCATACGTGGTTTGTCCCAACAACAACATGAAACTGATCAAACTAACGCCAAGAATTCGCCATAATCTCTTCATATACGCTATGGTATCATCGTTTTATCAATTCGCAATCCTATTTTTTGAAATCGCTATTATTGTCATAAAATCTTTACCTGAAGGCGCTTTGGTCGACGAATTCTATCGACCCATGCTACACTGTCTCGAGGAGGTTAGCTGATGACGGAACACAACCTTCATGATGAACGTTATCATCGCTATCGACGCTTACTTGGATACTATCTAGTATGGTCAAGCATGATGATCGTCGGGATGGGAAGTATCCTTTTTGGATTGATCGCATTTGCTTTTTCACACACACTTGGCGCATCATTCCTTAGTTATGGTGTACTCATTCTGATTATCTTCTCATCCTTTTATTTTATAGCGCGTTCACGGTATCATCGTGCAAAAATGGCCTATCGTGCAAAAGAATATGCCAAAGCACAGGCAAAGCAACAGGAAAATCCTTCATCACCCTAAGTAAGGGGGCTTTGGCAACGTGAGATTTCAACACGGGCGCTTTGCAAGATGGCTCAAACATCTCATGCTTAGCCAGTTACTCGCTCTCATTTTCGGCATCATCGTTATCCTTTCTTTCCCCTATCGGGTTTATACTGACTCGCCTGTTTTATTGCGCAGAGAAGCGCAGTGGAAAGGCAGTTTCTTCATCAACACGTTTACACCGCTTCAATCACATGGTGTTCTTTTAAAGGTTGCTGCCAAATCTCAGCTTCCAGAACTATTTAATGGTTGTGAAGTAACCAGCTTATCGATGCTTCTCGATTATCTTCACGTCTACGAATCGCCCGTCGCGCTCGCTGGTATGATCAAACGAGATCCGACACCACTTGTCACCGATAGTGCTGGTGATATTGTTTCATGGGGTAATCCCAATCGCGGATTTGTCGGCAGTATTACGGGCAAGTCGCCAGGATTTGGTGTGTTTCACGGTCCGATCACACAATTGCTTAATCGCTTTATCGCCCATCGCGGTCTTGATCTGACAGGAAGTTCTTTTAGCACGTTACTAAGTACCGTGCGCCAAGGACGGCCTGTCATCGTTTGGACGACGATCAATTTTACAGCACAAGTACCTTTTGTTCATTGGACAAGTCCAACAGGTCTCGTAAAAACCACGCTTTTCGAACATGCCGTTTTACTCGTTGGCTTTGACAAAAAATACGTCTATGTGAATAATCCATTAAATGGTCAACAAGCTGAGCCGATTCCGATCGCTACTTTTCGCGCATCATGGATTGCCTTAGGAAAACAGGCCGTTACCGTCGCTCCCTATACACGCACACTTACAATTAGCTAGCCGAGTCTCCTGAACTATGTCACAATATAAGTTAACACCCTAAACTTATTGCCAGCAGGAGGATTCCTTTGAAACCGTTGATCTCCCTTATCATTCCTACGTATAATCGACCACGCATGTTAGCCGAATGCCTAAAAGCAATCGCCATGGATCCCTACAAAAATATCGAAGTGATCGTCGTCAATGATGCCGGCACAGACCCCACCCCTGTCATCGCCTCCTTTCAGGATCAGTTACATCTCGTGTTGCTCAATCAACCGTATAATCGAGGACATGTTGCCGCTCGCAATCGCGGTCTAGAAATCGCCAATGGCGAATATATCATGCTTTGTGACGATGATGATATTCTCCTACCTGGTCATATAACACGGATGGTTCAAGCCTTTCGTCCTGAAGATACACTGCTTTTTTCGGATGTTGAAATCGTGACGTATACGCATGAACAAGGACATCGCCAACCGAAAAACCGTTATGTGTTCGCTTTTGATTTTGATGATCTTCTCTTAAGAAAATGGAACATCATCATTTCATCTGGCATGCTCTATAAAAAAAGCATTCATGATGAATTAGGTTATTTCGATGAAGAGATGCGCGATTACTGGGATTGGGACTTCTTCTTGCGTTTA
>JABEUY010000114.1 GCA_013044175.1 Bacilli bacterium
CAAACGTATCACTTTGAGGGACTTCAGGAGATCCTGAACCCATGGACGAATCCACGCCCGACGACACCGCTGACGAACGACAAAGTGCCCGTGGATCTGGCAAAGTTTCGGGTACAGCGTTCCAATCTACAAATATATAACCAATTGTCCGGTGGGAGTGAATGAGCATGACAACCGATCTGCTACTGGCTCATCACCTGAAGCAACTGCGGCTACCGACGATCGCCAAGCAGTATGCCTCTCTCGCTAGAGAAGCGGTGGAGCATGGATTATCCTATGAGGCGTATCTGCTGGCACTGGTGGAACAGGAAACGGCGACTCGGGAGGAAAACCAACGTCAGCAACGGATGAGGCAGGCGACGTTCCCCGTGCCAAAAACACTCGACACGTTTGAATTTCACTATATTCCTTCGTTGAACAAACACAAAGTATTGGCACTCGCACAGGGGGAGTTTGTAGAAAAGCACGAAAACATCCTGATTATTGGCAATTCCGGCACGGGGAAGTCGCATGTGGCCAGTGCTCTTGGTGTGGAAATGGTGCAAAAAGGCTATAAGGTGAAGTTCATCACGGTCGGTACATTGGTGGAAGAATTGTTGTTGGCTAAAGAGGAACATCGCTTGCAAAGTATGGACAAGCAGTGGCTGAAATACGATGTCGTCATCTGTGACGAACTTGGCTATGTTCCTTTCAGCAAAACAGGCGGAGAGCTGCTATTTCAATTCTTTTCTGGCCGTCATGAGCGGAAAAGTACAATCATCACCAGCAACCTTGATTTTAGCGAATGGGTGAATGTATTTGGCGACGAAAAAATGACAGCTGCGTTGCTGGATCGGATCACACACCGGGCACACATTCTACTGATGAATGGGGATTCGTATCGATTTCGCCAGAGTTTACAACGGCAGCACGAGGAGCAAGAAGAGGCGTAACAGAAGCGAATGTTAGTTCGCCCCTCCCCTCGGGGAGAAGGAAGAACAAAGACAAAACACAAGAAACAAAAAGATCCAGAACAAGGACTTCTCACGCACTAAGTGGCTCACTTTTACCGTGATCACTGTGGCTCAAAAGATGCTTGACAAAAACAATCAGATGGGGAAATTGTTCTTTTGCCTCTTGAAGGGCATGGTCACGCCGTCCACAGATAATGACGGTATTGCCAGCCTTGATGAATCGTTCTGCTAAAGCCAAACCGATGCCAGTACTTCCGCCAGTTATCAAGATCGTATTACCTGTAAGTTTCATCGTAGTAGCCTCCTGGAATAATTGAGTGTCTAGTCAGTCATTTAATAGACGAAAAATAAAGAGATTAGGTGAGCATTCGCCAAAACGCTTCAAAGCCTCGGACACAATGCATTGCTGCGTTGTCTGGATCTTCGATCATGAAGTGGATGGTTGCTTCAGACAATCCATTCATGAGTGCCGTGGTGAAGTAAAGTGGAATATCACGCATTGGACCATGGGCGCTACTTAATTGGATCAGTTCACGGATTTCTCTGAATGCATCATGACCAGCCTGATGACTTTCTGGCGTGATATCGTCCGACACGGTCAATAGGGTGAGCGCCTTTTGTTTCTCAGGAAAAGTAACGGCCCAATGACCCCAACGTGACCACATGTGAAAGGTACGGTCACGAAGACTAGTACCTTGGTGAGGCTCCTTTGCAACAACTTCAGCGATCTCCTCCTTGAGTTCGATGTAGAGCCGATTCAACAAATCGGCTTTGGTTTCGAAGTAAGTGAATAATGAACCATTAGAGACGCCGGCTTCTTTGGCAATCATCGCCGTTGATGCGCTCAATCCTTGTGATGCGATAACACGGGTCGCTGCTGCAAGAATGGCATTTCGTTTTTCGTCACTACGGGGTCTCGCCATTATTCACCTCTCCATGATGACTATGTTATAATAGAGTGGTTAGTCAGTCAATAATAAGCGTCAAGTTTTTTTTTCACCAAGCAATGTCGATTCAAAGGCAATGCGATGGATTGGGTGAGGAGTGAAATAATGAATATCGCGATACACATACCAACCTATACAAGGGATCATGACACGTTCCCAATACCTTTACACAGCCATTACGGTTACTGGGAATCGTTAGTGGAAAACTTTTTGGCCAAATCGAACGCCATTGAAATACACTGTTGGCATGAAGAAAATGAAATCATTGAAGAAATAGCCTCTCTTCATCCACAAGCATTTCAAATGAGTAAGGAAGAAAACCTCACGATTTTCAAAGGCAATACAACGTCCCTTTTAGCTGAGTATTTGCTCCATAACTTTAAAAGTGCCAATGGGAATTTCAAGTGGTTTACGGTGAACTTAATCAAAGATAACGAAACACGATTTCATTCGGGACACTGGGGAACAGAATTTTTTATACCTAATGTTTTAGAGGAAGAGATTAGATGGATTAAAGGGATAGTCCCTGATGATACGAGCTTATTGCAGTTTTAACCATGAAGCAAAAATGCCAAAGCAGTGACACTGCCTTGGCATTTCGGTTTTCATGACTTGATAAGAGATTTCGATGCCATTATGGATCGCTTTCGCTCAAACGGTAAAGTAATGACCTTCTTCAAGGTCGGCGAGTAATCCGGGTTGTTTAGGGTGCCAGTCTAGAAGGGCTTTTGTCTGTGCTGCATTACCAGGCATGACGCTTGGTAGATCAAGGGAAGCGATCATACCGAGGAATCCGAAGTGTTCATCGGCTTGTTCGCGCGAGATGCTCAGCACAGGTACATCGAGTTTTTTGCCGATGATGGTAGCAATGTCGCGAAAGGGGATTCCTTCTTCAGCACGACCATAGAGACGTGATCCAGCCGGTGCTTTTTCTAAGGCAAGACGGTACAGGTTGGCGGCATCGAGTCGGTGGACGGCTGGCCAACGATTCGTGCCCTCTTCGATATAGGCAGAGACGCCTTTTTGGCGGGCGATGTTGATGAGTGTCGGCACAAAACCTTTGTCGCCATCCCCATGTACGGATGGCGCTAGCGAAATCACCGATGCTTTTACCTTTCGTTCGGACAAAGCCAGGACGGCGTTGTCGGTTGCGTCGCCGTTTGCGTGAACGGTGGTGATGTACGGTTTTTCTGAACCGACGAGAACGTCCCCCATCGCTTGTACAGCGCGTAAATCAGACGCTAGTGAACCGGCAAAGTCGGAAAAATCATGCTTAAACGCGAGGTGTACCACGCCATCTGCAGCTGCGGTACCGCTTTGAAGACGATCGAGATCGTCGAGATCCCCCTCATGAACTTCTGCCCCAAGGTTACGCAACATCGCCGCGCCGCGATCCGAACGCGTGAGACCGAGAACCTGATGACCAGCCTGTCGTAATTCGAAAACGACGGCTGAACCGATATACCCTGATGCTCCTGTGACAAAAACACGCATGATGATAACCTCCTTAATGGATTGACGAGCAAGGTATTCTTTGCATAAATAAAGTGTAAACGATAGAGTGAACTCTAACGCAAGCTCATGGGAGGCGAGAATTTTCATGAAGATTCGTGAGTTAGCCGAAAAGACCGCATTATCGATTCACACCATTCGTTTTTATGAAAAAGAGGGCTTGTTAGATCATCGGCATGTATTGCGCGAGGAGAATAATTATCGGTGTTATTCGGACGAGGCAACCGAGAGACTGCTTCTCATCAAGAAGTTGCAACGGGTAGGGTGCTCTCTGTCTGAACTGAAGGACATCTTACAGGAACATGATACCCATGCTCTTACCGACCTTGAGATCGTTGAATGGATTCTCCAAAAAATCAAGGATACAAAACATAAAAAAGAGGAATTGGATCAGATTCTTGGGATGCTACATTGGATGTTAGACTACAGGGTGGCTTCGATGAAGGATGATCAAAAGGAATTGGTCATGACGAAAATTCAAGAGGCTACCTAAGTGAAGGTTATGAGATTTTGGATGTAAATCATAAGGATGCGGTCGCGTTGGAAAAGATGATGTTGCAAGAAAAGGATATGATAGCTTGGATTTTAGAGGACGTAGCGATGATGAACATCCTTCGTCAAGTACAATCATTAGGTTTGCCGGATTGGTGTATTTGTGCAGGTTTTGTTCGCTCGAAAGTTTGGGACAAACTTCATGGGTTTGCGCCGTCGCGATTGCCTGATGTCGACGTGGTTTATTTTGATCGGAATCATAAGGAAGAATCAGAAGAAAAAAAGATTGAACGATGGCTGCGGCAACTGGATCCTTCGATTCCTTGGTCAGTGAAAAATCAGGCGAGGATGCACATTAAAAACGGTCAAGCTCCCTATACGTCAACGGCGGATGGGTTGGCCAACTTTCCTGAAGTTTGTACGGCCATAGGTGTGCGCATGATGAGTTGGAACTCATTGCTCCGTATGGGATTGATGACCTGGTCAATTTGCTTGTCCGCCCTACGCCTTTTTTCATGTCTGATGAAAAAAGAGCCATCTACGAGGAGCGATTGGCGACAAAAAAGTGGGAAACAATATGGCCACACCTTTGTATCATGCGCTGATTCCTCCATGTGTATCGGCCAGATGTTCATCCATGCATCGATGGGTGTCGCTGATGAAAAAATTGGTGCGATGGATTCTGGGTATATTCTTAACTATATGATGTTTTTCTTACAAAGATTTCTGCTAGAACGGATGCGGTAAAAGCTTCGGAAATCACGTTGCCAGCAAACGAAATTGCTGATCTTGAGCGGTACGTTGATGATGCTTACGGTATACTGCGATTATGGAGGTGTTATGCATGGATGTGACGTGGAAAGATTGGTTTATGAAGGTGTGGGAAGAAAATCGCTGGTTAACCGATAAGGTAACAAAGTCTTTTGTGGATGCTGGAGCCTTGGATAAAACACCTGTGCCTGGCATGCGATCTTTTCGTCAATTATTGCTTGAGATCTGGGGAATGGAGCAGGTATATGCAAAAGGTCTAGCCACGGAAGAATGGGACTTTGTCTTTGCACCAGTTTCCTATCAAACTTGTGATGTGGATGAATTGCTCGCGTTTGGACAACGTGTACGCGAGCAAACGAGAAGGCTATGGTTTGCCGTGACACAAGATGCGTTAACCAAACCGAGACCAACGCCGTTTCCAGGCCATCCCGAAGGAAATGCCATCGCGTGGTTAACGTATGCTTTGGAAAATGAAATCCATCATCGTGCGCAAGGGTACGTGTATTTGCGCTTGCTTGGTGTTGAACCGCCCGCTTTCTATGTGCGAAATGAAAGGTAACAGCCTACGTTTCGCTTCATTGAACAAAGTGATTTTGAACGCAACTGGGTGTACGTCATTGGTGAGGTAGTACACATGGAGACATCTTTCGATGAGGTAATTAAGATTGAGTCAAGAATGCTTGACAAGGAAACGACCGCATTAGCTGAGTTGATTATGAAACATACTGTTCAGGACGGTACGTATCACACGGCGATCCCCAATGTCTATCTCAATCGATATTCGCATCACCATGCTGGTCATGAAGTCCTTGCTATGCATGCACCTTTTGTGGGCATTGCCGTTTCTGGGGAGAAAGAAGTGACGATCGGTGATGCGACGTGTCGCTATGGTGGATCGAAAATCTTTGTATCACCCGTTGCCTTACCCGTTATACTCCATACGACGCATGCAACAATGGATCAACCTTTTCTTGGTATTGGCTTGATTCTCGATCCCCAAAAAATCAGCGCGTTAGTTTTGAACGTTTTTCCACGGGGTTTACCGCACGGCCAGCCGCGGTATCAAGGCTATCTTGTGGACGCTGATGTATCGTTGCTCCAAGCTTTGACAAGATTGTTGCAGTGTTTGTCCGATCCAGAAGAAGTGAAATTATTTACGCCTCTGATCATGGAGGAGATATTGCTACGATTGTTGCGAAGTCCTGTTGGCGTACTGATCGCTGAAATGGGCATAGTCGACTCAACTGTTTCTCGTGTTACCCAAGCGATTGCTTGGCTACAAGAAAATTACGCGCAAAAAATCACGATTTCTGCTTTGGCTGGGTTGGTTCATATGAGCGTCTCTTCCTTTTGTGAACATTTCAAAGCGGTCACTTCGATGAGCGCCATACAGTATCAAAAGGCGATTCGCTTGCAAAAGGCAAGATCGCTGATGCTAACGAAGCAACTGGAGGCGTCAGAAGCCTGTCGAATGGTCGGCTATGTAAGCGATTCGCAATTCAGTCGTGATTACAGTCGTCTGTTTGGGAACCCCCCGATTCGTGATATTGCACGAGTACTTCAACAAAAATGATATGGACGAACTGAAGGATTGGAAAATCAGGCAAGAATAAAAGAAGAAAAGGCAAAGATCAGGGTCAAGCGCACGCTATACTCGTCGTAACAGAATGAGTCGACAAGACGAGGAGGCGGATAGCATGCGAGTTTTTGTGACCGGAGCGAATGGGTGGATCGGCTCTGCTGCTGTACGTGAATTGCTAGGGAATGGCCATGAAATTACCGGACTTGCACGGACAGAGCAGGCGCAAGCTTCACTTCAAGCGATCGGTGCCAAGACAGTACGAGGTGATCTCTCGCAGTTGGCTCTTTTGCATGAAGCAGCATCCAAGGCGGATGGAGTGCTTCATTTCGCTTTTCATCAAGATTTTACCGATATCAAAGGATCGGTTGAAACGAATCGGCAATCGATCGAAACGCTGGGAAAAGCACTCGCCTCAACACATCGGCCACTGATTGTCGCCTTTGCAACGATGGGTTTAACCGCGGGTAAACTAGGGGATGAAGATGATGCTGCCGATCTTCATTCTGTCGGTGGCCTTCGTGTGATGCTCGAAGAAGCAACCCTTGCCCTTGCTTCAAAAGGTGTCCGTGCTTGTGCCGTTCGCCTAGCACCTACTGTGCATGGCAAAGGGGATCATGGCTTGGTGCCACAATTGATCCAGATCGCGCGTGAAAAAGGGGTATCCGCTTATCTTGGTGATGGCATGAATCGCTGGCCGGCCGTGCATCGTCTTGATGCCGCCCATCTTTTTTGTTTGGCTTTAGAAAAAGCACCTGCAGGTTCAAAATGGCATGCTGTGGCTGAAGAAGGCATCTCGTTTCGAACCATTGCTGCGATCATCGGTGAGCATTTGCAGATACCTGTTGTCCGTTTATCGATGGAAGAAGCCACACTGCACTTTGGCTGGCTAGCTCCCTTCGTGGCCAATGACAATCCTGTGTCGAGTCAAAAGACAAAAGAAAGACTGTTGTGGCAACCTGTCCATCCAACGTTACTCGCCGATTTGCAAGAAGGTCATTATTTTCATGAAGTGATAAGATAGACCAAAGGTGCACTTGAGAATGGATGATTCTAGGCATAGTTCGCTTAATCATCACACAAAAGCAGAAGGTTGGCAGGATCGTCGATCACGCTAACCTTCTGCTGCTTTGTTTATTGAAAAAACGGTTGAAGGATTACCTTTTATTCTTGTGGTTGTTTGCGTTTGATTCGAATCGTTTTGTCATGGGCGACATCGATGCCAATTTCTTTAAGGACGCGATCAAAGCTAATTGGGCCAAGGCCTAAGGATAAGCGGATTTCAGATCTGGATTCTGATTTGCGTCGCTCCATGTATTCTTCTTTGGAAATCGTTTTTTTCATGGGACATTCACCTGTCTTAAATTTCGGTATTTTTTTTATTCTATCACAAACCTACAAAAATTCGATAGGATCTGGCAAAATTCTAAAATAAGCGCTTCACTTCATCGAGACAATACAACGAAATGCAGTTTGATCATGGCAAATTAGTTGTATCCTCCTTTGTAATTTTCTCTATCTTCTTTTCTCATTGAAGTGTGGCGTCGCTTGAGCTGTCTTGAACTTCAACTGATTTACGTTAATTATACAAATAAAATGAATGAGAGTGAAGTTTACATCATAATGAAATGTTTTATTATACTTGAATTTAAATCGATTTTCGTTTTGACTTGATGAAGCATGAGCATCACCAAATAGCAAGGATTGTTTTTGGGCTTGCTATCTCGCTATGAATATGGTAATTTAAGGTTATCTTAACGTGGGGGGAAGAGGATCAACATGGGATTTTTTGATTCGTTACGCAGAGCGGCAGAAGGAATTGGACAAGATGGTCAATACAATAACGATCATCATTGCGCACGCTGTCAAGTGAGCATGCAATATCGCGGCGCACACGCGATGAGGACGGGTGGTCTCACGCGCGGAGCAGGTTTGCTAACCGATCTTTTTCTTGGAGGTGGCGATGAAGGATTTCTCAATACGGCTATGGAGAAAAACGTCGCCGTCCATGTGTTTGTATGCCCACAGTGTGGTGGCATCGATTTTGTGAATGATCCTAATCATGGGTTTTAAGAACCATGGCGTATTCAGTACCAGAATCACTTGCCCGTACGGCAACGCGAGGCGAACGTCTCGTATTTCAAACATTGAAAGATTGTTTGCCTGATGATTATATTGTGTATTATGAACCGATGATTCATGGAAAAAGGCCAGATCTTGTCGTAATTGGTCCTGACCTCGGTGTGCTTGTTCTTGAAGTGAAGGATTATCGCACGTCGACATTGGTTAAAATCAATCAAGAAACTTGGTATCTATATACATCAACAGGAGAAATGGCAACCGTCATTTCTCCACTTAAGCAAGCGAGGGAATACGCTTTTCATCTTGCCAAAGCTCTTGGAAAAGACAAAAATTTATTGCGCTTTGATGGCCCCTATCAAGGGAAATTGAAATTTCGTTATGGCTTTGGAACGGTATTTACCCGAATGACGCAAAAAGAATTTATTCAAGGTAATTTTTATCACGTCATCGATGAACAGTTTGTTCTGACAAGAGAGCAGATTGATCAGGAAGATGCTGACTTTTCGCAGCAACTATTGATGGAGAAAATTTTTGCTATGTTTCCGGTTGCTCAGTGGAATTCTGAACCGTTGACATCCGATGATATCGCATCGATTCGTTATCATCTGTTTCCCGAAGTAAGAATTGGCGCGACGCTCGGTGAACCTGTTTATTACCAAGATCAATTATTGCTGTCCTTACATGATATCAAGACCATGGATCTCCATCAAGAAAATTTAGGGAAAAGTCTAGGTGATCGTCACCGACTCATTCGTGGTGTTGCAGGTAGTGGCAAGACGATAGTACTGGTTAGTCGTGTAAAACAATTGGCGAAAGAACATCCAGATTGGTCAATCCTTGTTTTATGTTTTGGCATTACATTGTCGGCACGTCTCGATCAAATGATTCATGCTGCGTGCGTTCTTCCTGAAGAAAATCTTGGTTCGAACAATGGAAAGGAAAGTCAAGCGCAAATCACAGTTTCCAATTTTCATCATTGGTTAACGAGTCATTTAAGAACGCCGATTGAGCGATTAGCGGAACTCCTTGAAAAAATAGAGCGCAAGGAAGCGATTATTCCGACTTATGATGCGGTGTTGATCGACGAAGGGCAAGATTTTGAACCGGAATGGTTAAAATTAATCACCCGTGTTTTGAATCCAAGTACGCAATCTCTTTTACTTGTCGAAGATCGGGCACAGAATATTTTTCGAAGAAAAACGAGTTTTGCTCAAGATATCGGTCTTGATTTTCGTGGTCGTTCTCGCGTTCTTTCCATCAATTATCGCAACACAAGACAAATTTTGGACCTTGCTTGGGATTTTTATCGTTCTCTATCCGATCTTCAGGAAAAAGTGGTTGAGGGGTCGATGGAAGGTGTGGAAATTATATCGCCGCAAGCATCACGCCGCCAAGGCCATGTACCGATTCTTCGTCGATTCGCAGTTTATGAAGAAGAAGTTCATTTTGTCGCAAAAGCGATCGAAAAGTTGCATCAGCAGTATAAAGTCCCTTTTTCGCAAATGGTTATCTTATATCGCGTAAAAGGAACATCGCAATTTCCTTCGTATGTTGAACCTATACAGTCGGTATTTAAGAAACGTGGGATACCCTATTATTGGGTAACGGAAAGCCCGCAAACGAAAAGAAATTTTCGTATGCAGGAAGAATCGATTAAAATATGCACATTAGACAGTGCGAAAGGCTTAGATTTTCAAGCGGTATTTATCGTCAATGTCGATTCTATGCCATTTTATTTAGAAAAAAACCAAGATCGAGAAACCGCACTTCTATATATTGGAATGACGAGAGCGCTTGATTGGCTATTTCTTACGTATACTGGGCAATCGATCTTTACTGATTTTTTGGATCAATATCGAGAGAAAATCGATAAGAAAAAAAATGATCAACAGCAGACGTCTTGATCAAAATGAGGGGGATGGATATGGTGGATTCCTTGCCTTCAACACCCGGCTTATCGTCTTCAGAATCACTTTTTAAGCTGAGCCAAAGTGTAAAAAGTCATGAACATCCCTCCCCGACGCTGGAAAGACCGCAATCCATGGCGAGCGTAGAAGATTCTGCATCATCGAAAACGGCACCTTTAGAAGAACTCTTTGGTCAATCTGTGCCAAGCGAGTTGCAAGGTAACCAGGCGACTGTGACGATTGAATGGGGATGGCGCCGACTTTTGCTCGACACGATTGGTCAATTAACGCCTTCGATGACGTCAGCAAATACAGCGCAAGAATCGGTACAGACGTTATGGAAGTTATTAATTCCCATTCTTTCGGAAGTCTCTTCGTCTTCGATGAAAGGGATTGAAACATTACTTCCGAATTTTCCGCCGGGGACCTTACTACCGTTTGCGATGATCGCTAAAGAAGCTATCGCCCAAACACCTAATAAAAAGCGGGTGGAACGGTTTTTACTGCGCACAAATTACAGCAATCGGTCAAAATGACGGGGCAACCGATACAAGGAGAAGGTGCCTTTTTTCCTCCCATGCGTACAGGGGATGAACGAGCGGGGAAAGCTGTTCGCTGGACGGCACGAAGAGAATCTTATGAGGATGAACAACAAGGAACGATACAACGCCTCGTTTTATCCGTGACCTTAGAAGAAGTGCCGTTTGAAATTCAATTTGTTCATGGGGCACAGCGACTCGCTATCCATGTGAAGACGGACGATGAAGCTTGGCGTTCAAAGATCATGATGTGGCAACAAGAATTACGCTCATCGTTGCAAGCGAAAGGTTATGCTTCTTGTGAGTTAAGTACAGGTAGTTTTCAGGAATGGACCACGGAGGCGTAACATGGAACCTAAGAAAGCGGTAGCGTTGGAATACCATCGTCAACAAGATATCGCGCCAAGGATCGTGGCAAAAGGAGCAGGAGCTGTTGCGCAAGCGATCATTCAAACGGCAAAAGACAATGATGTCGTCGTCGTTGAAAATTCTTCTTTGACAGATGCTTTAATGACGCTTGAAGTGGAACAGGTGATACCCGAGGATTTGTTTCTTGCTGTCGCGGAAGTGCTCGCGTATGTCTATCGCATTCGTCATCAGAAAGCTTAATGGAGAATGAAGGGGATTGTTAGAATACGTCGAATAAGGTAGTACGAGATTCGTTAGGATAGGAGAATGCCAGCATGCTTGATCACATGGTGAAAAGTTCTGAAGTTTTTTTTGAAGCGTTATCGTTAACCGGTGATTATTGTATGCTTGTAACCGATCAAGAACAGGTTCTCGCCTCCTATTATGGCTCTCATTTTGATTTGAATATTCGTGTTAAGGATCCTGTCAATCCAAAATGGGTGGTAGCCAGCGCGATTCAATCTGGGCAAGCTGCGCGTAAAGTCGTTGATCGACAAGCGACTACGCTTGCAATTTCGTATATCGGGTATGCGGTGCCAATCTTTGCTTCGCAAGGGAACATCGTGGGTGGTCTCGGTATCTATCAATCGACCGATAAAATCGATGATCAGGTTCGATTGACAGGTAGTATTCATCAATCACTCGAAGAGTTACGCGAAATTAGTCGTATCTTGGCGGAGACGGCAAAACTTGCGGAAAATGCACAAGGTGCTATTTCAAATGATTTTACGTTATTTCAACAGAGTTTTATCACGATTCAACAAGCGAATGCAACGATACGATCGATCGCTTCTCAGTCTAATCTTTTAGGGTTAAATGCTGCGATTGAAGCAGCGCATATGCATGATGAGCATTCAGGATTTGAAGTCGTCGCAGGTGAGATCAGAAAGCTTTCTGCAGACACACAGATTTTTGCGAAAAACATCGATGGTTCGATTCAACGTCTGAGTGAGGCACTGTCACGCTTGGACGAGCAATTGCAGACAGTTCGTACTATTAGTATTGAGCAATTGCATGGTTCGGATGAAATTCATTCGATCAGCATTAAAGTTGAACAACTGACGAGTGCACTTGCTAAATTAGTTTCTATCGAGCAACGTTAAAATGAAATTTCTTGTGAAAATATGCTTGACAACGTAGGAATAAGTGCGTTAAGCTAGAAATACGTTCAACAGGTGATTCATTTATGCAATGTGGTCACGTGACCACATCATAGCAAACAAAAGCGAGCGCAAAAATGTTGGTTTTGTTTATTTTTTTAACAAATATGAATGCGCTTTCATCTTGTTTTGTTATGCGTAAAATCATCGTTGAAAAAAATAGAGGGGGTATTGAGTTGAAATCATTACGTAAAAGTATGACGGTAGCAGCAACGGCAACGCTTTGTCTTTCTGGTCTTTTAGCGAGCACATCAGGCGCCTTTGCCGCTTCGACGTCGGGCAAACCGACATCAGGGCCTGTAACACTGACAATTATGTCCTGGAATGTTGCGGAAGCTACTTTGCAAAAAGATGCGACGTTATTTCATAAAATTCATCCTAATGTGACTTTCAAATTTGTTAACGAAGCATCGCCGACATTTGCTTATACGAAACTCAATGCTGAACTCGCTGCAGGTTCGGGTTTGCCGGATGTCGTTTCAATTGAATCTTCTCATGCTCAATCTTTTTTGGGTAAATTCCCGAATTCGTTTTTGAATATGACCCAGGCTGATCAGCCGCTTAAAAAAGATTTTGCTCCGTCAAAATGGTCTGCCTTAACGGGCACCAATGGCCAGATTTACGGTATTCCTTGGGATATCGGTCCTGCCATGATGTTTTATCGTCGCGATCTGTTTAAGCAAGCAGGAATTAACCCAAACTCTATCAAGACATGGGATCAATACATTGCGGCTGGACAGAAGCTAGTAAAGCATTTTAATGGAAAAATCAAGATGACAGCCGTTAATTACGATGATGATGGTGTATTTAAAATGATGACCAATGAACAAGGCGCATTTTACTTCAATAATAAAGGTCAAATTACGGTGAGTAGTCCTGCCGCGTTAAAGGCGGTTGCGATGGAACAAAAAATGGTCAAAGCGGGTATCGGTCTTCAAGTACCTTCTGCAAACGGTTGGAATGATACGATCGCAGCGTTTACGAACAATCAAATCGCTTCCGTGGCTATGGGTGTCTGGTATGTCGGCACGATTGAGACTTCGGCACCAAAACAAAATGGCAAATGGGGTGTGTTCCCGTTACCAGCCTTTACACCCTCAGGTTCGCATGCAGCCAACCTTGGCGGTTCAAATCTGATGATTTCCGCAGGGACACAACATCCTAAGACAGCTATGGAATTTGCGAAATTTGCGATGACGAATACAGCTGCCTTGAATGCGTCGATGAGTTATGGGATTTTCCCCTCCTATATCCCTTACTTCAGTAGTTCTGTCTTTAAACAAGGATTACCTTTCTTCGCTGGGCAAAATGTATTTAAAATGGCAGCCAACGAAGCGAAGTTGATTCAACCGGAAAATCACACGAGTGATTTTGCGGCGAGTACGACGTATGTTGATAATGCAATTCAATCGGTACTCAATAATCAAATGTCTGTCAGTGCAGCGATGAAACAAGCTGCTTCACAAATCGCGCATGAGTCAGGTCGAACGATCGTGAACTGATATTGACTAAGGTTTGAACGTAAAATGCTTTGCCATAAAAAGCCTGGCGGCGCTTGATGGGTTCCGTCAGGCTAGGCTTTTAATGGGGTGATTGACAAGTGAGCGCGAGTCCGATGGTAAAACAGCATGTCGTGAAAAAAACAAGATCGAGCAATAAGCGAGGGAAAGGAGCACCTTACTTATTCTTGGCGCCATTTCTTATCGTGTTTTCCGTTTTTATGATTTTTCCCATCCTGTATGCGCTCGTGATCAGTTTCTCACGTTGGCAAGGTGGATCTCTAACGTGGGCAGGTTTGTACCAATACTCTTCTATCTTATCGGATAGTTTCTTTTGGCAGAGTCTTGGTAATATCTTATTGATCCTCGTCATTCAGGTTCCGATCATGTTGTTGCTTTCTGTGATGTTTGCATCCATGTTAAATTCGTCAAGGTTGCGCTTTCGGTCATTTTTTCAATTGGGTTTTTTCTTGCCGATCCTCATTGACACGACAGCTTATTCATTGACCTTTTCCTTTATCTTTGCCCAACATGGTTTGCTCAATCAGACGCTCAGTCTTTTAGGGATTGGCGCGATTCCGTGGCTCACGTCGATGTTTTGGTCAAAAATCGCTGTGATGATCGCGATGACTTGGCACTGGACAGGGTATAATGTTGTGATTTTACTCGGGGGATTGCAATCCGTGCCGCCCGAAATTTATGAAGCAGCTCGTGTCGATGGAGCAGGTCCGATTCGACAGTGGTTTTCGATGACAATTCCGATGCTTCGACCATTACTCGTCCTTGAATTTATCCTATCGACAATCGGCACTTTGCAGTTGTTTACGGAACCCTACATTCTTACAGCGGGTGGTCCGGACAATTCGAGCTTAACGCCGGTATTATATCTGTATCAGGTCGGCTTTCAACAATTTCATTTTGGGTATGCTTCTGCTCTTGCTTATGTGCTGGCGCTGATTATCGCGATCTTTTCATTCTTCCAATTGCGCTTCACGCGAGGAGGTTCTGTCGCATGATAGCAAAAAAATGGCGATTTCAAGATGTGCTTATGCACGCTATAGTAATCATTGGTTTTATCGCATCAATTTATCCTGTGTACTTAATGTTTATCTCTAGTACACAAAATAACCAACAGATTTTTGGTTTGACACCTGATTTGTTACCGGGAAACTCCTTAGGATTTAACTATCATGATTTGATGACGAACGCTGGATTCAATATCTTTCAAGCGGTTGGCAATAGTGTTTTGATCGCGACAGTTTCATCTGTTCTCGCCGTATTCTTAGCGACGATGGCAGGCTTTGCCTTCGCCAAATTTCATTTTCGTTTTTCCAAAACACTGTTTCAAATCATACTCGCTTCCATTATGATTCCGCCCCAAGTGACGCTGATCCCACTTTTCGTCATGGTGAGTCGCGTTGGTCTCGCCAATACCTATTGGGCGATCATTTTACCAGCTACCGTAAGCATTTTTGGCGTGTTTCTGATGAGACAGACTTTTATCTCTTTTCCTGATGAACTGCTTGACGCTGGCAAAATTGATGGTCTGAGCTATTTTGGAATTTTCTTTCGCATCGTATTACCATTATCACGTCCCTCGTTAGCATCACTAGGCATTTTAACGTTTCTCGGTACATGGACCAACTTATTGTGGCCACTTGTCGTACTCAATGATTCGAGCAGTTACACGATCCCGGTTGCCTTGTCGACCCTGACGAATACGGTGACACAACCGAATTATGGCATGATGATGCTTGCAGCGACGATTGGAACGATCCCGATGTTGATCCTGTTTTTACTTTTACGTCGTAACTTTATCTCAGGGATTATGGGAGGGTATAATCGTTAAGGAAAGGTGGCGAGACTTTGACCACGCGACATGATGTGGCCAAACGGGCTGGAGTATCACCTTCTACCGTTTCCCGCGTAATTAATGAAAGTGGCTATGTGGCCCAAGAAGTACGGTTAAAAGTAGAAAAAGCGATTGAAGAACTGCACTACGTGCCAAATCGAATTGCGCGATCCTTACGATTGAATGAATCGATGCAAATCGCGTGTATCACGCACAATATCACCAATCCATTTTATAGCGAAATCGTCGTTGGTCTGGAGTCTGAGCTGTTCCAGCAAGGTTATACATTATCGTTATACACATCGAACTTTTCTGATCGTGATTATCAACGGACGATTGCTGAAAGGATGTTTGATGGCGTTGTCGTACTGTCCCCGGTTGAACTAAGTAAAATGATCGAAATCGAGCAGATTCAAAACCGTGTCCCGATTGCCGTATATTGGGACTTTAGTAGTACGCTAGCTGTGCCTGGCGTGACCGTTGATCTTTGTCAGGCGATGCAAAACGCTACGGAATATTTGATCGATTCTGGCCATGAACGCATCATCTTTCTTGGTCACGAGACGTTAAAGGAAGAGGAAAATCCCCGATTTCTAGGTTATCTTAAAGCACATCGAGCGCGAAGGCTACCCATTCGGGATGAGCATATCCTTACATTGGCCTCTTGGGCGGACTCTCCGACATTTGGTTATCAAAAAATGATGGATAGGTTACAGCACCCCGTTACGTTTACGGCTGTGGTAGCCGCTAATGATTTATTGGCATTTGGTGCGATGCGTGCCTTGCATGAAAAAGGATACCGCATCCCGGAAGATGTGTCGGTCATCGGCTTTGATGATGTTGACTTGGCACAGTTGACGATTCCTTCGCTAACCACGGTGCATCTTCCGACTAAGCAGATCGGCGAAGAACTCGCTCGTTTGATTGTCGCAAAAATCACGGGGATAAAAATACCTTCTTCGGTGGTGTTGTCTTCTAGTCTTGTCATTCGCGAGACTGTGGCACCCGTGGTGAAAAAGGTAAACGTATAAGAATTTATATGAGGATTCCCATTGCAACGGAGTTGTTAAGGAATCCTTTTTGTTGTCTGTCGATGAAAAAGTGCGAATCTAGGCTAAAACATGATATAGTTACCTTATCAGAGAGTATCATGGATATAAGTAAAGGTGAGTTGATCATGCAGATCTGTACGCATCTTAAACCGGTGATGGATCGGGAAATGGCGAGGAAAAATCGGATTTTACTCGAAATGCCATCTTACCAACTATGGCCAGCCACCTTTGAAATGGTGAGTGCGCTGGATTTGCCTTATGCTTACCGCGTTCCTTTCCTGCGAGTCATCGAGCAAAATCAAGCAGGAAGCCCCAAAGCACATAGTGTAAAGTGCGAATTATGTAATCAAATGATGTTGTGGATGGATCTTTAAAAAAAGACGACACCGATTATTCGGCGTCGTCTTCTTCGTCAGTAAGCGTATTATACACTTGTTCGACTTTTTTCCATTCTTCATCATCTTCAATCGCCACAAAGTCGAGGTAAGGTTCCCCATCTTCTTCTTTTTGTTCGACGCGAAAGATGAATCCTTCGTCGGAAGTTCCGTCAGCAGAGACAAGCACTGCGTAAACGCCGTCCTCGACGTCGAATGTTTCAGCGATTAAAAACTCATGCTCATTGCCTTCTTCATCTTCTAAAATGATAATTTCATCATCTTCAAAGCCATCTTCCAGTTCGTGATCATGGTCGTGATCATGGTCGTGATCATGGTCGTGATCATGGTCGTGATCATGGTCATGATCGTGGTGATGATGGAGATCCTCGTCTTTAGCCATTAATATGCCTCTTTTCTTTCATGAACTCAGACTCTTCCAGTTCATTCCGATGTTCTAGCGTTCTCATCATAGCATGCCCGCAGGAGTGGGGTCAATTCAAGGATTAGCGTTTTTCCACACGAAAAAGCCCTGCGTGACTCGTCATGCTATCGGCGATCATCGAAGAAACGGTCGATAGGAGGTGATCGACGTTCGCCTGGGCATCGTGAAAAGCGACGACTTCTGGAATGTCGTCTAACGCGTCGAGTATCGTGGCGATCTCAGGATCGGTAGGATCGATCTCTTCGTTTTGTGCATCAACTTCGGCTTGGTTAAGTTGTTGCAAAAGCGTGCTTGCCTTTTCATGAGCGAGTAAAAGATCCTCGGCAGCTTTAAAATGTTGTACTTCTTCGGTATTGGCGAGCAATTTACCGAGTTCATTAGCATGAAAAAGAATTTGATTGCGATCTAACGTCACGTCAAGCACTCCTTTATGTCGAAAAGCATAAAAACTGTTCTTAAAATTATACCGAAGCTGTCACGAAAACGCACTTGTTGAAGCACGAAAATACAGGTATGTTAGTGACAAGATCATGAAAAAGGGGGAAGAAGCATGATTATTGGTTCGATTGCAGCGGGTATTTTTACGTTGTTTCTCGTCTTTGTCTGTAGTACGATTACGAAAGAGTCAGTGGACGCTGCGCTTAAGAAGCAGGCGAAACGCTGGGGTTTGTAATCGATAGGTGGTGGCGGATTGTCTTATTTGGTGAATTTCGACAAGATGGAGCAGCATGCGTTCTTCTATGAAGAAGCGCATCTCTTGCTTTTAGTAAGTAATCGTTCCCGTAAATTTTTATTTTTAATTCAGGGGATGGATGAACAGACGTTGATGCTTGAAGATCCTGGTGAGTTGTTTGAAAATCAGGTTCGTGATGCGATCGATGCGATTTTTTTCGTTGAACTCATTGAACAAGATCGTCCGCCAAAAAACTTGATCCTTGGTGCGTTCTTTCCGGTTGATGACCAGGAATATGGCGCATACTACGAACGCGATGGCAAAGATAATACGATCTATTTCTTGCAAGCGATCGGGCAGGGTGAAAGTAAAACGCTCGAGGCAGTTGATGACCCGAGCGAATATCAGAAAATTGCCGATGTGTTTATGTCACGATACGAGTCACTTCTTTAACGCATGGTTTCGCTTAGATATTGAGGTAAAAAGGCAGAGACATCCTCTGCCTCTTCTTGTTGTGAAGAAAAGGCATCCCGGAGAAAGTCGACATCCTCCGCTTCTTCTTGGGTCAGAACGACCGATTTTTGTGATTGCATATGAATGACCAGCGTTTTGCCAAAGAAATGATCACTGTAAAGCAAAATAAAATCAAATTGCCGACTGCGACCGATAAAGCCGACGAATCGACTGGGTACTTCTTTGTGCTCGTCATACATTACCAAAAACTCTTCCACAGTACTTATTCCTCCTGTTTCTCTAACGCTTGTAATTGTAAAGACAGCGCTTTAAAAGTATCTTGGTCCTTACGCTGTAATGCTTCATCGATCATTTTGATCAATTGTTGTTTTTGATCGTCGCGCTTTGTCACTTCAAATAGCATTTCATCTACGTAAGAAGGTACGTGAAAAGCGGGTAGATTGATGTAAAGATACAGCATCTCCTTTTTTTCAAAGAAGATTTTAAGCGCGTCTACGATATCTTTCACATTGGAGTATTTTTGAATAGAACCATGAATCGGTAATCGAGCCAATATGCCATGTTTGGCGATGATCACCATAGGTACGTTTTCCAGAGCGATCGAGGTGACCGTGACGATTTCCCGATGTTGATTCAAGATATCGAGGATGGAACCACCGCCTGTCGGCAGGATTTTCATACGCAATTCCTGAATCTGAGCTTTGGTCAACATAGTACTCGCCTCTTTCTTGGTGATCAAAGGTTAGCTCTATCATACGATATTTTTTTGTCTCCACAAAATTGTTAGAAGATCGTGACAAATGTGTGTAGTTGTAAACATTGTATGACACTCGCTCACAAAGCATTTACGCGGCCTTGCTGAGGTGTTACCATGACCATGATTCTTTTGGCGGAAAGGTGAGAGATCCATTGACTAAGAAAGCCTTGATTCTTCTCGATGTGCAAGATGAATTTTTGGGCAATACGATGGACTATATCGCGGCGCTTTCGCAACGGTATCTTGATGAACATGCACAAGATTATGATCTTATTTTATTGACCTATTGGGTTCATGAGGAAAATAAGAACGACAATACTTTACTTCTCAATCATGAGAAGGCGCATATCATTGCAAAGACAACCTATAGCGGCTATAACGAAGAAAGCGCTGCACTACTTAAGCAACATGGTATTCAAGAAGTTCATGTCGGTGGTGTTGACGCCGAAATGTCGGTACTCGCGACGATGTTTCGTCTGTTGGATGAGCAGTATGACGTAAAATTGCTGGAGCGTCTCATCGCTTCGCAACACGGACAGAATATGAGCGCAATGGGGATTGCACGGCATATCCTTGGCGCCGATCATATGCTAAAAGATGGCGGACAACGCGTCTGGGTGTAGGCCGTTGTGATGATGCATTCAAAAAGCGACGATTCTCTCTCGTTTTTGCGTACCAAAGGGCATATGGTACAATAAGAAAACGACGAGCATCGTCGCTTTTGTCTTCTCATAAAGGAGTGAGGCGTATGGCCGTAGTGCCGACGGTTATTGAACAGACGAGTCGCGGAGAACGCGCTTATGATATCTACTCGAGACTTTTGAAAGATCGTATTATTTTTCTAGGTACAGAGATTGATGATGAAATCGCGAATGCGGTTGTTGCGCAGCTTTTATTTCTGGCCTCGGAAGATCCAGAAAAAGATATCTACATGTACATCAATAGTCCTGGGGGCTCCGTAACGGCAGGTCTTGCGATTTTGGATACGATGAATCTGATAAAGCCTGATGTAGCGACGATCTGTGTGGGCTTAGCGGCATCGATGGGCGCTGTCTTATTGACGGGTGGTGCTAAAGGCAAGCGCAGTGCGCTACCAAACAGTGAAGTGATGATTCACCAGCCGCTTGGTGGCCGACGTGGACAAGCTTCAGACATCAAGATCGCAGCGGAACATATCCTCAAGACGCGTGATCGGTTGAATGCGATCATCGCGGAGACGACCGGTCAAGCCCTAGAAAAGGTAGAGCACGATACGGATCGCGATAATTTCATGGATGCACAAGAAGCAAAAGAATACGGTTTGATCGATCACGTTTTACTGCCATGATGGAAAAGCAGGTGTTCTCTTCGTATATGCGAGAAGCTCTTTATGGAGCTGATGGATATTATACGAAGGATGCAATTCGATTTGGCAAAATGGGTGACTTCTATACGAGTGCTCAGGTTTCTCCGTTATTTGGTTACCTGTTCGCTACGCATGTCGCCGATCAACACGATGCTTCTAAAGACGTCGTCGTCACAGAGATAGGCTGTGGCGACGGCGGTTTTGCGTTGCCGTTTCTCTATAATCTTCTTACGCAACCGTCACTTCAAAATCATCGTATACGTTATCTCGCTATCGATCGTTCCTCGGTTGCTTTATCGAGAACGAAAGAAAAAATCGAACGAGGCTTGGGTGAGCTCGGCGAGCAAGCACGTGAACGTCTTTCGCTTTTTTTTCATGCTTCCGTACAGGACTTACCGGAAGATGTGGCCAAATCATTTCAAGGGACAGTCGTGATCGCTAATGAATGGTTAGATGCACTTCCTGTGGAGATTCTGCGCCTTGTCTCAAGTGAAAAGCTTGAGCAGGTGGTCGTCGGATCAAAAGACGAAAGTACCAATCATCCTCGATATGCTTCGTCCACGGAGCAGGCAGCATGGTTTGAAGAGACGACAGATCCTTTATTGTTCACCTATCGTGATCGATACATCTTGCCTTGGCTCGACGAAATACAGTTTCCTGTAATCGTTGAAGCACAAACTGAAATCGAATCTGCTCTCAGTCTACTCGTGCAAAAACTTGCCCCTGAACATTTTATTTTGATCGATTATGGTGGCTATACGATCGATCTGCTTTCATCGGATCGTCCCAACGGAACGCTTCGTGCTTATCGCGCCCACCAACTTGTCGATGATTTTCTCGATCAGACTGGCTTCGTCGATCTGACGTATGACGTGGATTTTTCTGTGGTGACCGATGTCCTTCAAACGCATCACTATGAGGTCGATCGCGTAACACGCCAAGGCGCATTTTTATTGCGGTTACCAGGGTTGATGGCTTCGTTAGAAAACTATGCGAGAAACTATGCGGATGGGAACCTAGCGATTAAGCAGTTGATGATGGGTGGTTTGATGGGGGATCGATTTATGGTGTTAACAGCAAGAAAGGCGGGGGAACATCAGGATGGTCTATAAGCGATTGTCGATCATTTTGATCGTGATTGGTATTATCTTTTTGCTTTTAGGTGCCATTAAGATGCATCTTTTTGGATAAAACACGGCTGCCGATTAAAAACTTCGGCAGCCGTGTTTTTAAAATGCGTGAAATTATTTAGCGTTTGCGAAATTTTCCGCGACTTGCGCCCAGTTGACGATATTCCAAAATGCACCGATATAATCAGCACGTTTGTTTTGATACTTGAGATAGTAGGCATGTTCCCAAACGTCAAGACCGAGAATTGGTTGATGACCATCACTGATTGGGCTGTCTTGGTTTGCAGTGCTGACGACCGCTAACTTACCCGCTTTATCGACAACGAGCCAAGCCCAACCGCTACCAAAACGCGTGGTAGCTGCTTTGACGAAATCTTCTTTGAACTTGTCGAAACTGCCAAAAGCTGCTTCGATCGCAGCAGCGAGTTCTCCGGAAGGGAGGCCGCCGCCGTTCGGGGAGAGGACTTTCCAGAATAAGCAGTGGTTATAGTGACCACCACCATTGTTGCGAACAGCTGTACGGATGCTTTCTGGCACCGCGTCGAGATTGGCGAGAATTTCTTCAAGTGATTTGGCTGCGAGATCGGCATGACCTGATAAGGCGTTGTTCAGGTTGTTCGTGTAGGCGACATGGTGGCCATCATGATGGACGGTCATCGTTTTTGCATCAAAATGCGGTTCGAGTGCATCAACAGCATATGGAAGTGCAGGAGTTTCAAAAGCCACGACAATCCCTCTTTCTGTTTGTTGTAGTATGTACGAGCATGAACTTTTTGTGAAGAGCCCGTGTCAAAAGTAAGTATAACATATTATTTCATGACACTTAAGGCTTCACCGATTTCAGCGAGAAGATCCGACGCATGTTCAATACCGACTGAAAGGCGTAGTAGACCTTCTGTAATACCTAGATCAAGACGTTCTTGTTCAGTAAATCCGCGATGGGAAGTTGTATAGGGATAGGAAAGGGTCGTATAGACGCCAGCAAGCGAGGGAGCAAAAGGAATTGTTGTTGCAGCCTGCATAAAGCGATTAACCGCTTCTTTTCCACCGTGTAAGCGAAAACTGACCATCGCACCGTATAGGTCATCCTGGAATTGTTTCTTTGCTTTTGTATGGGATTCGTGGGTGCTGAGTCCGGGGTAAAAGACGTGTGAGACAGCACTTTGTTCGGTTAAAAAGCTGGCGATTTGCGCTGCGTTTTTACATTGCTCACGAAAACGTAGGGACAAGGTTTTTACGCCTCTTGCAATCAACCAGGCATCGAATGGCGCGAGTGTTGCTCCCAGTGTCGTGATGATGTGGCTCATGGCTTCGCCTAGTGATGTTGAGGTACAGATAACGCCACCGCTGACATCGCTATGTCCACCGAAATATTTGGTTGCACTATGGACGACGATATCAGCACCATGATGAGCAGGTTGTACGATGAGAGGTGTTGCAAAAGTGTTGTCGATCAGCAAGTAAGCATGATGGTTGTGCGCGATCGCAGCAATCGCTTCTAGATCGATGACACGAAGTAATGGATTGGAGATGCTTTCAGCAATCAGCAACTTCGTTGTTGGCAGCATCGCTCGTTCGATCGCATCATGATCTTGAAAGTCGGCGAAGCTAAAGGTGATACCGAATTGGTTGAGTACGGTGCGCAAGAGCACAAGAGTTCCACCGTATATTTCATTGGACATGACGATATGGTCGCCTGCGTGACATACGCCCATGATGGCAGCACTGATGGCACCCATACCTGATGCACTAGCATACGCGACTTCGGTGTCTTCCAGTTTGGCGAGTGTTTCTGTCAGGGCATCGATGTTTGGATTACCGTTTCGCGTGTAAAGGTACCTGCCTTCGGGATGATTGGCGTAATATTCTTCGACGTCATCAACGTCGTCAAAGGTAAAAACGGAAGTTTGATAAATCGGCATGACTTCAGGGCGTGGTGCTTCTTGATGATGATTTGGTTTGGCAGTGCGAGCGCTGATCGTTTGCGAATTCTTTGGAAGATCTTTAGACAAATCGTTACCTTCTTTCTTGAAGTCACAATGTATTTTTCTTATTATACCTTTGAAGTGACGTAAATGTGGTAAACTATACTGTCGGTTATTTAAGGAATTATGGAGAGGGTCGAGGAAAACTAGAGGGTATGAGAAAAGAATTGCGCGATGTCGCGATTATTGCGCACGTCGATCATGGAAAGACGACGCTCGTCGATCAGCTTTTGCGTCAATCAGGAGTTTTTCGCCAAAATGAAGCGGTTGCTGAACGGGTGATGGACTCCAATGCGATCGAACGGGAACGCGGTATTACGATTCTCGCGAAGAACACGGCGATCACGTATGAGGATTATCAAATCAACATCGTCGACACGCCGGGTCATGCTGACTTTAGTGGCGAAGTAGAACGGATTTTACAGATGGTTGATGGCGTATTGTTAGTTGTTGATGCCGTGGAAGGTTGTATGCCGCAAACGAAATTCGTTTTGCAAAAAGCGCTCGATCAAGAGCTCGTGCCAATCGTTATCGTCAATAAAGTCGATCGACCGATGGCGCGTCCTGCAGCCGTTGTGGATGAAGTGCTCGAATTATTCATCGATCTCGGTGCTTCCGAAGAGCAAATCGAATTTCCTGTTGTCTACGCATCAGCGATTCAAGGTGTTTCCTCGTTTGATCCGAGCGAACCTGGGACGGATTTTCAACCGATTTTTGAAACGATTATTAAAACGATTCCGGCTCCTAAAGGTGATCCGGAAAAACCGTTGCAATGGCAAGCAAGTATTATCGATTACAGTGAATTTCTTGGTCGCTTAGGGATCGGGCGTATCGCGCGCGGAACGATTCGCGTGAATCAGACGGTAACCCTATTGCGTCAGGATGAAGCGGCGACGTCCCATCGCATTACGAAATTGTACGGATTTGAAGGTTTGAAAAGGGTGGAGCGAGAAGAAGCTTTTGCTGGTGATATCATCGCATTAGCCGGGATTGCTGATCTGACGGTTGGTCAGACGGTGGCCGATCCGAATGAACCAGAAGCGTTACCCGCCATTTTGATCGAAGAACCTTCCTTGCAAATGACGTTTGTCGTTAACGATGGTCCGCTCGCTGGTCGAGAAGGAACGCATGTAACGTCTCGGAAATTGCGCGATCGTCTGTATGCAGAACTCGAACGCGATGTTAGCTTACGCGTCGAAGAAACGGATTCTACCGATGCTTGGTTAGTTTCAGGCCGCGGGGAACTTCATCTTTCGATTTTAATTGAAACGATGCGACGTGAAGGCTATGAACTGCAAGTATCAAAACCACGCGTTATTTTTAAGCAAGGGCAAGACGGTACATTAGAAGAACCGATCGAACATCTGATGATCGACGTGCCTGAAGAATATGTCGGTACTGTGATGGAACGTCTAGGATTGCGTCGTGCAGAACTGCAGCAGATGATTCCAGGGACGTCGGGGACTCGACTGGAATTCTACGTGCCTGCTCGTGGTCTGATCGGTTTTCGCTCCGAACTTTTAACAGCAACGCGCGGTTACGGTATTATGCACCATACGTATGCGCGGTATGAAGCGTATAAAGGTGATATTCCAAGTCGACTACAAGGTGTATTGGTAGCGACGGAAGCGGGCAATTCGACAAGCTATGCGATCGCCGCGTTAGAAGATCGAGGAATGATGTTCATTTCGCCAGGAACAACCGTATATGCTGGTATGATCGTTGGTGAACATGCCCGTGAAAATGACCTTGCGGTTAACGTATGTAAAGAAAAGCATATGTCAAATGTTCGTTCCGCGACGAAAGATGATTCAGTACGATTAAAAGCGCCTCGTCTTCTTTCGCTTGAAGAGGCGCTCGAATATTTGAGTGATGATGAATACTGTGAAATTACGCCAAAAAGCATTCGTCTTCGCAAAAAGATTCTTGATAAATCAGATCGTGAAAAAGCGAATAAGCTCGCGAATCGCGAATAATCACACGACAAACCCGCCGTTTGGACTGATGATCTGGCCAGTCATAAAGGAACTATCAGGGCTGGCCAGAAACAAGACGGCATTGGCGATGTCTTGTGGTGTTCCCAGACGGCCTACTGGTGTATCTTCGGAAAGTTTCTTAAGATCATCTTCGTCGAGATCGCGTAACATATCGGTGGCGATTGCACCAGGTGCAACAGCGTTCACGGTGATGCCTGTTTTACCCAATTCTTTAGCAAGCGCTTTGGTTAAAGCATTAACACCACCTTTTGCTGCAGAATAGGCTACTTCACAAGAACCACCCGCGATACCCCAGACAGAACTGATGTTGATGATACGGCCGTATTGAGCCTCGACCATCGCTGGTAAAGCTGCTTTTGTGCAGAGATAAGTACCTTTTAGATTGATATTCATCAGTTGATCCCAAAGATCGATCGAAGTGTCAAGAAAAAGGGTACTTTGTGCTTTGCCAGCATTGTTGACGAGGATGGAAATTGGACCGAGTTCTGCTTTGCATTGCGCAACCATACGATTGACGTCGTCAGTATTCGCGATATCAGCTTGAAGAACAACGGTACGCGCGCCAAGGCTTTGACATTGTTTTGCGATATTTTCAGCTTTTTCTTTCTCATGTACATAATTGATCGCAACTCTTGCGCCAGCTTTGGCTAAAGCTAGTGCGATCGCGGCACCAATACCGCGCGAAGCGCCGGTAACCAGTGCAGTTTGACCAAATAACGGTCGGGTTGTGGAAAAGCGATTGAGTTCGGACATCTTCTAACCTCCCGTTGGCGAGTATATCATGCTTTGTGCACTTTCGTATTTCGAGGTGAAAAACGATGATAAGGTTACGTAAGAAAGCGCTTTGGTCGCTCTTTCTCTTTGCTTGGCTATTATCTGGCTGCGCACTCGGCCAAATAGCAACATCAACGAATCAAGTGGTAAGTCATGGTTCTGTCCAAGTCGTTAGCGTCATCGCTAAAAATTATTCTTGGACGCTCAGTCGCAGAAAGTTTGTTTTTGGTGAGCCTATCCGGTTTGTCGTCAAATCGATTCAAGGTGTTCATGGATTTTCGATTTTAGGTACGAATATCTCGAATGCCGTATCGCAAGGGGAGCCCTCTGTTACTGTCGATTTTACGCCGAAGCAAAAAGGTGTTTATACGATTAAGTGCAATGTCTATTGCGGTTCAGGGCACGACAAGATGGTAACGACATTTACTGTTGTTTGATGGTTGTTTGAAACCGTATTGCAGGGTGCTATTGAATATGATACCGTGAGTCGTAACGATAATTTTTGTGTAGTTTTTCATGGGGGGATACGCCATGCTCTACAATGTGATGGAGGAGATGGCGCGTGAGATTTTTCTTGATATGATCAGTCATGATTTTCAGGGGTGTACCTGTGAAATCTGTCAAAATGATATCTTGGCCATCGCTCTCAATCGTTTGCCTCCTCAATATAGTTCCTCGACGACAGGCGAGCTTTATGTTAAAGCCCGTTTGTTTGCTTCGCAATGGCGTGTTGATATCGTGAGAGAATTGACTTATGCCATTGGAATCGTCGCGACGACAAGAAAACATTAACGCTAACTAACCACTTTACTTTTAGAAGTTTCTTTATGTATAGTAGAGCGTATGGCATTCGACGCGAGGGGATTTACTTCAATGAACGTATGGCAGGAACAAAAATCGACGGGGAATCCTTTAACAGATGCGTATCTTCGAGGCGACTCGCACGTAGCGGATCTTTATGATTATCCTGCTCACGAAATTGAGGCTTTGCGTAGTCGCGTACTCGACCTTGATCGTCATTATGAAGATCAGCGAAGAGCGCAGGTTGTCGCTGCGATCAGAGAATATATGAAGCGCATCGTTCCTGATTCTCAACCAGTCGCTGATCTCTTGGATAAATTATCACGACGGGATACGCTTGTTGTGGTAACTGGGCAACAGGCAGGTTTGTTCACAGGACCTTTGTACACGTTGTACAAGGCGATGTCGACAATTGTAATCGCTAAGGAATATGAGGAAACATTGAATCGCCCAGTTGTACCGGTTTTTTGGATCGCTTCAGAAGATCATGATTTTGATGAAGTGGCATCCGCATACTATGTTCGTGATGACGGTTTATTGACGCGAGCGCATCTTCATGATCGCCCGCCACTCCGTACGCCTGTTGGCCATCACGATATCAGTAAGAATGATTTTTTGCGCTTGATGAATGAATTGGCTGTTACGCTGCCTGATGGCGTATATAAGCATGAACTGTTACATGATATCGATAACGCTTTTGTTGAAGCGCCAAAGATGGACGATTTTTTTGCGAAAATGTTGGTAAAGTGGTTGCATGATCTACCGATTCTCTTGGTTAATCCGATGTGTAGAGAATTTCGTGAGCCTGTTCGAGATGCCTTTCGCATCGTGATCGAGGATCCTGACCGCTTTCGCGATGCAGCGCAATTCGGCGCGCGAAAAGTCGTTGGGAAAGGCTTTACGCCGCAAGTCGATATCGCACCCGCGCACAGTTTGCTCTACTTTATTGAAGATAAAAAACGATGTGCCTTAGACGTCAGTGCACAAGATAAGCAATTTTTGTTGCGCGATGCGAAAATTTCGTATTCAAAAGAACAATTGCTCGCCTATCTTGAAGAGCGCCCCGAAGATTTCTCAGCAGGGGTACTTTATCGGCCTGTTGTTCAGGATTTTTTGCTACCTGTAATCACCTATGTCGGCGGTGCAGCGGAAATCGCTTACCACGGGATGATGCGTGAGATTTTTCATGCTGCGGGGCGTAAAATGCCTCCGCTGAGATTGCGTCAACGTATCGTTTTGGTTCCAAGACGTGTCTCGCGGGCGTTATTACACTATGATGTAGCGCTTGAAGATGCCCTTTCACGCGACGTGCTTGATGAAGTGATTATGCGAGAATTTACGCCTTCCATTGATGATGTGATCGTTACTATGCAGACAGAAATTCAAAAAGTGATTCATTCTCGTAAGGAATATTTTACGACGATCGATGAAGATTTATTGCAGGCTGTCATGCGCACAGAACAAGCACTTCACCAGGATCTTGCCCGCCTACAAGGACGAGCTCATCGAACGCTTCGACGCAATCGTTCTGAATTGGTGACGGCATTAACGATGGTTAATGCCTGGTTGCGTCCACAAGCAACGGAGCAAGAAAGAGTGCTTTCGCCATTGTCGGTCATCGCGAAATATGGGGTGAATTGGCTAGCCGAGTTAGCACAAAGACCATCACCTTCCTGGGATGAAATCACGTATTATCGTTGGTGAGTTGATTTCGTAAAAAAATCCTGTCTCTTTAAAAAAAGAGGCAGGATTTTTTGTGTTTGATCACGAAATTAGGGGGAGAAGTGGATCAAAGTGGGTTGATGTGGGGCGTTGTGAGGGTGAGGTGACTTATCGTGTTTCTTGGTGAATACAAGCATAGTTTAGACGATAAGTCACGATTGACGATCCCTTCCAAGTTCCGTGAAGATCTCGGGGCATCTTTTGTGATGACGCGAGGACTCGATGGTTGCCTTTTTCTTTTCCCTCGTGCTGATTGGTCATTGATCGAGCAAAAACTTCGAGCGATGCCCCTTACGAGAGCCGATGCGCGGCAGTTTAGTCGATTCTTTTTTAGTGGTGCTGCTGAACTTGATCTCGATAAACAAGGTAGGGTTTTGGTACCGCAAAATCTACGCGACTATGCTGG
>JABEUY010000115.1 GCA_013044175.1 Bacilli bacterium
TGTGGCATATAATCTGCGTTGATACCGTTTGCGCGGTTGCACAGTTCGGTGGAGGGAGGGAAAGCTACATGTCCGAGATCAAGGTCCGTAAAAACGAATCTTTGGATAGTGCGCTTCGTCGTTTTAAGCGCGCTACAGCAAAGGACGGCATCCTCGCCGAAGTTAAAAAACGGAAGCACTATGATAAACCGAGTGTCGCCAGAAAGAAAAAGTCTGAAGCGGCTCGTAAAAAGAAGAAGTTCTAAGTGTTGCCTAACCTATTCCATGACATGTGTCCGAAACAAAGGGAGCGACAGAACCAGTGGGCGTGTATAACCGCTTGTCCGATGACCTCGTGAAAGCCATGCGGGATAAAGATAAAATTCGCTTATCGGTGCTTCGAATGGTAAAGGCGGCTGTGCGTAATCAAGAAATCGATTCGCATAAGACGTTGACCGATGAAGAGGTCCTTAGTGTTTTTCGCAAGGAAGTCAAGCAACGCAGGGACACTTTGGCCAGCGTCGCAGGCAAAGATCGCTCCGATATTGTCGAAGAAGTGAAGGCAGAGCTTGCGATTTTGGAAGAGTATCTTCCCGTTGCACTTACAGAAGCACAGATCGAAGAGATCGTGGTAAAAGTCGTGCAGGAAGTCGGAGCAACTTCAAAGGCTGACATGGGAAAAGTGATGCCACTCGTTATGGCTAACGTTGCGGGTCGTGCTGAAGGAAAAGTAATTAATACCATCGTTATGCGTACGCTCTCAGCGCTGTAACTTCTTTTTCTTTTTACTTATGGTTAATCGATAAAAAACGACTGCTGTTGCAGTCGTTTTTTTTGCGTTCTAGCAGATGGGTTTCGTGCATAGATGTGAAACGAGGAGGGATGGCCGTGTCTCGTCGCTGGCCCGTCCGCATTATGCAAGATTGGCTTATTCGCTTACAAATTCCAGAAGATGTGATTCAACCTACGTCACGCTTACTCGTTTTAGGTCATCGTCAGATCGTCATCGATGCATCGCTGGTTATTAAAGCATTTCATGACCATGAGATTATTTTATGGCTCGATCAAGAAGAAGTCATGGTAAAAGGTGATCGATTGATCATAGAAACGATTTCGCAACGACAAGTTGTACTGCGTGGAGAAATTCAAGCGATCGTTTGGCGTAGGGGCGTGTTACCATGAGAGATCAATTACAGGATTATTTCTGTGGGAAAATACGATTGAAGATAAGGAATGATCCTACAAAAAAAGTGGTACAAGAAGCGATTCGTCAGGGCATGCTGGTTGCACAATTACAAGAGATGGAAGATGGTACGTATTCTTTGGCTATATCGATGTCATCCTGGAAATCATTACGAGGTATACTAAGGTCAAATCATGCTAAATTTCATGTTGAGATGCGTTATGGCTTTATATTTTGGTGGAAAAAAATCATTCGAAGGCCATTCTTACTTGTGGGATTTATCGTTTTTGTGATCGGACTCAGCGTGGCATCACAGTTTGTTTGGAAAATTGAGGTGCAAGGATTGCCTGAAACTAAAACGGTAACAGATATCCTAAATAAGATGGGCATTTCTTCTGGCTCATGGTGGTACCATGTTGTTGATCAGGAAGCACTTTCTTTAGCCTTGCTAGATGCGATTCCAGAAGCATCATATATCGGCGTGCGTAGACAGGGTACGGTAATGATTATCCATATCGTTCAACGTGTCATGCCAGATAAAGTGATTCAGGAAGTTCCCCAAGACATCGTTGCAAAAGCACAAGGTGTGATTGCTTATGCGTTGGTACGAAGTGGACAAGTCAATGTATATCGTGGACAGTATGTGGTAAAAGGTCAAGTACTGGTAAAAGGTCAGCTGGAAGACGGGCGTCGCGTCGTGGCAAAAGGACAGGTTTTCGCTTATGTTTGGTATCTCAGTACGATCTCGTTGCCTGTACGTCAGCGCATAGACCTTGTCACAGGGAAAAAAACACAACAATATGATCTTGCAATCGGGGAAATTCCAATTCGACTATGGGGATTTTCAAAGCCAATCGCTTCGAATCAAGAAATTGATGAACAGGAAAAAGTATTTTCATTTTTGGGACATGTATTACCGTTCGCTTTACTTCAAAAAACAATCGTGGAAGTCAAACCAACCGTGATTACGTATGATACTGCGCATTTGCTAACGACAGCTAGGCGTCTCACGAACGAGAATATTCGAGAAATAGCAGGAAATGAGGTAAAATTTGTAAAGCAAAAAGTTTTACAGACTAAACTTTTGCATGGTAAGCTATATGTACGGATTTGGTCAGAAGTTTTAGAAGATGTTTCGCTACCTCGGCCGATTTCCTAAAAGGAATGCAGCAAGATTGCTGTCAATGTTGAATGGAAAAAGGGAGATGGAACCTTTTTGAGCGAAAGTAACACGATGTCACGCAAGATGGTATTAAAGGACAATGAGGAAGCAAGATTGGTCTTTGGACCGCAAGATGCTCATATTCGTCTGCTCGATCAAGCGTTTTCTTGTCATCTTGTCAATCGTGGCAATGAATTGATGGTCAAAGGATCTGACCAGGAAGTGGATGCGGTTTTTGCCATTGTGTCAGTCCTGCGAGAATTGGTCTCAAAAGGTTATGTACTGGCCGAACGTGATGTCGCCTATGCTTTGACTCTTCAAGAACGTGGCGAATTGTCTTCCATGGTATCGCTTTTTCAAGAAGAACTCGCAACGACGATCAAAGGTAAAAGCATTCGTGCTAAGACACTTGGGCAAAGAACCTACATTGAAGCGCTACGTAAACACGATATTGTCTTTGGCATTGGACCTGCAGGTACGGGGAAAACGTATCTCGCCGTCGTCATGGCGTTTGTTGCGCTTAAAAAAAATGAAGTGAAACGAATCGTGTTGACGCGACCCGCCGTAGAAGCAGGAGAAAATCTCGGTTTTCTTCCTGGCGATTTGCAAGAAAAAGTAGATCCCTATCTACGTCCTTTATACGATGCCTTACACGACGTCATGGGGCCAGAACAACTGGCGAGATCGATGGAGCGAGGGATTGTAGAAGTAGCGCCACTTGCTTATATGCGAGGTCGTACTCTCGATGATGCGTTTGTCATTCTTGATGAAGCGCAAAACACAACACCACTTCAGATGAAGATGTTCTTAACACGTCTTGGTTTTGGTTCTAAAATGGTAATTACAGGTGACATAACCCAAATCGATTTACCTTCAGGTAAGCGTTCCGGGTTGAAAGATGCGATGCGCGTGCTTACGGAAATCCCAGCGATCGCATTCGTACAATTTGAAGATTTTGATGTCGTGCGCCACCCTGTTGTCTCACAGGTGATTCGAGCGTATGCGACAGATGATGAAGCGCGGGGATGACCGAATGAAGCGGCGTCAATCAGCTTTTGAAGCGTGGATTGAAAAATATAAGTTGCGCACAAGTCGACGGTATCGATTGGCGATTTATCTTGTGATGATAATTTTTATCTATGCGCTCTTAATCGGTTCGGTAATACCTCAAACGTATGATTTGGTGGTCGGACAAATTAGTCGGGTGATGATTACGGCACCGACTTCGGTTGTCAATTCGTATGCTACCCAAAAAGCGAGACAGGCTGCCGCTCAAAATGTAGCACCACGCTATGATGTTAATCCCTCGGTGTTAAAAACGGCGCTTCGTCAGATAGGGATCCTTTTCAATGAAGTGAATATCTTGCGCAATGAAACAGCAAAACAACGCAAAGCCGATCTGTTTTTGCTTCATGCGGCTACGCCGAGCAATCTTTCTTTTGCGATCGCGCAATCCCTGCTTTATCTGTCCAAGAAACAGTTTGATGCTGTGCAAAATAATGTCGCACAAATCACGCAAAATTTACTCCAAGGGCCATTTTCGCAAAATGATTTATCCAAAGCGTCTTTATTGGTCGATCAAAAGCTTGTTGGACTGGACGTTGATCGTCCCACACGCATGATGATCGGGCAGATTGTGCTTTCTGTTCTTCACTCGAATCTCGTATATGACGCGACATTAACCGATCAAGCAAGGTCGGCGGCGATGCGCAGTGTCCCTGATGTTTGGATTAATCGCGGTGATGTGATCATTCGCCGAGGACAATTAGTAACCCCTGAGATTATGAGCATGATGACCGATTTGAAACTCCTAAAGAATCAGCCGGATTACGGTGTGTATATTGGCTTTTTCCTTTATGTAGCTATCCTCGTATTGGCGACAGCTTTTTTTATCCAGTCAAGAAAAATACGACTTGCTAAAGATAACGTTCGGTTACTATTGTTTGCGGGTATGATTTCGTTGATGGTGATCCTGTTATGGGTAACCAAAGTTTCGATCGATCTTGGCTTACCGTTCGCTGTCGCTTACGCAGTTCCTCTTGCGATGGGGAGTATGATGGTTTCCTTGTTTTTTGGCACGTCGTTATCCGTGCTTACTTCTGTATTTCTAGCGCTGTTAGGAAGTGCAACTTTCGGATTTGATTTTTCTTATTTCTTTATCGAGCTCGCGAGCATCCTCGGGGCATCGTTAGCGATGAAAAAAGTGGATCATCGACGCGTTTTTATGCGAGCAGGTTCATTGGCTGCTCTATGTAATGTCGTCGGTATTATCATTATGCAGTTAGTCGTCAATACCACATTTGTAGGATGGTCTGCACTTTTTTCTGATTTTGCCTATGGTGTTGTCGGGGGCTTGCTTTCCGCCGTTTTAACCATGGGTTTATTGCCTTATTTGGAGACGACGTTTGGCGTGATTACCCACATGGGTCTTTTGGAATTGGCGAATCCCAATCACCCATTACTTCGCCAACTCCTTATGGAAGCGCCAGGGACGTATCATCATAGTTTGATCGTCGGGAATTTGGCGGAAGCAGCAGCTGAAGTGATTGGGGCAGACCCGCTCATCTGTCGGGTAGGTGCCTTGTTTCATGATGTCGGTAAAATGACAAGGCCGATGTTTTTTATCGAAAATCAGATGGTGGGAGAAAATCCTCATGATAAAATTGCACCAACGTTGTCTCATCTGATTTTGACTTCGCATGTTACGGATGGCTTAGAGATGCTAAAAACGTATAATTTACCGGCTCCGGTTCGTGACATCTGTGCATCACACCATGGCACGACAGTTTTGTGGTATTTTTATCAAAAAGCCGTGAAAGAAAGTGGTGAAGAGTCTGTAACTGTCGAACAATTTCGGTATCCAGGTCCCAAACCTCATTCAAAGGAATCTGCGATTGTGATGATCTGTGATGCTGTGGAAGCTTCCGTGCGTTCACTCGGCAAACCAACACCACAACGTATCGAAGCGATGATCCGGAAAATCATTCACGATCGCGTGTCGGATGGGCAACTTGAGCATTGTGAAATCACGTTTCAGGACTTAAACAAGATGGTCGATGCTTTTATGATGACGTTAAAAGGTATCTACCATGAACGTATCGAATACCCCGATCCGGAAAAAATAGCAGTTTCTAAAGAAGGATGAAAGGTGGATTGTTCTATGCCACAAATTACGATGGATTATATCTGTGAAATCAAAAAAACGACGCCGATGACGGAAACGCAAGTTATTATGACGATTGAGCGCGTCTTAGAAGCGATCGCAACCAAGGAAGATCTTGATGATGCGGAAGTCTCTGTCGTGATTGTCGACGATGATGCCATTCGCGATCTCAATCGAACCTATCGACAACTCGATCAACCTACGGATGTTTTGTCGTTTGCGATGTTAGAAGGTGATGATGATTTTGATCCGGATGATGAGGTGCAGATGTTAGGTGATATTGTGATCAGTTGGGATCGACTCTGTGAGCAAGCGAAAGAATACGGCCATGATGAAGTGCGAGAACTTGCATTTCTTGTTGCACATGGTATGCTACATCTCTTAGGGTATGATCATCAAACTAAGGAAGATGAGACGATCATGTTCGGTTTGCAAGAAGAAATATTGACGGATTTAGGCTTCGTACGATAAGCGTATGCGCTCATTATTGTTAAGTTTTCGTTATGCGCTCGAAGGTATGGCTTATGCGTTGTTAACGCAGCGCAATATGCGCATTCATTTTTTTGCAGCCTTTTTAGTAGGTATCGCAAGCGTGTTTTTAAATGTCACTGTCTTTGAGACGATTGCACTTTTCTTATCCGTCGCGCTTGTGGTTGCCCTTGAACTCGTAAATACAGCGATCGAGTCGACAATCGATCTTTTCATCGCGACCTATCATCAAAAAGCAAAAATCGCAAAAGACGTGGCAGCAGCAGCTGTTTTTATTGCCGCTGTGAATGCATTAATCGTCGCTTATCTCGTTTTTTACAATAAGCTTTTCCCCCTGTCCCTTCGTAGATTTTCGTCGCTCCTTGCACCGCCATTCCCAGGTGTTTTACTGTTAGGCTTTTTCTTTTTGTTAGTCGCCGTTATCGCGCAAGCGATACAAATGCATCATCATGCTAAAAAAGGTGGGGTTTCATGAAAAAATCTGGATTTATTGCAATTATCGGTCGTCCAAACGTCGGGAAATCGACCTTGCTTAATCGCATTATCGGTCAAAAAATCGCGATCATGTCGAACAAACCACAAACAACACGCACGCGCATTCGTGGTGTATTGACCGATCCACGCGGACAACTTGTCTTTCTCGATACACCCGGCATGCATGCACCAAAGCATCGACTCGGCGAATATATGGTAGAAGTAGCTGAAAACTCAATGCGAGAGGTCGACGTGGTGCTTTGTGTGATCGATGCGACATTACATGATCTTTCAAAAGACGATCCGATTATTGAACGCTTAGATGGACTTTCCATCCCAGTGATTTTAGTGATTAATAAAGTCGATGCTGTCGCCAAAGACAAGATTTTAACGATGATCGATCATTACAAAGAAAAGCACGCTTTCTCGATGATTATTCCTCTTTCTGCGCGTTCAGGTGAGCAAGTCGATGTCTTGATCACACAACTGTTTGGTATGGTTGAGGAAGGTCCACAATTTTATCCTGACGATGTGATTACCGATCACCCGGAACAGTTTGTGATGAGCGAATTGATTCGAGAAAAAGTGTTGCGAGAAACTCGTGAAGAAGTACCGCATTCGGTTGCTGTCATGATTGAGCATATGGAACGATCGCAAAATGATACGCTTCATATTCACGCGGTGATTTATACAGAACGCGACTCGCAAAAAGCGATATTAATCGGTAAAGGTGGCGAGATGTTAAAGAAAGTCGGCTCGTTAGCCCGCCGCGATATCGAAAATCTTTTTCAGACGAAAGTGTTTCTTGAGCTTTGGGTAAAAGTTAAGAAAGATTGGCGCAACAAAGAGAATCTGCTTCATTCGTTTGGCTTTGATGCGGAGTGAGAACCGAGGCGGTAACCGCTTTTGTCCTTCAAGCAAAACCGTTTGGTGAAAATCACCGTTCCGTTTTGTTGTTAACCGATAAAGACCATTTGATCAGGGCGATGGCGTTCAAAGCGGCACTGCCGGTTCATCCCCTGTATGCTGTGACAAAGCCGCTGGCACAAGCTCGTTTTTATTTGGCCAAGCGTACCCAAGATTCGATTGAGATCCTTCAAGCGCAATCCGTAGCCCACGAAGCAACCGTTATGCAAGACCCGTTAACGGTCAGCTTTTTGTCCTTGTATGTGGAATTGATCCTCGCGATTACGCAAGCCGTGGGGCAAGAGTCGACGAATGAGGTATCCTTTTATCCGTTTTTGGTCGTTGCTTTCGATGCGATACGAACAGGGGTCGATAAGAACGGCGAAAAGAGTGCATGTTATCTGTTGTGTCGAGTTTTTGAAGCGGTTGGACTTGGCGATGATTTGCACAATTGGAATCTTGATATACCGAGGCAAAAAGAGGAATTGTGGCGAGATTCGTTGAATGTAACGTTACAAGAATTTTATGCATTATCGCTCGAAGAAGCTGAGCTTAGAGAAATGGTATTACGTCTTTCTGTGCAATTGGAAGAATTAGCAGGCTTGCGACTGCGATCTCTCCCCATTCTTCAAATGTTATGGCGGCCAAATTAAAGAATGTTTTTGGCCGCCAGGGAGAAGTAGCGTTCAAATCGATAGTCTGACCACAAGAAGACGAGAGCTACCGCGATGCCAAGCCAAAAGTACCGGCTACGCCACATGTTTTTGCTCCAAACAAAGGGGAATCCGATTTGCCAACTAAAAAACCGAAGTGTGACGAGGGCGCAAGCGATGATAAGCACGATCATCATTCCGGCATGTAAAAGCAAATGCATGTGGTATCAACCTTTCTTTATGCATGTTGTTAGGATTGTATCACGCCCGTCAAGGTGGTTCAATCGACTGAGATGGGTTCTGAGGAGGAACGCTTTGGCATGTCTATAAATTCTTCGATTGTCTATGTTGTTTCCGATTCGGTCGGTGAAACGGCGGAATTTGTCGTACGTGCTGCAGCAAGTCAATATGATTATGTTCGATTTGAAATACGCAAGATATCGTATGTGAATGATGAAGCGACGGTACGTGAAGTTGTAGCCAAAGCAAGAGAGACGAAAGGTATGATCGCTTATACATTGATTATGCCCAATTTGCGCGATGTATTACGGCAAGAAGCAGAAGTTAATGATGTGCGTATTGTCGATATTATGGGACCGATGATGGCGGCTCTTGAGGATACTTTTCATATGGAGCCAAAATTACGTCCTGGCTTGATACATCAACTTGACGACGATTATTTTTCTCGAGTGGATGCGATTGAATTTGCGGTGTCAGCCGATGATGGCAAAGATCCGCATGCTCTTATTCGCGCGGATGTTGTTTTAGTCGGCGTATCAAGGACTTCGAAAACGCCTTTAAGCATGTATCTTGCTCATAAAGGACTACGTGTAGCCAATGTACCTTTAGTGCCTGAGATTCGTCCACCGGAAGAGTTGTTCGCTCTTCATAAAGAAATGGTTATCGGTCTTACAATTAATCCGGATGATCTCAGTTCGATTCGCCATGAACGCATACGCTCATTAGGGCTTCGTGATGAGGCGCGTTATGCTTCGGACGAGCGTATTCGGCAAGAGTTGGAATATGCCGAAACGATCATGCAAAAATTAGCATGTCGTGTTATCGATGTGTCAAGGCGTGCCGTTGAAGAGACGGCAAATTTGATTCTTGACTATGTCGCACATCGTAACGTTTAGATGAATGTATGAAGAGACAGACTATTCTAAGCAAATGGATTTTTGTCAATGAAAGATCGGATAATTTTTCTCGACGAATCTGCAGGAAAGTGTAGAATCTTGGCGAATAAAATTACTATGAGAAAAA
>JABEUY010000116.1 GCA_013044175.1 Bacilli bacterium
GTACATCATGATGACGAGTAGGATCAAAAGGATCAACGATACGCCTATCCTTCTGCGCGCAAACTGTTTTCTTTTCCCTGCCACATCGTCACCTCTTCAGATCGCGGCATCACTGAAATGCACGTTTCGTAATCAAATTGCGCATCACACGTCCATCTTCCAAGCTACCCTGTCCGGCTAGTTGATGCAATTGTTCTGCCAGATCGTGTGCAAGGCGCATCGTATCTTCTTGCGCGCCGGTGTTATAGACGACCCAGTCCGCTAAAGCTCGCTTGGCTTCGATACTCATTTGCGCTTCGATGCGTGCCAAAGCTTCTTCACGATCAAATTGATTGCGCATCATTAATCGTTCCACCTGAACGTTTTTTGGCGCGTAGATCAATACGGTCAAATCGGCTAGGCTGGCGATACCACTTTCAAATAAAAGTGGGATATCAAGTACGACAACCGCCTTGGTGTGCGCTTTACTAAAGGCTCGGGCTTCTTTCCACAAGCGTTCTCGCACGAGCGGATGAACAATCGCATTGAGTTGCTGTCTTTTTTCCTCATCATGAAAAATCGTCTGCCCTAGCATCGCCCGATTCAAGGATCCGTCCTCCTGGCGGTATGCTTCACCAAAAAAACGGATAACTTCTTCCAAGCCAGGTGTTCCGACATCAACCACTTCGCGTGCAACGATATCGGCATCCATCACATAACAGCCAAAGTCAACGAGGTGATGGCAAATCGTACTTTTGCCCGAAGCAATTCCTCCGGTAAGACCAACAATCATCGTTTCAATCCCCTTGTCATTCCTACAAACGCGAACCACGCTTGCCGATTTTGCTCACTTATCGTTCGATACCTTCTGTCGGCGGTCTCTGACAAGTGAGACAATAATGCGTTCCCCGTCCTGCCACACGGCCTTTATGAATCGGTTGCCCACAGCGAGGGCAAGGTTGCCCTTTTCGCCCATAGACTTGTAAGGCAAATTGAAAGCGTCCCGGTTCGCCATAGCCATTGACGTACGATTTGATCGAACTACCGCCAAGTTCGATCGAGGTAGCAATGATCCGGATCATCGCTTCATGAATTCGTTCAACCTGTGCAAAAGGTAATGCACTTGCCTTGGTCTCTGGATGGACACAAGCTTCATAGAGTGTCTCATCCACATAGATATTACCTAGACCCGCAACAACTTTTTGATCGAGCAACACCGCCTTGATCGGCGCATTGCGTTTCGTGAATTTTTCCGCCAGATAAGTCGTGGTCATCGCTGGATCAAGCGGTTCAACGCCAAGCGTTGCCAAGCCCTCAAGTTGGTCAATCTCCTGCCATAGCAGCAGATCCATCGTACCAAACTGCCGCACATCTTGATAACGTAACGTTTGCCCACCATCGAGATGAAAAAACACATGCGTATGCAGGGCTATCGGATCATCCGTCGGATAAAGGCCGTAGCGGCCTTCCATGCGCAGATGCGACACGAGCACCTGCTCGCCGAGATCAAATAAGATAAACTTGCCCTTTCTTTCCACCCGATGAATGCGTTGACCCGCAAGATTGGTACAAAACAGATCGACATCTGGGCGACGCACGATACGCGCCAATTTTACGTCAACGCGCTCAATCTGACGCTTTTTTACGAGAGCCGTCAGACTGCGCCGCACCGTCTCTACTTCCGGTAATTCAGGCACTTGCCCTCGCTCCCTCTCATCAAAAACGATGCATCACTTGGCTTCATACCAGGTGGGTCCTTCATGGATATCGACGCGAAGTGGTACTGACAGTTCGATCGCGCCTTCCATTTTCTCGCGAACTAAATTCTTCATCGTTGCCATTTCTTCTTTTGGACATTCAAAGATCAATTCATCATGCACTTGAAGCAACATCTTAGATTGCAAATTTTGCTCTTTGAGTGCACGCGCAATCTGGATCATCGCCACTTTGATGATATCGGCTGCCGTTCCTTGAATTGGCGTGTTCATCGCCGTGCGTTCCGCGAAACTGCGTTCATTAAAGTTTCGACTTGCGATTCCAGGAAGATAGCGTCTTCTCCCCATCACCGTCTCCGCATAACCATGCGATCGGGCATCTTCGATCGATCGATCCATATACCCTTTGACGCCAGGAAATTTCTCGAAATATTGTTCGATAAACCGTCCTGCCTCAGCGCGTGAGATATTGAGATTTTGCGATAACCCAAAATCACTGATGCCGTAGATAATGCCAAAGTTGACCGCCTTCGCTTGCCGCCGCATAAGCGACGTCACTTGCTCCGGTTCCACTTCAAACACATCACTTGCCGTTCTCGTGTGAATATCCATATCATGCAAAAATGCTTCGACCAACGCTTTATCCTGACATAAATGCGCAAGGATCCGCAACTCCACTTGCGAATAATCCGCCGATAGCATCAGCCAATCCGGATGGGTTGGAATGAAGGCTTGTCGAAGGCGACGACCTTCTTCTAAACGAATCGGGATGTTTTGCAAGTTGGGATCAGCGCTAGAAAGCCGACCTGTCGCTGTCATCGCTTGGTGAAAAGATGTGTGTACGCGCAAAGCCGGTTGGCGCACGACGCGCAGCAACCCTTCGATATACGTCGATTGCAATTTGCTCAATTGCCGATACGTCAAAATGTAGGTAACGATCTCACTATGCGGCGCTAATTTCTCAAGCACATCAGCACTTGTCGAATAGCCTGTCTTCGTTTTTTTCACAGGTGGTAAGCCAAGTTTATCAAAGAGAATCTCGCCAAGTTGTTTCGTCGAATTAATATTAAACGTCACACCCGCTAAAGCATAGATCTGTTGTGTTAAGGTATCGATTTTTTCTGTGAGTTCTTTACCGATCGTCGTTAGACGATCAACGTCAAGTCGCACGCCGTACGCTTCCATATCGGCGAGCACTTTCGCAAGGGGCAACTCCATTTTTTCATAAAGTTCTTCAAGATTCATCGCTTTGAGTTGTTCAGCGAGGCTCGACCAAGATTGCACCAAGCGCCGAGCGATGGTGGCCAAAGCGGCAGTATAATCATGCGTATGCTTTTCTATCGCTGTCACCAAAGATTCGGTCACGATAAAGTCAGGATCGAACGCCGTGACAACATCCAAAAGCGTCGGTTCACCATCGGAAGTGTGCAAAAGATAGGTGGCCAACAGCAGATCCACCACATCAGAAAAGCACGTACTCGCTTTATCAATGACACCTTCTTGAGCCAGCCGAACCATCCACGCTTTACTGTCATAGACGACTTTCGTCACATTTTTAGCTTGCAACCAAGTGGCGATTTCCTGCCAACTCGCCTTGCTTGATGGGGATTCATCATAAGGGATAAAGTAAGTATCCTCATCGCACGCTAGCACCATGCCACGCAAGGTGCCCGTCTGATAATTACCTTCCATCGCGAGTAGCATGACCACGGGTGTCGTGATCGCGGCGAGACACTGTTTGAGTTGATCAGCTCCGAGCATCTTGCTATCAGTCGCTAATGCCAAAGCATCTGTTACCGTCTCTTCACTTGCTACTTCACTGCCGCGATACGGTTTGATGCGCTCGGCTAATGATTTAAATTCAAGTCCACGAAAGGCTTCACGCAACCGATCGACATCATAACCGGTAAACGCAAGTTCATCGAACGTCAGCGCCATCTCGCCTTCACGTAAAATCGTCGCGAGTCGTTTGGATAATAGGGCTTGGTCTTTATACGTCTCTAACTTCTCGCGCAACTTCGCACCATTCACTTCGCCCGCATGCAAAAGCACTTCTTCCACGGAAGGATACTGCGTGAGTAGCTTAATCGCTGTTTTTTCCCCAACACCAGGCACACCAGGTATATTGTCTGAAGCATCGCCCATCAAACCTTTAAGATCGACGATTTGTTCAGGCGTCAAGGAATACCGTTCCACCACTTTTTCCGGTGTATAGCGCTCAAGATCGGTGATCCCTTTACGTGTCAGACAGGTCGTCACCTTGGGCGAGACCAATTGCAAAAGATCTTTATCACCTGTGATCACCGTAACTTCGACATCGTCTAACTGTTTAGCGTGTTCGGCATAGATGCCGATGATATCATCCGCTTCATAGCGTTCATCGTCTAGGTATTGTACGGAAAAAGCACCGAGCAAATCGCGTGCCATCTGAAATTGACCGAGCATCTCTGAGGGCGTTTCTTGTCGTTTCCCTTTATATTCGGCATATTCTTGATGGCGAAAAGTCGCCTTCCCTTTATCAAAAGCGACAAGCACATGCGAAGGCTGCTCATCTTGGAGCAGTTGCATGATCATCATCGCAAATCCATAGACCGCATTCGTATAGACACCTTTAGATGTTGTGAGTAAGGTTACACCATAAAACGCGCGATAAAGCACGCTATTGCCGTCAATCAGCAACAATTTTTTCATCAAAAAATCCCCTTTACGTGCCACTTCGTTCATTGTAGCACAGAAGGCAAAATGACAAACGGACGACCTGCATCATGCAGATCGTCCGCAAAACTCACACAAAGAGAAACAAGAAACTTACAGGTTCTTAATAACAGCATCCGCAAATTCGGATGTTTTTACTTCCGTAGCGCCTTGCATCAAACGAGCAAAATCGTACGTGACGACTTTTTGGTTGATCGTCGTTTCAAGCGCTTTAACGATGTTGTCAGCCGCTTCTTGCCAGCCCATATGTTCGAGCATCATCACGCCAGACAAGATAACTGAACCCGGATTGACTTTATCGAGGTTCGCATATTTTGGTGCTGTACCATGCGTCGCTTCAAAGACAGCATGTCCCGTCACATAGTTGATGTTAGCGCCAGGTGCGATACCGATACCACCGACTTGCGCGGCAAGCGCGTCGGACATGTAGTCACCATTCAAGTTCATCGTCGTTACGACGTCAAACTCAGCAGGGCGCGTCAAGATCTGTTGCAAGAAGATATCGGCAATCGTATCTTTTACGATGATCTTACCAGCCGCTTCGGCAGCTTTTTGGGCTTCATCAGCAGCAGCGCCGCCTTTATCCGCTTTGATGCGATCGTATTCATCCCATGTGAAGACTTTATCGCCAAATTCACGTTCTGCGAGGGCGTAACCCCAGTTCTTAAATGCACCTTCGGTGAACTTCATGATATTGCCTTTATGCACGATCGTCACACTCTTACGATGATGCGTAAGCGCATATTCGATGGCACTGCGAATCAACCGTTCTGTTCCTTCTTGTGAGACAGGTTTGATGCCGATACCGGATGTTTCTGGGAAGCGGATTTTCTTAACGCCCATTTCTTTTTGTAAAAATTCA